>NZ_JBFAPT010000027.1:0-149335 GCF_040676845.1 Nonomuraea sp. NPDC049504
CGAACCCGGAAGTTAAGCTTCCCAGCGCCGATGGTACTGCACTCGGGAGGGTGTGGGAGAGTAGGTCACCGCCGCACAAACTTTCAAGGAAAGGGTCTCAACGCCTTACGGGGTGTTGGGGCCCTTTCCGCATGTCCGGACCCCTTTTTTTCCGCATGCCCGGGGTCGGGCTGGGGTGCTGCTTCCCATAGGCCGGCGGTTCTGAGCTGACTCGTGCTCGTCGTTGGAGCCACGGGATCTTGCCGGGTGGGGTTACGGTGTGGGTGGTGGGGCTTTTCGGGCATGGTGGAGTTCTGGTGGCGGCGGGGTGGTGGGCGGGTCACTCTGGGAGTGTGACGGGTTCTCATACTTCGGGGCAGGCATCGGTGCAGGTGAGACGGCGGCGCCGGCGATTGCGGGTCCTTGTGTGGACGGTTGCTCCGGTTGCGTGCACGTTGGTGCTGGCGGGGGTTGTGGACATCGTCGCTGAGATGTTCGGGGTGCCGGGATCGGTGCTCAGGGTGCTGGATGAGATGGACAGCTTGCTCAGCATCGCGGTCGGGGGTGTGGGGTTGGTGGTGGTGACGGTGATGGTCATTCGGACGCCGGGGGTGCCGCCGCGTGCAGGAGCGGGTGGCAAATCAGGACAAGTGGAGCGTTCCATTTCCGTTGGGGAGGCGAATCCGGGAGTGGCTATGACGGGTGATGGGGCGACGGCCGTCAATGTGGGGCGGGTGGATGTGGCGGGGGACGTGCGGCTGGAGTCGCGGCCGCAGGTGCCGACGCGGCCGGTGCAGCTTGCGCCGCGGCCGCCGCTGCTGCTGGGCAGGGAGGAGGTGATCGGCGAGGTCAGGGAGCGGTTGCGGCGGGGGCCTGGTCGGCCGAGTGTGGTGGCGTTGCACGGGCTGGGTGGTGTGGGGAAGACGAGTGTGGCCGTTGAGTACGCCCATCGGCATCAGGGTGACTATCAGCTCGTCTGGCAACTGCCGGCGCACGATTCCGCGGTGTTGTCGGCGGCTTTTGCGCGGCTGGCGGCGTTGCTGGGGTTGCGGGAGACGGCCGACGCGGCCGATCCGGTGGATCAGGTGCATGCGGCGCTGGCCGCGCGTACGGAATGCTGGTTGCTGATTTTCGACAACGCGCCGGATGCCGGGACGGTGCGGCGGTATCTGCCGCCGGCGGGGCCCGGGCATGTGGTGGTCACCAGCAGGTCGGGGAGCTGGCCGCCGGAGCAGGGGCTGGAGGTGCCGGTTCTGGAGCCGGGCCCGGGGGCGGAGCTGGTGCTGGCGAGGTCAGGCCAGGAGGACGCGGTGACCGCCGCGGCGGTGGTGGCGGAGCTGGGCGCGTTGCCGCTGGCGCTGGAGCAGGCGGCGGCGTTCATGGCGGAGACGGGGCTGCGGCCGGCCGAGTACCTGGAGCTGCTGCACGACCAGCGGGCCGAGGTGCTGGCCCAGGGGCAGCCGTGGGGGCATCGGGAGCGGGTCACGACGACGTGGCAGCTGTCGTTCAGCAATTTGGAGCGCACCAGCCCGGAGGCGATCGCGCTGCTGCGGGTGCTGGCATGCTGCTCGCACGAGCCGATCCCGTACCAGCTGCTGCTGTCGCCGCTCGAAGGGCGGGCGCCGCGTGAGGTGCTGGCGGCCGACCTGCGCAGGCAGCGGGCGTACGGACGGCTGCCGAGCACGCCGCTGCGGCGGGTGCGTGAGGTGCGGCCATGGCTGAGTGCGGTGATGGTGCTCCAGGAGCTGCCGTGCGACCCGCTGGCGGTGAACGCGGCGGTGAGCGCGCTGCGCGGGCACAGCCTGATCAGCCATCCCGCGGACGGCCTGGTCTCGGTGCACCGGCTGGTGCAGGCCGTCACTCTCGACCAGCTGCCGCCGCCCGAGCAGCAGCGGTGGCGGGACGTCGCGGCCGTGCTCCTGGAGTCGGTGCTGCCGGCGGATCCGCTCGACGCCGCCGCCTGGCCCCGGTACGCCGAGCTGCTGCCGCACATCCTGACGGTGCTCACCCCGGCGTCGGCCGGCATGGACAAGACGGCGCGGTACCTGGGAGCGAGCGGCGACTACCGGACGGCGCGGGCGCTGTATGAGGAGATCTGCGCGGCGCTCGCGGCCCGGCTGGGGCCTGAGCATCCGTCCACGCTGACCGCCCGGCACGAGCTGGCACGCTGGACGGGTGAGCTGGGGGACGCGGCGGCGGCCAGGGACATGTACGCGGAGCTGCTGCCGCTGCGGGTGCTGGAGCTCGGGGCCACGCATCCGGACACGCTGGCCATCCGGCACGAGCTGGCCCGCTGGACCGGCGAGCTGGGGGACGCGGCGTCGGCGCGGTGGCAGTACGCGAAGCTGCTGCCGATCGGGGAGCGGGTGCAGGGCGCGGAGCATCCCGACACGTTGACCATCCGGCACGAGCTGGCACGCTGGACGGGTGAGCTGGGGGACGCGGCGTCGGCCAGGGACATGTACGCCGAGCTCGTGCCGATCCGGGAGCGGGTGCAGAGCGCCGAGCACCCCGACACACTCGCCGCTCGGGCGAACCTGGCGTTGTGGACCGGCGAGGCGGGTGATCCGGTCGGGGCGCGCGACCGGTATGCGGCGTTGCTGCCAGTTCGCGAGCGGGTGCAGGGGGCCGAGCATCCGGCCACGCTGATCACCCGGCACGAGCTGGCGCGCTGGACGGGTGAGCTGGGCGATGCGGCGGCGGCCAGGGACATGTACGCGGCGCTGCTCGTCGTACGGGAGCGCGTGTCCGGTGCCGACCACCCCGACACGCTCACCGTCCGGCACGAGCTGGCGCGGTGGACGGGTGAGCTGGGGGACGCGGCGTCGGCCAGGGACATGTACGCGGCGCTGCTGCCCATGCGCGAGCGCGTCCAGGGGCGCGACCACCCCGACACGCTGGCCGCCTGGGCGAACCTGGCGCTGTGGACCGGCGAGGCGGGTGACCCGGCGCAGGCCCGCGGCCACTGCGCGGCGCTGCTGCCCGTCAGGGAACGCGTGCTCGGCCCCCAGCACCCCGCCACCCTGCTCACCCGGCACGAGCTGGCGCGGTGGACGGGCGAGCTCGGTGACGCGGTCTCGGCCCGCGACCAGTACGCGGAGCTGCTGGTACGCCACGAGCACGCCTTCGGGGCCGAACACTCCGACACGCTGACGACCCGGCACAACCTGGCCTTCTGGACCGGGCAGGCGGGCGACCCGAGGACCGCGCGTGCGCAGTGCGCGGCGTTGCTGCCGGTCAGGGAACGGGTGCTCGGCGCCGACCATCCCGACGCTCTGACGACGCGGCACAACCTGGCGTACTGGACGGGGCAGGCGGGGGACGCGGAGGCCGCGCACGACCTGTATGCGGCGTTGCTGCCGGTCTGCGAACGGGTGCTCGGCCCCGAACATCCCGACACGCTGACCGTCCGGCACGAGCTGGCCCGGTGGACCGGTGAGCTGGGCGACCCGGCGGCGGCCAGGGACGCGTACCTCGCCCTGCTCCCGCTGCGCGAGCGAGCCTCCGGGCCCGAGCACCCCGACACGCTGACCGCCCGCGCCAACCTGGCCTATTGGACCGGGCAGGCGGGGGACCCGGCGGGCGCCAGGGACCGGTACGCGGCGCTACTGCCCATCAGGGAACGCGTGCTCGGCCCCGGCCATCCGGTGACGCGGTCGACGAGGGAACAGCTCGCCTATTGGACGGAACGGACCTAGCGCCTCCTCGCAGCCTCCGCGTCGAACGGGTTCGGAGGCGGCCTCTCCTCAGCACCGAACGGCTTCGGAGGGGGCCCCTCCTCAGCGTCGAACGGCTTCGGAGGCGGGCTGCTCCTCAATGTTGAAGGGGCTGGAGGTGGCTCCTTCTCGTCGTCGAACAGGTCCGGTGGCGGGGCTGCTCACCGCAGCGCCAGGCGGGCGATGCGGCCGGATTCGCCGGAGGCCCAGCAGGTCAGGTCGCGGGTGCAGCTCACCGTGTCGAACGAGCCGGTGTCGAAGGTCTGCCAGGTCCGGCCGGCCGACCAGGAGACGTCGCTGCCGGAGGGGCCTACGGCGATGGCGGCGAAGGGCAGGTGGGGCAGCCAGGCGACGCCCGATCGGTAGGCGGGTGGGGGCGTGGTGGCGGGCTGCCAGGAGGCGCCGCCGTCCCGGGTGATGGCGGCGGCGTGGGGTGATGCCTCTTCTGGGCGGTAGTCGCCGCCGACCGCGATGCCTCGGTGCCGGTCGCGGAAGGCCAGGGCGAAGACGCCGCGTGCCGGGTCGGCGGCCGGGATCGGGGTGTCGGTGACCGTCCACGTACGGCCCCGGTCGGCCGAGTGGAACACGCGGGAGCGGTCGGCTCCGCCGGTGGACAGCCAGACGTCCCGCGCTCCGGCCACGGTCAGGCACTGCCCGCTCGCCGCGAATCCCGCCTCGCCGGGCAGCGCCGGCGGCATGCCGTCGGGGGGCAGGACCTGCCAGCTCCGTCCGCCGTCATCGGTGGCGAGGATGCGGAAGCGGCCGTCCACGGGGTCGCTCATCGCGAGGCCGTGCCGCCGGTCGAAGAAGGCGAGGCAGTCGTAGAAGGCGCGCGGCTCGTCGTTCCGGTACGTCTCCGTCCAGGTGCGCCCGCCGTCCTCGGTACGGTAGACGCGCGAGTCGGTGCCCTCGCCGATGGACAGCGCCACGGCCCGGTTCGCGTCGAACGCCTCGATGTCGCGGAACTGCAGCGCCTCGGTGCCGGGCGGGGAGACGTTCCGCCAGGTACGGCCGCCGTTCACGGTGCGCAGCACGACGCCCTCCGAGCCGGAGGCCCACACCACGTCCCTGCTGACGGGCGCCAGGCCGCGCAGGCGCGCGGTCACCCCGGTCTCCTTGAGCTCCCAGCCGAGCCGGGGCGGGCCTGCCTGGGCGGCGGGTGGGACGAGCAGCGGGGCGGCCAGGACGAGAGCCGCCGACAGCGCGCTCCATGCGCGACGAAGCCTCATGCCGGGCAAACTAGCCCAAAGGATCAACGTCGTCCATGCTCGTCGCGCGCTCGGCGTCCGGGGCGAGGAACGCCGAGACGAGCTCGTTCACCCGCTCAGGGCACTGCCGGTTCGACCAGTGGCCGACGCCTTCCAGCAGCTCGTAGCGGGTGCCGGGGATGAGTGCGGCGGCGGCTCTCGTACGGGCCTGGGGCACGCCGATGTCCTTGTCGCCCTGGATGAGCAGGACGGGGCAGGTGATCTCGGGCAGGCGCGGGCGCAGGTCGACGCGCATGCGGAAGGGGCCGATGGAGCCGTTCTGCCAGTCGGACGAGCCCGCGCCGCCCGCCCGTACCTCTTCGACGATCTCGTCCACGATCGCGTCGAAGTCCGGTACGGGCCCCGCGAACAGCGCCCGGCGGGCGAACGCCGCCACCTGCGCGCGCGTCCTGAGCAGCGCGCCCGGCAGTGTCCTGTTGAGCAGCGGCAGCTTGGCGGTGAGCCAGAGGAGCTGGTGCACCACGGGCGGGAACGCCAGGATGCCGGCCGGGGCGAGCGCCACGAGGCGGTCCACGCGGCCCGGATGCTCGATGGCGGTGGCGAGCGCGAGCGCGCCGCCCTGCGACAGGCCGACCAGGGCGGCCGAGCCGAGGCCGAAGTGATCGAGCACGTCGGTGACGCAGCGCAGCATGCGCTCGTGGGTGGCCCGGCCCTGCCACGGGCGGCTCTTGCCCTGTTTCGGCCAGTCGGGCGCGAGCACGAAGTGGTCCGCCGCGAGGACGGGGATGAGAGGTCGCCAGCTCAGCAGCGCGTTGTCGACGCCGGCGCCGCTGAGCAGCACCACCGGTGGCGCCTCGGGGTCGCCCGCGACGTGGACGTGCAGGCGCCCCTCGGGGAAGGTCAGGTACGTGCCGCGCGGCTCGCTCATCCGCCGCCCCCGTTCGCGGCGCGGTGGGCTTCCCAGCGCTGCCACAGCGCGGGCAGCTCGCTCTCCAGGAAGCGGTAGAGCTCGTTGACGTTGTCCAGGCGCTTGCGGCGCTCGGGGGAGCCGCCGTCCAGCACGCGCAGGCCGGCCTCGGTGATCTCGCGGAAGGCGGCCGTCTTGGCGTAGCGGGCGGCCAGCATGCGGCTCCACCCGTCGGGCGCGATGCGGAAGTACTCCTGCCGCTCGCCTCTGCGCCGCACCCCTTCGACCAGTCCGCTGGGCGTCAGGAGCCTGGTCGCGCTGCTGATCGAGCTGCGGCTGACGCCCAGCACCTCGGAGAGCCGGGCGGCGCTCTGCTCCGGCGGGTCGCTGATGAGCAGCCAGCCGATCACGCGGCCGGCGATCAGCGGCATGCCCTCCTTGGCGAAGAAGCTCGCGACGTCGTCGACGAAGTCCAGCTCGGCGTCGGTGGGGGTGTCGTCCATGCCGCCAGATTACTGTCCTTGCAGTCATTACTGCAACAACAGGAAAATCGTGATGACCGCCGGCCTGGCCGCCGATCAGGCGGACACGGTAGGAGGAGCAGGGCATGGCCGGTGGACGACCGGCGGACGAGGTGGTGCTCGGGACAATCGCCGACCAGCTCGGGCGCCGCCATGGGCGCGCCCTGGGAGGTGCGTGACGGCATGGCCAAGGGGCCGGGCACGCTCGCGGTCGTGCACGGCGCCGATCAGACCGGCAGCCCCGCGCACCTCGACCTCGACTTCGTCCTCCTCGTCCACCAGGAGGAAAACTGATCGGAGGAGGACACACGAAGGGACCCGCACGTGGTGGTGCGGGTCCCTCACTGGAAGAGGCCCGCACGTGGTGGTGCGGGTCCCTCACTGGAAGAGGCCCGCACGTGGTGGTGCGGGTCCCGCACTGGAAGGGCTACTTGGGGAGGACCAGGAGGGCGTCGCCCACTGTGCGTTCGGCGCCGTCCGAGGGGCGGTTGACGACCTTCTTGCCGACCACCATGGCCGTGGAGCCGCCGCCGTCCAGGTTGATCGCCTGGGTGGCGCCCAGCCAGCGCATGAACTGGGCGGCCTCCACGAAGTTCGCGCCGACGGTCTCGCCGGGGCGGCGGCCGTCGATGGTGGCCAGGATGAGGCTGCCGTTGCGGGTCGTGCCGAGGAGGGTGCGAGGGTGGCGGCGGAGGATCATGTTGATTGAGTCGTGCCCGTCCCGCTTGGCGGTGATCTTCACCTTGCCGTTGCGGACCAGCCCCACGCCGCCGGAGATGACGTGCAGGTCGGGGGTGAGCTTGAGCGCCCGCTTGGTACGCAGGTCCACGACCTTCGTCACGATCTTGACGGTCCAGTCCTGCCAGGCGTGCTCGTTGATCCAGTCGGCGGCCAGGCCGTTGCCGTGCAGCACGCGCGTCCCGGCGGCCACGGCGGCGCCGGACGCGCGCAGGCCGACGACCTTGCCGTTGGCGTCGAGGACGGCGTCGGTGCCGCCGGAGGGGGTCTTGGCGCCCCACTCCTCGGTGTAGAGGACCAGCTCGTCGGTGGTGGCGGCCCGGTTGACGCCGTTGACCTCGACCTTGGTGCCGTCCTGGGAGACGGCGGTGACGTCGGTCCTCAGCTCGGTGATCTTCGCGGTACGGCCCTTGAGCACGACGGCGGAGCGCCCGGGAAGGGCCTCGCTCAGCAGCCGGCCGCCGACCACGGAGGCGCCGACCGGCTCGCCGCGCAGCGCCTTGGAGGTGTGGATGTTGAAGAAGCCGCCGTTGACGCCGACCAGCGCCTTGCCCGCCTTCACCATCGAGGAGACGGTCTCGCGCTTGGCCACGCTGCGGCCGAGCGAGGCGGCGTACGAGCCGCGGAACACCCGCGAGTCGACCATGACGACCTTGGCGCTCCACGGCCCGGTGGTCTTGAGCCCGTCGTCCCCGAGGTAGTCGACCTTGACCTTCAGGCCCGCTTCCTTCAGCTTCTTGGCGGCCTTCTCGGCCTTCTTCTTGTCCTTCAGCGGCCACATGCCGACGCGGACCATGTAGACGGTCTGCGAGGGAGCGTCGGCGACGCCCGGCCTGACCACCTTCTGGACGCTGGGCGTCTCCCCGGCGGCCTCCACTTCGGCGGCCTTGGCCTCCGCGGTGTGCTGCATCCCGTAGTCGCGGCCGCTGGGCATCAAGACGGTCAGCGTGTAGCCGTCGGTGGCGGAGCCCGCCTGCACGTCGTACAGGTCGATGCCCTGCGTGACGGCGGTCATCGTCTTGGTCGGCACGGGTCGCGCGCCCAGCGGGAACTTCGCCGACGGGAACCGTACCGTGCGCTGTTCCGCGGTCGCGGGCAGCGCCGTGATGGTGAGCGCCGCGGCTATGGCCAGGCCGCCGGCGATCGTGCGTCGAGACATGAACTCTCCATAGGGCGGTGCAAGGGACCGCACCATAGTGGCGAGATCAAGGACCCCGAGGCAGGAGAACGCGCCAACTGGGTAAAGAGGTTACGAGATTGACATCGCCCTCCAGTACCATGCGTATATGACTTGTATCCGCATGTGGTGGCGGCCGACAGACGGCCGCTGATTCGCCCATGCGGGGGCCGTCCCAGAGACGGCCCTTCACCATCATGCGAGGTCCTCTCCGGGGCGGCACGAGACCCAGGAGAGATCCCATGAACGACATCGTCCTGACCGGTGACCGCCCGACCGGGCCGCTGCATCTCGGCCACTACTTCGGCTCCCTGGCCAACCGGGTCGAGTTGCAGGGCCGATATCCGATGTACGTGCTGGTCGCCGACTACCAAGTGATCACCGACCGCGACACGCCCGGCGAGATCCGGCGCAACACCACTGACCTCGTGCTCGACTATCTCGCGGTCGGCATCGACCCGGCGCGGGCCGTGATCTTCCAGCACAGCGCGATCCCCGAGCTGAACCAGCTCCTGCTGCCCTTCCTGAGCCTCGTGTCGGTGGCGGAGCTGCGGCGCAACCCCACGGTGAAGGACGAGATCGCGCACAGCTCGCAGCGGGCGGTGAGCGGGCTGATGTTCACCTATCCGGTGCATCAGGCGGCCGACATCCTGTTCTGCAAGGGCACGCTGGTGCCGGTGGGCAAGGACCAGTTGCCGCACGTGGAGGTGACGCGGCTGGTGGCGCGGCGCTTCAACGAGCGGTACGGCACGGTGTTCCCGCTGCCCGAGGCCATGATGGGGGAGCAGCCGCTGCTCAAGGGGCTCGACGGCGGCAAGATGAGCAAGAGCAGGGGCAACGCCATCGCCCTGTCGGCCACCGAGGACGAGACCGCCGCCCTCATCAGGAAGGCCCGCACCGACGCCGAGCGGCACATCACCTTCGACGAGGAGCGCCGCCCCGAGGTGGCCAACCTGCTCACGCTGGCCGGGCTCTGCCTCGGCAGGTCGCCGCGCGAGCTGGCCGAGGAGATCGGCGACGGTGGCGCGGCGACGCTCAAGCGGGTGACGACGGAGGCGGTCAACGAGTTCCTGCGGCCGATCAGGAAGCGGCGGGCCGAGCTGGGCGAGGGCGACGCGCGCCGGATCCTGGCCGAGGGGAACGAGCGGGCGCGCGAGCGGGCGGTGCTGACGCTGGAGGAGGTGCAGCAGGCCATGGGCTTGTCAGCTTCTCGGTCGTGAACGACCGAGCTTGCAGTTCCTCGCCGTCGATGGCTTCGACGGTCCGGTCCGCGTCAGGCAGCGTGACTCACTGCCCAGCCCGTCGCACCGCGTGAGGCGATGTTCCGGGCCGCGTTGACGTCGGCGTGCTCAGCGAAACCGCACGACGTACACGAGAAGGTGGCCTGGTCAGGCCGGTTGCGCTTGTCCACATGCCCGCAGTGCGAGCACTGCTGTGAGGTATGGGCCGCATCCACGGCGATCACCGCCACTCCTGCCCGGACCGCCTTGTAGGCGATGAAAGCTCCGAGCTGATGGAAACTCCAGGAGTGCAGCGTGACCCGCTGGGGCTTGCGAAGCCGTACCCGCTCGCGGATGCCCTGGAGATCCTCCAGAGCGATCCCGCGCCCGGTGCGTTCTGCCTCGGTCACGATGCTTTTGGCGATGACGTGGTTGACCTGCGCGGCGAACCGCGCCTCTCGACGACGCCGCCGTTTCAGCAGCCGCTTGGCGGATTTGGTCCGCCTGGCCTGCAGGCGGCGGCGAAGCCGGCGATGACGGTGGCGGACCGCGTTCAGTGCCTTGCCGCAATGACGGACCCCATCGGAGGTGGTGGCGATGTTGGCGATACCCAGATCCACCCCGACGAAGCCGTCCGGTTCCGACAGCGGCTGCTCGGCCACCTCGACCGTGGCATGCAAGAACCACATCCCATCCCGGCAGACCAGATCCGACTCACCGCGTCGATGGGCGGCCAGCAGCGCCAGTTGCCGCGCCGAGCCGGTGAAGGCCACCCCTTTCAGCCGCCCGGCGGTCGTCCAGATCGACACCGTCCGCGCCTCATGCTGCCAGGACAGGCACCGATCGTCATACGCTTGAGCCGCCGACGATCGGAAAGAGATCGGCCGGGCTTCGATGCCGGCCCGGCGTGATGATCCCGGCCTGCCCAGGTTCCCGGCGCGCTGGTCACCCCACTCAAAGGCGTTTCCGCCCGGCGCCATCTGTGGGGCGGGCACTTCTGGTCGCCCAGCACTTCGCCGCCTCCTGCGGCGGCGCGCCCTTGAACATCATCAAGAAGTACATCGAGAACCAGACACGGCCAGGCTGATCCGCCCACCCGAACCAGCCGTCACGCCACCGCTCAGGCCTGGAGACCCCCGGCGCCGTCGTTTCCTCCCAGGCGTGAACGCCCGGCGTTCCACGCCAGATTCGGCTGAACGCCGCCGGGAACGAACGTTCGCCCGCGTGCCTGACGAACGCCCGCGTCAGCGGTTCTCCCTGCGGAAGGACTCCAGCGCCAGTAACGCCACGTGCAGGGACAGGCAGGACTCGACGTCGTCGAGGTCGGTGTCGAGGATGCGCTCAAGGCGGCGCAGCCGGTCGTAGAAGGCGGGCCTGGACAGGTGGGCCTTCTGGGCGGCGACCGCCTTGTTGCGCCCGCAGTCGAGGTAGATGCGCAGGATGCGGGTCAGGTCGCCGCCGCGCTGCGCGTCGTGGGCCAGCAGCGGGCCCAGCTCCCGCTCGGCGAACGTCTGCAGCCGCGCGTCGTCGCGCAGCAGGTGGAGCAGGCCGCGCAGGCGCAGGTCGGGCAGGCGGTAGTAGGCGCGGCCGTCGGGCTGGCGGACCGCCACCTCGGCGACCTGCTCGGCTTCGAGGAAGCTACGGCGTACGTCCTTGATGGACTCGACGACCGAGCCGGCCGCCAGCACGAACGCGGCCCCGCACAGGCCGCGCAGCCGCTCGGCGAGCGCGGTCAGCGCGGGCTCTGCCTGGGTGCGCGGCGGGAGCGGCAGCAGCACGCCCACGCGCTCCTGGTCGAGCGCGCCCACCAGGGCGGGCAGGCGGGCGTCGCGGCAGGCGGCGGCGGTGCACTCGGCCAGCTCGCCGAGCTGCGCCTGCCCGTCGAGCGCCTGGTCGATGTGCTCGGTCGGCCGGATGACCACGCTGATCAGCCGCCGCCCGGTGAGCGGCACGCCCACCGCGCGGGCGCGGGCGGCGGCCTCGTCGGGGTCGGCGTAGGCGTGGGTGAGTATGCCGGTGAGGATGGTGCCGTGGGCCTGGCGTTCGAGCGACTCCTGGTGGCGCTCCAGCAGGCGGCCCAGGGCGAGCGTGGTGGCGGCCCGCTCGGCGAGCACCATGTCGCGCGGTGACGGCGTGCCGTCGCAGAGCAGGATGAGCCGCCCCCAGTCCTGCCCGCGCGCCCCGACGGTGGTGACGAGCCAGCCGGAGGCCGGATCGTACGCCGTGCGCTCGGCCGGCGCGACCGCCCGCGACCTGGTCTCCCACCCGGCCAGCAGGGCGCCCGCGTCGCGCCCCGCGGACTCGCAGGCCAGCACCTGGTGGGCGAGGTTCTCCAGCAGCACGGGCCGGCCGGACAGCCGGGCCACCTGCGCCAGCACCTCGGCGGGCGAGGCGCCCTCGACCGACAGCTCGGTGAAGACCTCGTGGAGCTGCTCGGAGGCGCGCAGCTCTTCGAGCTGGATGTCGATGATCCGGGAGTGCACCGATTCGGTGATCTGGACGAACGGGGTCTCCCTGGTCAGCACGATGACCGGCAGCCCGTGCTCCTCGGCGGCCTTGGTCACCGCGCGCGGCAGCTCGCGGACGAACCTGCGGCCCAGCTCCACGACCAGCCCCGACGCCCCGACGGAGGAGAGCTCGCCGATGTAGTCGGCGAGCTTCTCGGGGTCCTCGGGCAGCGCTACGCCGGTGGTGAGCACGAGCTCCCCGCCGCGCAGGAGATGGGCGATGTCGGCGATCTCGCCGACGTGCACCCACCGCACCTTGGTGTCCAGCCGGTCCGCGCCCGCGACCACGCGCGGGCTGCCGCGGCGCACGGTCTCCAGGGCGAGGACGTCGGCGATGGTGGGGAGCACGGGGCAGAGCCTAGCCGATCAACCTGTAAGAACGCCCACGGGGTGAATGACACATTGTCGGACATGTCATGGGTTGAGATCCTCTTCGCGATATTCCCGGCGGGGTTCGCGAACGCGCAGCTCGACGCGGCGAATCTTGCCGGAGATCGTCTTCGGCAGGTCGTCGAATTCGATGCGCCGCACCCGCTTGTACGGCGCCAGCTCCCTGCGGCAGTGCTCGAAGATCGACCTCGCGGTGTCCTCGCCGGGCTCGAAGCCGGGGGCCAGCAGCACGTACGCCTTCGGCACCGCCAGGCGTACCGGGTCGGGGGCGGGCACCACGGCGGCCTCGGCCACGGCGGGGTGCTCCAGCAGCACGCTCTCCAGCTCGAACGGCGAGATGCGGTAGTCGGACGCCTTGAAGACGTCGTCGGTCCTGCCCACGTAGGTGATGTAGCCGTCCTGGTCGCGGGTGGCGACGTCGCCGGTGTGGTAGAAGCCGCCGCGCATCGCGTCGCCCGATCCACCGACATATCCGGACATGAGGCCGAGGGGGCGGCGGTCGTCCAGCGGCAGGCAGATCTCCCCGTCGTCCCCCTGCTCGCCGGTGACCGGGTCGATCAGCACGACCTCGTAGCCGGGCAGCGGGCGCCCCATCGACCCCGGCCTGACCTGCTCGCCCGGCGCGTTGCCGATCTGCGCTGTCGTCTCGGTCTGCCCGTAGCCGTCCCTGATCGTGATGCCCCACGCCTTGGCGACCTGGTCGATGATCTCGGGGTTGAGCGGCTCGCCGGCGGCGACGGCCGTGCGCAGGGGCAGCCTCCAGGCGGTGAGGTCCTCCTGGATGAGCATCCGCCACACCGTGGGCGGCGCGCAGAACGTGGTCACCCGCTCGTCGCGCAGCACCTCCAGCAGCGCGGACGCGGAGAAGCGCTGGTAGTCGTGGATCAGCACGGTCGCCCCGGCGTTCCAGGGGGCGAAGACGTTGCTCCAGGCGTGCTTGGCCCAGCCCGGCGAGGAGACGTTGAGGTGCACGTCGCCGGGCCTGATCCCGATCCAGAACATCGTGGACAGGTGGCCCGCGGGGTAGGAGGCGTGGGTGTGCTCGACCAGCTTCGGCTGGGAGGTCGTGCCGGAGGTGAAGTAGAGCAGCAGCGTGTCGTCGGCCCTGGTCGGCGCGTCGGGGGTGAAGAACGTGCCCGCCTCGTACGCCTCGTGGAAGGGCAGCCAGCCGAACGCGTCGCCCACGGCGATCTTCGTGTACTCGCCGGCCTCGAACTTGCCGGCGTCGGCCGCGTTCGCGATGACGTGGGACACCCCGCCGCGCTGGATGCGCTCGGTGACGTCCTTCGCGGTCAGCAGCGTGGTGGCCGGGATGATGACCGCGCCCAGCTTCATCGCGGCGAGCAGCGCCTCCCACAGCTCGGCCTGGTTGCCCAGCATGAGCAGGATCCGCTCGCCCCGCCGCACGCCCTGCTCGTGCAGCCAGTTGGCGACCTGGTTGGAGCGGGCCGACAACTCGGCGAAGGTGTAGGAGGCACTGCTCTCGCCGACGATCTTGAGAGCGACGGCCTCGGGGGTCTCGGCGGCCAGCACCCCGTCGAACCAGTCGAGCGCCCAGTTGAACTCGGCCGGTCTGGGCCAGCGGAAGCCGCGCCTGGCGGTGCCGGGGTCGGCGTCGAGGAGGAAGTCGCGGGCGGCACGGAAATCGCTCATGCCCGGGATCCTGCTACGGCGCGAGCCGCCGCTCAAGACCGTCGAGCAGCGACACGAGACCGAAGTCGAAACACAGCGCCCGGATGGCGTCGGGATCGTCGTAGACGTCCATGTCGATGCTCTCCAGCATCTCGGGGTGGGCCGCGGCGGCCTTGCGGACGGTGGCGCGCATCTCGTCGGCGTCGTAGTCGCGGTCGCCCATCGTGGCGTTCCAGGCGATCTCGGGGATCGTCATGCCGAACACGTAGGCGGTGAGCGTGGAGCCGGCGAAGTCGACGTCGAAGCCCTTGAACCCGGCGGCCTTGAACATCCGGCGCATCCGGTCGGCGACCCGCATCGCGTGGGGCCCGAGCGCGGGCAGGCGGCCGATCAGGTCGCCCGACCAGGGGTGGCGCAGGATCACCTCGCGCATGCTGTAGGCCAGCACGGACGTGGCGTCGCGCCAGCCCACCTCGTCGGGGTCGGGCACGGTCATCTCCGCCCACACCTCGTCGTAGGCGAGTTCGAGCAGCTCGTCCTTGTGAGCGACGTACCAGTAGAGGCTGGTGGCGCCGGCGTCCAGCTTGGCGCCGAGCTTGCGCATGCTGAGGCCGCCCAGCCCCTCCTGGTCGAGCAGTTCGACGGCGGCGGCGACGATCTCCTCCCTGGTGCGGCCGGGGGCGGCGCTCTTGCGGGGCTCGCGGACCCAGACGGAGGAGAACGGCTTGCTGCTCATGCCTCCAGGATAAAACCACTCGCACACTGTGCGAGAGTGTCGTACGGTGTGCGAGTGAACTCGAACGCTGTACGAGACCCGCGCCGATGGTGGATCCTGGCCGCCCTCTGCCTGGCATTGCTGGTGCTGGTCATCGACAACACCGTCCTCAACCTGGCCATCCCGTCGCTCAACCAGGAGCTGGGCGCGACGCCGTCGGACATCCAGTGGATCCTCGACGCGTACGTGCTGGCCTTCGCCGGCCTGCTGCTGACCGCGGGCAGCCTGTCCGACAAGTACGGCCGCCGCCGCTTCCTCATCGTCGGGCTGGCGTTCTTCGGCGGCGCCTCCCTGCTGGCCCTGGTCGTCACCGAGCCCTGGCAGCTGATCGCCGCCCGCTTCCTCATGGGCGTCGGCGGCTCGCTGGTGATGCCGTCCACGCTGTCGATCCTGATGACCGTCTTCGACGCGGACGAGCGGCGCAAGGCGATGGCGGGCTGGAGCGCGGTGGCCCTGGTCGGCATGGTGTCGGGGCCCACGCTCGGCGGCTTCCTGCTGGAGCACTACTGGTGGGGCTCGGTCTTCCTGCTGAACGTGCCGGTGGCGGCGATCGCCATCGTGGCCGCCGTCATCCTGATGCCCGAGAGCCGCAGCCCGGCGCGCAGGATCGACCCGGTCGGCGTGGTGCTGTCGATCGTCGGCCTGACCGCGGGCGTCTACGTGATCATCGAGCGGGAGTGGAACCTTCCGATCATCGCGCTCGCGGTGCTCGCGCTGGCCGCGTTCGTCATCTGGGAGCGCAGGCAGAAGCAGCCGATGCTGCCGCTGCACCTGTTCGCCAACCGCAACTTCAGCGGCGCCTCGTTCTCGATCCTGCTCATGTCGTTCGGCGCCGGCGCCGTGATGCTGATGTTGACCCAGTACCTGCAGTTCGTGCTGGGCTACGGGGAGATGCAGGCGGGGCTCGCCATGCTGCCGTACGCCGTGGCCGCCGCGATCTTCAACGGCGTGGGCGCCGGGCTCGGGCGGCGGCTGAGCAACCGGGTGCTGGTCGGCGCGGGGCTGCTGCTCATGGCGGGCGGCTTCGTGGTGATGGCGCTGACCACCGGCTATCTGCCGCTGCTGACCGGCCTGGTGATCATGGGCATGGGCGGCGGGCTGGCGGGGCCGTCGGCGTACGCCTCGCTGATGGGCGCCATCCCCGTCGATCACGCCGGGGTCGGCTCCGCGCTCAACGACACCGTGCAGCAGGTGGGCATGGCGCTCAGCATCGCGGTGCTCGGCAGCGTGCTGGCCGGGCGCTACACCTCGGAGATGCCGGCCGATCTGCCGGCCGCCGCCAGGGAGTCGATCGGGGGCGCGCACGGGCTCGGGCTCGCCGACGTCGCCGACGAGGCGTTCACCTCGGCCATGCACCTCGGCTCGTGGGTGGGCGGCGCCTTCTGCGTGGCCGCCGCGCTGCTGGCCGTCAGCGTGCTGCGCCCGCCGGCGCCCGCCGCCGCTCCCGCGCCCGCACCGCAGGGCAGCCCCGTGTGACGGGTTTCCACTGTGTAAGGCATTTTCCCGCCGCGTCGACACGTTGCACATAGGAGGGCACCCGACCGGAAAGGGATACTCGATAACATGTCGGACCTACTCGCGCGCCACCGGGCAGTGCTGCCCAACTGGCTGGCACTCAACTACAACGAGCCCATCGAGATCGTCAGCGGCAAGGGCAACCGCGTCATCGACGCGGACGGCAAGAGCTACCTCGACTTCTTCGCCGGGATCCTGACCAACATGATCGGGTACGACGTGCCGGAGGTGCGCGATGCCGTCGAGCGCCAGCTCGCCACCGGCGTCGTCCACACCAGCACGGTCTACCTGCTGCGGGGGCAGATCGAGCTGGCCGAGAAGATCGCGCGACTGTCCGGCATCCCCGACGCCAAGGTGTTCTTCACCAACTCCGGCACCGAGGCCAACGAGACCGCGCTGCTGCTGGCCACGTACGCGCGTAAGAGCGACCAGGTGCTGGCCATGCGGCAGAGCTACCACGGGCGCAGCTTCGGCGCGATCAGCGTCACCGCCAACCGGTCGTGGAAGAACAACTCGCTCTCCCCGCTCAACGTGCACTTCCTGCACGGCGCCGACCGGCACCTGACCCAGTTCAAGGGCCTGTCGGACGCCGACTACATCAAGGCGTGCGTGGACGACCTGCGCCACGTCCTGGCCACCTCCGTCTCCAACGACGTGGCGGCGCTGATCGCCGAGCCGATCCAGGGCGTGGGCGGGTTCACGATGGCCCCCGACGGGCTGTTCGCCGCCTACAAGGAGGTGCTGGACGAGCAGGGCATCCTGTTCATCTCCGACGAGGTGCAGACCGGCTGGGGCCGCACCGGCAGCTCGTTCTTCGGCATCGGCGACCACGGCGTGACGCCCGACATGATGACCTTCGCCAAGGGGCTCGGCAACGGGTTCGCGGTGGGCGGCGTCGTCGCGCGCGGCGACCTCATGGACGCGCCGCACGCGGTGGGCCTGTCCACCTTCGGCGGCAACCCCATCGCCATGGCCGCCGCCAACGCCACCCTCGACTACGTGCTCGACCACGACCTCCAGGCCAACGCCGCCCGTACCGGGGAGATCATCATCAGCGGCCTCAAGGCCGCGGCGCAGCGCCTGTCCGTGGTCAAGGACGTGCGCGGCAAGGGCCTGATGTTCGCCGTCGAGCTGGAGAGCCCCGCCCAGGCGGGCCGCTTCATGGAGCTGACCAAGCGGGCGGGCCTGCTGGCCGGCAAGGGCGGCCTGTACGGCACCGCCATCCGCATGGCGCCGCCGCTCACCCTCAGCGTGGACGAGGCCACCGAGGGGCTCGGCATCATCGTGACCGCTCTGGAGACCATCGACGCGGAGGCAGCGGCTCAGTGAAGTCCGTCAAGCACTGGATCGGCGGCGCACTCGCCGACGGTGACTCCGCGCGTACCGCGGAGATCTTCAACCCGGCCACCGGCGAGGTGAGCGGCCACGTCGCGCTCGCCTCGGCCGCCGACGTGGACGCCGCCGTCGCGGCGGCCGTCGCGGCCTACCCCGCCTGGCGGGACGCCTCGCTCACCAAGCGCACGCAGGTGCTGTTCCGCTTCCGCGAGCTGATGTACGCCCACCGCGACGAGCTGGCCGCCCTCATCTCGGCCGAGCACGGCAAGGTGCACTCCGACGCGCTCGGCGAGGTGGCCCGCGGCCTGGAGGTCGTCGAGTTCGCCTGCGGGATATCGCACCTGCTCAAGGGCGGCTTCTCCGAGGGTGTCTCGACCCGGGTCGACTCCTACTCGATCCGCCAGCCGCTGGGCGTGGTGGCCGGCATCACGCCGTTCAACTTCCCGGCCATGGTGCCGATGTGGATGTACCCGGTCGCGATCGCCTGCGGCAACGCGTTCGTGCTGAAGCCGTCGGAGCGCGACCCGTCGGCCTCGCTGCTCATGGCGCGGCTGTGGCAGGAGGCCGGGCTGCCCGACGGCGTGTTCAACGTCGTGCAGGGCGACAAGGTGAGCGTGGACCGGCTGCTTGAGCACCCCGACGTGCGCGCGGTGTCGTTCGTCGGCTCCACCCCCATCGCCCAGTACGTCTACGAGACCGGCACCGCCCACGGCAAGCGCGTCCAGGCGCTCGGCGGCGCCAAGAACCACATGCTGGTGCTGCCCGACGCCGACCTCGACCTGGTGGCCGACTCGGCGGTCTCGGCCGGGTTCGGCTCGGCGGGCGAGCGGTGCATGGCGATCTCCGTCGTGCTGGCCGTGGACCCGATCGGCGACGAGCTGGTGGGCAAGATCGTCGAACGGGTCGGCAGGCTCGTGGTCGGCCCTGGCGACGACCCCAAGTCCGAGATGGGGCCGCTCGTCACCGGGCCGCACCGCGACAAGGTCGCCTCCTACCTCGACCTCGGTGTCCAGGAGGGCGCCAAGCTGGTCGTGGACGGCCGCGAGACGCCCGTGCTGGGCGGCGGCAAGGCGGCCGAGACACCCGGCTTCTGGCTCGGGCCGACCGTGCTCGACCACGTGCCCGTCGGGTCGCGCGCGCACACCGACGAGATCTTCGGCCCGGTGCTGTCGATCGTGCGCGTCTCCTCGTACGAGGAGGGCCTGGAGGTCATCAACAACGGCCTGTACGGCAACGGCACCGCCATCTTCACCAACGACGGCGGCGCGGCCAGGCGCTTCCAGAACGAGGTGGAGGTCGGCATGATCGGGATCAACGTGCCGATCCCCGTGCCCATGGCGTTCTACAGCTTCGGCGGCTGGAAGTCGTCGCTGTTCGGCGACACCCACGTGCACGGCACCGAGGGCGTGCACTTCTACACCCGCGGCAAGGTCGTCACCTCCCGCTGGCTCGACCCCTCGCACGGCGGCGTGAACCTGGGCTTTCCCACGAACGGGTAAGCGGCGCTCACGGGCGGGAGGAACGACCGTTCCTCCCGCTCCCGTCCCCGGTAAGCTCCAGCACGACGGACAAGGGGGGACATCGTGAACGGTCGTCGTACTTATGCCCTGGCGCTCGCCGCGACGGCGCTGGTCGCGGGCGTGGGCGTGGCGGCTCCTGCGGCCGTTCCCGGGCCTCAGGGCGTGCGGCCCCAGCCCACCCCCACGGCCAAACCCAGCGCGAGCCCCACTCCCACTCCCACGCCGAGCGCCACCCAGCTCGACGGCACGCTGCAGATCCTCACCTACCGCGGCTACGCCGAGTACGGCGGCGTCAGCTCCCGCGTCAACTGGGTCGGCTCGTTCGAGAAGGAGACCGGCTGCCGCATCGCCAGGCTCGACATCGCGCAGACCGCTGAGGAGCTGGCCGCGCGGGTGGACGACCGGCCCTACGACGTCGTCACGGCCGGTCCCGTGCTGGCGGCCGACCTGATCGAGCGCAAGTGGGCGCAGCCGATCGACCCGGCCAAGGTGAGCGGCTACACCGACCTCGACAAGCGGTTCCGCGACATGACCACCGTGTCGGGCAAGTCGTACGGGGTGCCGTACCTGTGGGCGTACGACGAGTTCGTCCGCGACCGCAACACGGGCGGCGACCTTGAGCAGGTGTTCTCCTCGACGCGGGCGGCGCTCAGGGACAGCCCTCTGACGATCGCCGCCGCGGCGCTGGCCGAGGGGGCGAAGGAGCCGTACGAGCTGAGCGAGGCCGACCTCGACAAGGCGATGGCGCTGCTCGACCGCAATAAGGACCGCACCTACTGGCGCAACCCCGTCGACCTCGTCAAGGGCTTCGCGACGGGCGCGCTCGACTATGCCCAGCTCACCCCCTACTACCGGCTGCTCCTGCAGAAGGCGGGGGTGCCCCTCGAGACGGTGAAGACGCGGGCCACGCTCGGCTGGCTCGACTCCTGGATGCTCAGCGCGAACGTCCCCGACGCCACCTGCGCCTACCGCTGGCTCAACTGGGTGACCGCGACCGACGCGCAGCGCGACGCCGCCGCGTGGACGGGCATGGCGCCCGCCAACGGCAAGGCGTGCAAGGGGCGGGCCAGGGCGATGTGCCGGGCGTACGGGATGGGCGACGACAAGCGGCTCGGCAAGGTGGACTTCGCGGTGCGCCCGCCCGGGGGTTGCCGCGCGGACGACGGGGAATGCACTGACTACGCCACCTGGGCCAAGCGGTGGCAGGAGCTCATGAAGTAAGTGGTGGCCGCCCCCACCTGACTGTGCCGCGGGCTCGCCCTTCTCCCCCGCTGGGCGGGCTCGCTCTGAGGCGCCCCGGGCCTTCCCCTCTGTCCCGGGGCGTCTCGCCGCGCTCGTCGTGCGTCAGCGGGACGGGAAGGCCACCACGGTGGCCATGGGCGCCGGCACGAGGGCCTCGGCGCAGTCGGCGCACGCGAGGATCGGTGCGTCGTCGGGCAGGCGGCCCACGCGCACGCGCGGGCGCGGCCATCGCTTGTGGCAGACGACGCAGGCATCGCCGTCGCGCTGGGCCCAGGTCAGGCCCTCAGGGTCGAACGTCAACATGTCCTGCGCCGTTCTGGTCGCACCCCAGCTCATCACGCTCCCACCGCCCATGGGACTCTCCGCATGTCGCAACCGTTATAACCCTGACCGTGGCCGTGAGCGTCCTGCTGAGCGTCAAGTCAGGGTGAATTCTCTACCCGAGCGACGCCTTTTACACCACAAAAACGGGCAACCAGCCGCAAGCTGGGTGCCCGTTTCGTAGGGTTTCGTCTAGAGGTCGGCGATGGCCTTCTCCAGGATGCCGAGGCCCTCCTCCAGCAGGTGCTCGGGGATGACCAGCGGCGGCAGGAAGCGCAGCACGTTGCCGTACGTGCCGGCCGTCAGCACCAGCAGGCCCTCCGCGTGGCAGCGCTTGACGACCTCCGCGACGGCCGCCGGGTTCGGCTCCTTGGTGCCCGGCTCGACCAGCTCGATCGCGATCATCGCGCCCCGGCCCCTGACGTCCCCGATCACGCCGAAGCGCTCCTTGAGCGCCTCCAGGCGGGGCAGCATGATCTCGCCGATCCGCCTGGCCCTGGCCACCAGGTCGTCGGACTCGATCGTCTCCAGCACGCCCAGCGCGGCCTCGCAGGCCAGCGGGTTGCCGCCGTACGTGCCGCCGAGCCCGCCCGCGTGCACCTTGTCCATGATCTCCGCGCGCCCGGTCACCGCCGCCAGCGGCAGGCCGCCCGCGATGCCCTTGGCCGTGGTGATGATGTCCGGCACGACGCCCTCGTCCTCGCAGGCGAACAGCGTCCCCGTACGCGCGAAGCCGGTCTGCACCTCGTCGGCCACGAACACGATGCCGTTCGCCCGGCAGAACTCCGCGATGCGCGGCAGGAAACCCCTGGCCGGCACGATGAAGCCGCCCTCGCCCGCGATCGGCTCGATCACCACGGCGGCCACGTTCTGGGCGCCGATCTGCTTGGTGATGAGGTCGATGGCCTGATCGGCCGCCTCATCCGCGCAGTTGTCAGGGCCCGTCGGCCAGCGGAACGGGTAGGCCAGCGGCACCCGGTAGACCTCCGGCGCGAACGGCCCGAACCCCTGCTTGTACGGCATGTTCTTGGCCGTCAGCGTCATCGTCAGCAGCGTGCGGCCGTGGTAGCCGTGGTCGAACACGACGACTCCAGGGCGGCCCGTCGCGTGCCGGGCGATCTTGACCGCGTTCTCCACGGCCTCGGCGCCCGAGTTCACCAGGAACGTACGCTTCTCGTGCTCGCCCGGCGTCAGCTCGTTGAGCTTCTCGCACACCTGCACGTACGACTCGTACGGGGTGACCATGAAGCAGGTGTGGGTGAACTCGGCGACCTGCTTGCGCACCCGCTCGACGACCTTGGGCGCGGCGTTGCCCACGTTCGTCACGGCGATGCCGGAGCCGAAGTCGATCAGCGAGTTCCCGTCGGCGTCCTGCACCACCCCGCCGCCCGCGCGGGTGACGAAGACCGGCAGGGTCGTGCCGATGCCGGGTGGGACGGCGGCCTGCTTGCGGGCCAGCAACTCCTGCGACCTCGGGCCTGGGATGGCGGTCACGACGCGCCGCTCCTGGGGAATGCTCATGCTTCGACGTTATGGCGGGCTTTCACCTGCGCCGATAGGTCGATATGTAACACTGGGAGTGGTCGTCTTAGCCGAAATGGACAAATTCCGCATGCCGCCTACGCTGCAGACCGTCATGCGCCGCATGCACCTGAGGCCGCTGGCCGGCACCTCAGGGCCCGGCGTGCTCGACGCGGCCGTCCGCTGGGTCGCCGTCAGCGAGCTGGCCGACCCGACACCCTACCTGGAGGGCGGCGAACTCCTGCTCACCACCGGCCTGCGCATGGACGGCGACCTGACCGGCTACGTCGCCCGCCTCGTCAGGCGCGGGGTGGCCGGGCTCGGGTTCGGCGTCGGGGTCTCGCACGAGGAGACGCCGCCCGCCCTCGTCGAGGCCGCGGAGGCGGCCGGGCTGCCGCTGCTCGAGGTGCCGCGCGAGACGCCGTTCATCGCCATCGGCAAGGTCGTCAGCGAGCTGCTCGCGGCCGAGCAGTACGAGGAGATCAGCCGCGCCTTCGCCGCCCAGGGCCGGCTGACGCGGGCGGCGCTGCGGCCCGAGGGCGTGCACGCCGTCATCGACCGGCTCGCCAAGGAGGTCGGCGGGTGGGCGGCGCTGCTGGACGAGTCGGGCGAGGTCCGCCACGCCACGCCGGACGCCAGGACGGACGCGGTCGCCGCCGAGCTCTCCCGCCGCCGCGGCCGCCCCCTGGACACCCCCCGGCGGGCCGAGGCGGGGGATGGGCGGATGCCGGCGAGCCTGGCGCTCTCCGCGCCCGGTGAGCACATCGTGGTGCAGCCGCTGGGTGGGGGCGGGCGGCCACGGGGGTTCTTCGCCGTCGGGGCCGGGCACGCGTTCACGCCCGTCACGCAGACCGTGATCAACGCCGCGGGCTCGCTGCTCACCCTGTCCATGGAGCAGGGCAGGGCGCAGCGCGCGGCCGAGCGCAGCCTGCGGGCCGCCGTGCTGGAGCTGCTACTGGCGGGGGAGGAGGAGCGGGCCAGGGCGGTGCTGGGCAGGCTGGGCGGCCGGCTGCCCGCCGCACCCGTGGTGGTGCTCGCGGCGGGACCCGACGCGCTGGACGCGCTGGAGGCGGTCACGTTCACCGCGCTGACCGGCGTGCCGGACGTCGTCGCGCTCGTGCCCGAGCAGGAGGCGGCTGAGGTGGCCCTGAGCGCGGACGCGCCGGTCGGGGCGAGCCTGCCCACCGGCTACGGCACCCTGCGCGACGCGCTCGACCAGGCCAGGCGGGCCCTGGAGGCGGCCCTGGACACGCGCAGGGGCCCGGTCGTCAGGTTCGGCGAGCTCGCGGGGCAGGGGCTGCTCGCGCTGCTCGACCCGGCCGCCGCCCACGCGTTCTCGACGGCGGTGCTGGCCCCGCTCACCGCGTACGGCTCCCGCGCCGACCTCATGGAGTCGCTGCGGGCGTACCTGGAGAGCAACGGCCACTGGGACGCCGCGGCGCAGCGGCTCGGCGTGCACCGCCACACGCTGCGCTACCGCATGAGACGCGTCGCGGAGCTGCTGGGCCGCGACCTCGACGACCCCGGCGTGCGCGCGGAGCTGTGGCTCGCCCTGGAGGCGGCCGGCCGCCCGCCGCTGCGCGGCCGCGCTACTCCGGCTTCTCGACCTGGTAACAGCAGATGATCGCGGTCGTCACGGCCTCGTACGTGCGCCCGTCGCGCAGGTGCCCGGCCCGCTCCAGGCTGATCGCGCCCTGAGCGGCCGCCCAGAACGCGTCGGCGATCTTGCGGGGTTGCGTCGGGATGAGGTAGCCGGCCGAGATGCAGTCGGCGATGACGCGGTCGAGGATGTTCAGGGCGGCGCGGGCGAGGGTGCGGGCGCGCTCGCTGGGCTCGAAGCCGGGGATCGCGCGCTCGAACATGAGGCTGTAGTAGCCGGGCTCCGACAGGCACGCCTGCCGGTAGGCGGGGCCGAGCGCGGTCAGGTGCTCGTACGGGTTGCGCCGCTGCGGCACGGCCTCCAGATAGCGGCGGAAGCGCTCGAACCCCTCCAGATAGAGCGCCTCCGCCAGCCCTTCCCTGTTGCCGAACATCGTGTAGATGACGGTCGTCGTGCAGCCGGCTTCCGCGGCGATCCTGCGCATGGTGAGGCTGTCGGGCCCGTCGCTCTGGAGCAGGTTGACGGCCACGTCGAGGAGACGCGAGCGGAGTTCGTCGTGGGTGGCGCGCTCGCCCAGGAGGTAAGCACCCTGCAGTCCCAGAGGCGCCGAGGTCATGAGACCTCCCTTGCGGCCAAGGAGCTATGCGTCCTTGTGACCTCACGTCGTTCGGTCACGGGGCCCACGCCTTTCTGATCGAGGGCCCACCGCGCTGGAGACCCGCACTCGATGACTTAGCCATGGCGGAGATCCCTCAAACCACTCCGCATGGTAAACATCCCGAATTGGGTCTACTTCTGTTACATCATGGGTATACAACAGGGCTTGTACTTAACGGTGAGCCCTCGTGTGAGTCTTGTGCATCGTGGTGTAAATCCCCCGTGCACGCGTGGCATAACGTCGGGGTATGGACGTGCGTACCTTCTGGCTGGCCGGCCGCGCCGCGACCGGGGAGACCGAGCTCACTGTCACCAACCCCCACGACGGCCGCGCGGTCGCGCGGCACTGGGTGCCCACCGACGCCCAGGTGGAGGAGGCCGTCGCGGCCGCCGCCGCGGTCGCCGGGCAGGCCGCCGCGCTGCCCGTGCACGTACGCGCCGAGGCGCTCGCCCACGTCTCGCGCCGCCTCGCCGAGCGGGCCGACGACATCGCCCACCTCATCACCGCCGAGAACGGCAAGCCCATCATGTGGGCGCGCGGCGAGGTGAGCAGGGCCGTCGCCACCTTCCGCTTCGCCGCCGAGGAGACCCGCCGCTGGTCCGGCGGCGTGCAGCGGCTCGACACCGAGCCCGCCGCGGCCGGCCGCCTCGCCTACGTCTCCCGCGTGCCCAAGGGCCCCGTGCTGGCGATCACCCCGTTCAACTTCCCGCTGAACCTGGTCGCCCACAAGGTCGCCCCCGCCATCGCCGTCGGCGCGCCCGTCATCGTCAAGCCCGCGCCCGCCACCCCGCTGTCCTCGCTGCTGCTCGGCGAGATCCTGGCCGAGACCGACCTGCCCGCCGGCATGTTCTCGGTGCTGCCCATCGAGAACGAGCGCGCCTCCGCCCTCGTGACCGACCCCCGGCTGCCCGTCGTGTCGTTCACCGGCTCCGCGCCCGTCGGCTACGCCATCGCCGACCAGGTGCCGCGCAAGCACGTGACGCTGGAGCTGGGCGGCAACGCCGCCGCCGTCGTGCTCGCCGACGCCGACCTCGACTGGGCCGCCCAGCGCATCGCCCTCTACTCCAACTACCAGGCCGGGCAGAGCTGCATCGCCGTCCAGCGGGTGATCGTCGAGCAGTCTGTCTACGACGCCTTCGCCGAGCGGCTGCTGCCCGCCGTCAACGCGCTCGTCACCGGCGACCCCTCCGACGAGAAGACCCAGGTCGGGCCGCTCGTCTCCGAGGCCGCCGCCGAGCGGGTCGAGCAGTGGGTGCGCGAGGCGGTCGACGCCGGCGCCACCCTGCTCGCGGGCGGCGGGCGCGACGGCGCCACCGTCGAGCCGACCGTGCTGGCCGGCGTGCCCCACGACGCTAAGGTCGCCTGCGAGGAGGTCTTCGGGCCCGTCATGATCCTGCAGCCGGCCGCGTCCATCGACGAGGCCTACGCGATGGTCAACGACTCCAAGTACGGGCTGCAGGCCGGGGTGTTCACCCGGTCGCTCGACGCCGCCTTCCGCGCCAACCGGGAGCTGGAGGTGGGCGGCGTGATCATCGGGGACGTGCCGTCGTACCGGGCCGACCAGATGCCGTACGGCGGGGTCAAGGACTCCGGCATCGGACGCGAGGGGCTGCACTCGGCCATGGAGGACCTGACGTACGAGAAGGTCATGGTCCTGACCGGGCTGTCGCTGTAGGAACCGCGGCGGGGTGACGCGGCGCGCCCGTCACCCCGCCCGTCCTGATCCCCTCCTCCTAGGCGCGTTCGGCCGTGCGGAAGAGGGACTTGATCGTGTCGCCGAAGTACGGGCCGTACATCGTGCGGTGGTCGTCGCTGTACTTGAAGCTGCTCAGCGACGTTATCGTGCCCCTGCCCGTCGCGGTGTCGAACGACGTCATCCACGGGCCGCCGCTGGCGCCCGCCGTCATGTCACAGCCGAGGCCCTGGTCGCGGGTCTGACCGTGCGGGTCGTTCTTGAGCCGGCCCGCGCAGTAGACGAGGTGCGAGCCGTCGTACGGCGGGTCCGCCGGGTAGCCGAAGCCGAACGCCTGGCCGCCGCGGCCCGTGTTGAAGGCGATGCTCTGGGCTCCGACGACGTCCGTCACGTGGCGGCCCCTGGAGGTGGCCAGGGCGACCATGCCGACGTCGTAGTTGTCGTCGCCGCTGCGCGACCACGGGCCGGCGACGAACATGCGGCGGGCGGTGTACTGGCCGTACGGGTGCTCGTGGGCCGTGTCGTACCCCGGGACGAACGTCCAGTTCGCCGCCCACTCGCCGGAGCCGTCCTTCACGCAGTGGCCGGCGGTGACCACGACGTCCCTGTTGGCGCTCTTGACCGTGCTCGCCGAGCAGACGAAGTCGGCGCCCGCCACGGTCAGGAACACCCGGCCCGTGGTCCTCGCCACCTGGCCGCCGGTGATCCAGCGGGAGCCGACCGTGCTGGTGGCTGGCTTCGCGGGCCTGGCCGGCGCGAGGGGGCGGGCGGCCGCCATGAGCTCACGCGGCGACGGCACCGCCGACTCCCCACCCGCCCTCGCCGGGCCGCTCGCTCCCGCCGGACTGCTCGCTCCCGCCGGACTGCTCGCTCCCGCCGGGCCGCTCGCTCCCGCCGGACCGCTGAGCGGCCCCGCGGCGCCTCGCGTCGGCGCCCCGCTCGCGGGGCCGCTGTTCGCGGGGGCGGCGCTGCCCGTGAGGACCTTCGTGATGCCGCTCAGGCCGCCGGTGAGGCCGCGTTCGACGAGGCTGAGCACGTCGATCGGCAGGGCCTTCGCCATGCGTTCCGGCGTCCAGTACGCGAGCACGCGCCGCTGGTCGGAGGCCGTCCTGGCGGCCACGTGCTCGACGATGTCACCGTGGAGGTCGCCGTGGAGGACACCGTGGAGGTCGCCGCGCTCCGCGAAACTCGCGGAGACGACGGCCTGGGTCCCGGTCTGAGCCCCGGTCTGGGTCCCGGCCTGGGTGTCGGCCTGCTGGCGGACGGGTGCCGCGCCGGCGAGCGCGGGGCCGATCAGCCCCGCCATGAGCGAGGCGGCCGCAAGCAGGGGGGTGCTCAAGGTCATGGCCCCCGAGTGTGCCCCACGAGATGTGTTCTTGTGACTACTTTCGGTGAATTCCTCAGGCTGCGTTGGTGGTTTGCGCTGCTTGGTAGACGGCCTGGGCCTCGGTCCCGAAATAGGGGCCGAACATCCAGTTGGGGGCGAAGTTGTATTTGAAGCTGTTGACGGAATTCTGGGTGCCGAGCCCGGTCGACTCGGTGAAATTCAGCATCCAGGGACCGCCGCTCGAACCGCCGGTCATGTCGCAGGTCAGGCCGAGGCCGCGGCTGGCCAGGAAGTCGTCGAACGTACGCCCGCCGCAGTAGACGAGCTTCGAGCCGTCGTACGGCGCCGCCGCCGGGTAGCCGAAGGCGTACATCTGCTGCCTGCGCGGTTGATTGAAGGCCACGCCCTGGCCGCCGACGGTGTCGACCAGCGTCTTGCCGTTCACCGGCGCGACCACGGCGGCGGCCACGTCGAAGTTGATGTCCTCGCCCGAGTTCCACTGCGGGGTGGTGAGCAGCCGGGTGGCGGGCCAGGTGCCGAAGGGGCGCTGACCTCTGTCGTAGCCGGGGACGAAGACCCAGTTCGTGTGGAAGGCGCCGGACATCTTCACGCAGTGGCCCGCGGTCAGCACCACGCTCTTGTTGGCGCTGGTGACGGCGGTGCCCGAGCAGGAGGCGTTGCGTCCCTGGGTGGTGAAGAAGATCCGCCCGGTCGTACGCGTGACCGCGCCGCCCTTGGTCCACGCCGCGCCCGAGCTGCGCGCCGCCTGCGTGGTGGCGCCCGACCCGCCACGGGTGGGTGGAGCGGTCCACGCGGTGCCCTGGCGGGGTTCCGCAGCATTGGGCGCCACCTTGGGGTCGGGGACGTCCAGCGGCTGGGCGGCCTCCATGCGCCGCTCGGTCCAGTACGTCATCGCCTGCCGCCGCTCGGACGCCGTGTCGGCGGCGGCGTGCTGCGCCGGCTTCGGCCGGGGCGCAATCCGGGACCCGGCTTGGGACCCGGTTGAGGACGCAGCCTGGGCCGCCGCGGCGGGGAGCGCGGTGGCGAGCAAGGTGCCGGTCAGCGTGGCGGCGGAAAGCAGGGCGATTTTGCGGTGCATTACGTACCTCCCTAAAACGGACTCGGGGTTGGAACGTAGCCGCCGCAATATCCGGATTTCTCAAGATTCGCGCATTCCGATATGACGATATTCCGACATAAATGAACTGGGTTATCTCGTGTCACATAAGGCGGCGAATTTTGGCCCGGCGGCCCCGTCGTGCCTGAGCGCCCGGCACAGCGGGGAGAATGGGTCTGTGCATGCAGAGACCCTCCGCTCCGTCGTCATCCTCGGCTCCACCGGTTCAGTCGGCACGCAGGCCCTCGACGTCATCGCCGCCAACCCCGGCGGTTTCCGCGTCGCGGCGCTGGCGGCAGGAGGTGGCAGGGTCGACCTGCTGGCCAGGCAGGCGGCGGAGTTCGGCGTCGAGGCGGTGGCGGTGGCCGACGCCTCGGCCGTGCCCGCGCTGCGCGAGGCGCTGGAGGCCCACGGCGTCAAGCCGGTCGTGCTCGGCGGCCCCGACGGGGTGGCCGAGGTGGCGGGCTGGGAGTGCGACATGGTGCTCAACGGCATCACCGGCGCGCTCGGCCTGGCCTCCACCCTGGTCGCCCTCAAGGCGGGCCGCCTGCTCGCGCTGGCCAACAAGGAGTCCCTGATCATCGGCGGGCCACTGGTCAAGCGGCTGGCCGCGCCGGGCCAGATCCTGCCCGTCGACTCCGAGCACTCCGCCCTGCAGCAGTGCCTGTGGGCCGCGGGTCCCGACGGCCACGACCCCTCCCGCGTCAGGCAGCTGGTGGTCACGGCCAGCGGGGGGCCGTTCCGGGGCATGAAGCGCGAGGAGATGGCCGACGTCACGCCGGAGATGGCGCTGGCCCACCCGACCTGGTCGATGGGCCCCTACATCACCGTCAACTCCGCCACCCTGGTCAACAAGGGGCTCGAGGTGATCGAGGCCCATCTGCTGTTCGACCTGCCGTTCGACCGCATCGAGGTCGTCGTCCACCCCCAGTCGATCATCCACTCCATGGTCGAATACGTCGACGGCTCCACCATCGCCCAGGCCAGCCCGCCCGACATGCGGCTGCCGATCGCGCTCGCGCTCGCCCACCCCCGCCGCGTCGCGGGGGCCGCGCGGCCCATCGACTGGACCAAGGCCCACACCTGGACGTTCGAGCCGCTCGACGACGTGGCCTTCCCCGCGGTCGCGCTGGCCAGGCACGTCGGCGGCGAGGGCGGCACCGCGCCCGCCGTCTACAACGCCGCCAACGAGGTGTGCCTCGACGCGTTCCTGCGCGGCGATCTGCCGTTCCTCGGCATCGTCGACACCGTGGCCAAGGTCGTCGAAGAACACCAGGTCACCCCGGCCGGCTCCGTCGAGGAGGTGCTCGCGGCCGACGCCTGGGCGCGGGCCCGTGCGGCCGAACTCACAGCCGGGCAGTCCCGCTAGCTACCTAGACTGGAAAGCGTCGTCACAGTAAGGGTTGAAATGTCTCCTGTAGCTCTCGGCATCCCGACGGTCCGCCCCAAGCCGCTCGCCGAACGCCGCCACTCCCGGCAACTCATGGTCGGCAGCGTGCCCGTGGGCGGCGACGCCCCCGTCTCGGTGCAGTCGATGACGACGACGGTGACCGCCGACGTCAACGCCACCCTCCAGCAGATCGCCGAGCTCACGGCGTCGGGCTGCCAGATCGTCCGCGTCGCGGTGCCGTCCCAGGACGACGCCGACGCGCTGCCGCTGATCGCGAAGAAGTCGCAGATCCCCGTGATCGCCGACATCCACTTCCAGCCGAAATACGTCTTCGCCGCCATCGACGCCGGGTGCGCGGCCGTCCGGGTCAACCCCGGCAACATCAAGAAGTTCGACGACAAGGTGGGCGAGATCGCCCGCGCGGCCTCCGACGCCGGCGTGCCCATTCGCATCGGCGTCAACGCCGGTTCCCTCGACCCCCGCCTGCTCCAGAAGTACGGCAAGGCGACGCCAGAGGCGCTGGTGGAGTCCGCGCTGTGGGAGTGCTCGCTGTTCGAGGAGCACGGCTTCCGCGACATCAAGATCTCGGTCAAGCACAACGACCCGGTCGTGATGATCAACGCGTACCGGCTGCTGGCCGCCCAGTGCGACTACCCGCTCCACCTCGGCGTCACCGAGGCGGGGCCGGCCTTCCAGGGCACGATCAAGTCGGCCGTGGCCTTCGGCGCGCTGCTCGCCGAGGGCATCGGCGACACCATCAGGGTCTCGCTGTCGGCGCCTCCCGTCGAGGAGGTCAAGGTCGGCGCCCAGATCCTCGAGTCGCTGGGGCTGCGCGAGCGCGGCCTGGAGATCGTCTCCTGCCCGTCGTGCGGGCGGGCCCAGGTCGACGTCTACACCCTGGCCGACCAGGTCCAGGCGGGCCTTGAGGGGATGAAGGTGCCGCTGCGGGTGGCCGTCATGGGCTGCGTCGTCAACGGCCCTGGCGAGGCCCGCGAGGCCGACCTGGGCGTCGCCTCCGGCAACGGCAAGGGCCAGATCTTCGTCAAGGGCGAGGTCATCAAGACGGTGCCGGAGTCGCAGATCGTCGAAACCCTCATCGAGGAGGCCCTGCGCCTCGCCGAGGAGATGGGCGTCGAGGTCGACCTCGACGACGACACCACCGGCCCCACCGTCACCGTCAGCTGACCCTCATCCCTGTCCGACCGGCCTGCTCGGCCGAGTGCGGGCCGGTCAGGGCCGAGGTCGCTCGGTCACGCCGGGCAATGGAGCCATTACAGGTTGGCAAGCTTTTCCCCATACCCTTCGTGGTCGCCTGGTCGCTCGCGGGAGCATCGCAGGGCCTATGACAGGAAGGGGGCCGGGTGAAGCGGGTAGCTGGGGTTGTCGCCGGAGTGGCGGTGCTCGTCGCCGGGGTCGGAAGTGCGAGTGGGACCGCGGGGGCGGTGGCCGGGGGAACGACGTCGGCCGGGGTGAGGCAGGCGCAGGCGGCCGTCGCCTGGGCGGCCTGTCCCAAGGTGGCGGGCAAGGCGGCGTCGGCGGCGCTGGAGTGCGCCACCGTACGCGTGCCGCTCGACTACAAGCGGCCGAGGGGTCAGTCGATCAAGCTGGCGCTCAACCGGATCAAGGCCAAGGTGCCCAGGGGCGGCAGTCATCTGGGGACGCTCCTGATCAACCCGGGCGGGCCAGGCTCGCCGGGGCGGGCCCTGACCGAGTACGTCGCCACGTCCCTGCCCGCCGAGGTGTCCGAGCGTTACGACATCGTCGGCTTCGACCCGCGCGGCGTCGGCGGCAGCGAGCCCGCCGTGCACTGCGTGGACGCCGAGACGTACTACAAGGCGCCGCGGCTCGACCAGATCCCGCGCAACAGGGCGCACGAGAAGGCGCTGCTGGCCCGCGCCGCCGGCTACGCGAAGCGCTGCGGCGATCAGTGGTCGTGGCTGCTGCCGCACCTGACGACGGAGAACTCCGCCAGGGACATGGACCGCATCCGCGCCGCGCTCGGCGAGGAGAAGATCAGCTACTTCGGCTACTCGTACGGCACCTACCTAGGCGCCGTCTACGCCACCCTGTTCCCGAGCCGCATCAGGCGCCTGGTCATGGACAGCACGGTCGATCCAGGCGGCGTCTGGTACGCCTCCAACCTCAAGCAGGACCGTTCGTTCGAACGCCGCCACCGCCAGTTCCTGGCCTGGACGGCCCGCCACAACGACGTCTACAAGCTGGGCTCCACGGTCAAGCAGACGTCGTTCGCCTTCTACGCGATGCGCGACCGGCTGCGCTCGCACCCGGCGGGCGGCGTGGTGGGCCCGAGCGAGCTGGACGACACGTTCACGCTGGCCGGTTACACGGACAAGGTGTGGCCGTCGTTCGCGCAGGCGTGGTCGTCGTACGTGCGCGACGGCGACGTCACGGGCCTGACCGACGTCTACACCAGGCACGGCAAGAACGACGCGGCCGACGAGAACGGCTACGCCGTCTACCTGGGCGTGGAGTGCAGCGACGCGCGCTGGCCGCGCAAGTGGGACAAGTGGCGCACCGACATGACCAGGATGCACCGCAAGGCGCCGTTCCTGACCTGGCCGAACGCCTGGTACAACGCCCCGTGCGCGTTCTGGCCGGTGCGGGGCGGCACGCCGGTGCAGGTGCACGACTCGCCGAAGCTGCCACCGTTCCTCATCCTGCAGTCCAAGGACGACGCGGCGACGCCGTACCAGGGGGCGCTGGAGATGGCCGAGCGGTTCCCGCGCGCCAAGCTGGTGGTGGACCAGGGCGGCAACCACGGGGTGACGCTGTCGGGCAACACCTGCATGGACCGGCACCTGGTGACGTACTTGCGGGACGGGACGCTGCCGAGGACCGGCGCGGCCTGCGCCGCGGCGGCGGACCCGAAGCCGGCCGCGCACATGGCGTCGGGCAGCTCGCGGGCCCCTGACCTGCTGGGTCTCCTCGGGGCGCTGAACCTGCTGAAGGGCGCGCGCTGACGCACCGGGCGGGCCGCGCACAGGTCGGACGTCAAGAAAGGGTTACCGTGGGCATTTCCGGATGAGCTATTCGGTAACCCTTCGCGTAGTCTGACCTTTGTGATGCTGCGTACATCGGCGTCGCGCGTGCTCGACGACAACGACCGGGACGAGGTTCTCGCCCTGCTCGACGCCGATCCGGTCGCCAACGTCTTCGTCTCCTCGCGGGTGCGGGCCGTCGGTCTCAACCCCGCGCGGCTGGGCGGGCAGATGTGGGGCTTCGGGACGCGCGGTGGCCTCGTGTCACTCTGTTACGCCGGCGCCAACATGGTGCCGGTCAACGCCGGTCCAGAGGCCGTGCACGCGTTCGCCGACCGTGCCCGCAAGCAGGGGCGGCGCTGCTCGTCCATCGTGGGCCCGGTCGACGCGGTCAGCCTGCTGTGGGAGCGGCTGGAGCCGCACTGGGGGCGGGCGCGGGCGATCCGCTGGGCGCAGCCGGTCATGGCCATCTCCAGCAGGCCGCCGGTGCCGGCCGACCCGCTCGTGCGCAGGGTGCGGCCCGAGGAGTTCGACATACTGCTGCCGGCGTGCGTGGCCATGTTCACCGAAGAGGTCGGCGTCTCGCCCAACCTGGGTGACGGCGGCGCGCTCTACCGTACGCGGGTGGCGGAGCTGATCAGGATCGGCCGCTCGTACGCGCGGATCGACGACGGCCGGGTGGTGTTCAAGGCCGAGATCGGGGCGGTCACCCCGCAGGCCTGCCAGATCCAGGGGGTCTGGGTCGATCCGGAGCTGCGCGGCAAGGGTCACGCGGTGGCCGGGATGGCGGCCGTGGTGGAGGCGGCGATGAGCTGCTTCGCCCCCGTGGTCACCCTCTACGTCAACGACTACAACCACTCGGCGCGCGCGGTCTACCGCAAGGTGGGCTTCCACGAGGTGGACACGTTCATGTCGGTGCTGTTCTAGCCGGGCACGCGCAGGGTCAGCAGCGCCACGTCGTCGTCGTTGTCGTCGGGGCGCACTCTGCGCAGCAGCCGGTCGCAGAAGCCGTCGAGCTTGTGCCCGCCGAGCGCCGACGCCTCCCTGCGCAGCCGTTCGAGGCCGTCGTCCAGGCTGTGGCTGGGTGACTCGATGAGCCCGTCGGTGTAGAACACCACGCTCGAGTGCGGCGGCAGGTCGACGACCGCGTCCTCGCGGGGCACGCAGATGCCGGTGCCGAGCAGCAGGCCCCCACCTTCCTCCAGGAACCGGGTGGCGCCGTCGCGCTCGACGAGCAGCGGCGGCGGGTGGCCCGCGTTGGTCCAGCGCAGCCGCCAGCCGCCGTCCACGGGCTCGGCGCGGGCGAAGACGACGGTGGCCATCGTGGCCTCGGCCAAGCGCGAGACCGCCTGGTCGAGCCGGCCGACGACGGCGCTGGGCAGGCTGTCCATCTCTCCCGCGTACGCCCGCAGCATGTTGCACACCTGGGCCATGCCGGCGGCGGCGTCGAGGTCGTGGCCCACCACGTCGCCGATCACCAGGCCCAGCGCGCCGCCCGCCTGGGTGAAGGCGTCGTACCAGTCGCCGCCGACCTGGGAGGCGTCGGGGGCCGGCACGTAGCAGGCGCTCATCTCCAGGCCGGACACCACCGGCAGGCGGGGCAGCAGGTGACGCTGCATGGTCTCGGCGACGCGGCGCTGACGCTCGTACAGGCGGGCGTTGTCGAGCGCCAGCCCGGCACGGCGGGCGATGTCCTCGACCAGCAGCAGGTCGCCCGCGGTGTACGGCTGGGCCCGCTCGGACCGCCCGAGGGTCAGCGCGCCGATCACCTCGCGGATGCCGCGGATCGGGGCGATGCACGCGGACTTGATGCCGGTCTGCGCCAGCAGGTCCTGCTGGGCGACGGCGATGCCGGTGTCGGGCGGCATCTGGTAGCTCTGCGGGCTGATGAGCGTCGCGGTGACGCCGCGCAGCGCCCGCGACAGCGGCATCGGGGAGTCTTCGGTGACGGGTGGCAGCTGCCGCTGCAGGTCGTCGCGGTGGGTCAGCGTGCCGTCCTCGTAGTGGACCACGACGGCGCGGGAGATCGTGCCTTCTTCGTCGAGCAGGTCGACCACCACCCAGTCGGCCAGCAGCGGCACCACCAGGCGCACCAGGTGGCGCAGCGTCGCGTCCACGTCGAGGCTGGAGGTGAGCGTGGCGGTCGTCTCGGCGAGCAGTGCCAGGCGTTCGAGCTCCGACAGCGACGGGTTCTGCCAGGGCGGCTCGGCGGCGCCGTCCTCGGTGTCGGGGGCCGGGTGGAAGATCACCAGCGCGCCCGTCGCGGACTCGTCGACCCTGCAGGGGGTGACGAGCCAGCTCACGCGGATCAGCGTGCCGTCGCCGCGCTCCATCCACTCCTGGTCGCCTGAGGCGGTGCCGCCGGAGATGAGGGCGTGGCGCATCACGCACCGGCTGTGCGGCAGCGCCTCGCCGCGCCTGCCGCGGTGCAGGGCGTCGTGGGCGTCGTGGTCCAGCAGGTCGCCGGCGCGCCGCAGGAGCAGGCGCTCGGCGTTGGGGTTGACCTCGATGATGCGGCCGCGGTCGTCGACCACGTACGCGCCGGCGTCCTGGAGGTCGCGCAGCCTCAGAGGACGCCCGCCCCCGAGGGTGAGGTCGTGCGCCTGCCCGTGCGGGACGCTCATGGACGATCTCCTTCCTCCCGGAGAAACCTACCCAGGAGCCACCCCCATCACCGCAGGCTCGGCTATACGCGTACGAGCTTGTCGAAGAGCCGGGCCAGCTCCGTGCCCGGGTCGGCGGTCAGCCCCGCGTGCACCGGCCCCGCCTGGACGATCGTGCTGCGCGGCGCCGTCAGCCAGCGGAACCGCCCGCCGAGCGACTCGCCGGCCAGCGGGCCGGGCTCGTCGCCGCAGGCCAGCTCATACGCGCCGAGCGCCCGCCGCACCCCCTCGACGTCGGCCCCCGGGTCGAGCGCCCGCAGCCGGCCGGGGTCGAGCTCGACCTTGGCGCACAGGTAGCCGCGCGGCTGGCAGTAGAGCAGCACGCCGGCGTTGATCTGCTCGCCCCGCTCGACCTTCGGCACCACGCGGATCACCGCGTACTCGTAGACGTCCCTGCTCATCGGCTCCCGCCCTCCCGCCAGAACGCGCCGACCGAGCCGGGGCCCGCCGTCTTGTGGGCCTGCTGCTCGCCTGCCACCAGCCAGCCGCGCGGGCCGTGCGCCCGCTCCAGGAGATGCTCGACGTACGCCGACCGCACGGCGGCGGGGGAGTCGAAGCCCGGCTCGCCCGCCAGCCACTCGTCGGGCACCAGGGCCGTCACGCTCTCCAGCAGGTCGTGGTCGATGCGCCCGGCCAGGTCGACGCCCGCGCGGCCCACGTCGCCCGCGAACGGCGCCAGCACGTGGTCGCCCGCGTCGAACGGCCGCTGCGGGTCGGCGGTGCGCCAGTTGTGGTGGAACCACAGGGCGGCGCCGTGGTCGATCAGCCACGTGTCGCGGTGCCAGATGAGCAGGTTGGGGTTGCGCCAGCTGCGGTCGACGTTGTGGATCAGGCCGTCGAACCAGATCACCCTGGCGGCGAACACCGGGTCGGGCACCCAGGCCAGCGGGTCGAACCCGAGCGCGCCTGGCAGGAAGTCGACAGCCAGGTTGAGCCCGGTGCTGGCCTTGAGGAGGTCCTGCACCTCCTCGTCGGGCTCCCTGACGCCGAGCTGCGGGTCGAGGTCGATGAGCTTGAGCTCGGGGGTCCTGAAACCGAGACGCCGGCCCAGCTCGGCGGCGATGATCTCGGCGACCAGCACCCGCCGGCCCTGGCCGGCCTCGCGGAACTTGACGACGTAGGTGCCGAGGTCGTCGGCCTCGACCACGCCGGGCAGCGACCCGCCCTCCCGCAGCGGGGTGACGTAACGGGTGGCTGCGATCTTTTCCAGCACGAGATGAGGCTATCGCCCTGGAAGCGCCGTTCAGGACGTCACACGGGCATCTTGGCGATCACCTCTTCGGCGAAGCGTTCCATCGTGGCGAGCTTGAGCTTCAAGGTGCCCTCGCCGTACCGGGACTTCTCCTCCGGCGTGGCCAGCCACCACGGGGCGGCCAGCGTGCCGGTCACGCCCTTGGCGGCGAAGTGGCGGTAGGTCTCCGCCTCCGGCAGCACCGCGAGCGGCGCGATGATCTCGAACTCCCCGATGGACCTGCCGTTGGCCTCCAGGTGCCCGCGCAGGGTGTCGAGCACCTCGTCGAGCTGCTCTTCGGTGTAGATGCGGTTGCCGATCCAGCCGTCGCCGAGCCGGGCCGCGCGGCGCAGGGCGGCCTCGCTGTCGCCGCCGACGTACACGGGGATCGGGCTTGACGGGGTGGGGGAGATCGACAGCGGCGGGAGGCCGTCGAGGGTGACCGTCTCGCCCGACCAGAGCCCGCGCAGCGCGGGCAGCATCGCGTCGAGGCGCTTGCCGCGGGTGTGGAAGTCCTGGCCGGTGGCCGTGAACTCCTCCTTGCACCAGCCCACGCCGACCCCGAACGTGACCCGCTCGCGCGACAGCACCGCCGCCGTGGACACCTGCTTGGCCACGGTGAACAGGTCGCGGGCGGGCGCGATGTAGACGTTCGGCGCGAAGCGCAGCGTGCTGGTGACCGCGGCCATGGCCCCGATCGTCACCCACACGTCGGGCCAGTGCGTACGCGCGTCCCACCGGGGCCGCCCCGACCGCGAGTACGGGTACGGCGAGGCGAAGTCGGCGTAGAAGAGGTGGTCGGAGAGCGTCAGCGTGTCGAACCCGCACCGCTCGGCCGCCCGCGCCAGTTCGGTGAACTGATCGGTGTCGGAGAAGGAGGCGCCCAGCCAGAACTTCATCGAAACTCCGGAGCGACCTTGGTGGCGAACAGTTCCAGGTTCCGCTTGACCGTGTCGAGCGGCAGCACGCCCTGCTGGCCCTGCATGTAGAGGCCGAACCACTCCAGGTCGGGCATCTTGTCGAGCATGCGCTGGATGCCGCGCTTGACGTCGTCGGGCGTGCCGAACAGCGCCATCTCGACGTCCCTCATGCGCTTGGCGTCGCCCTTCTCCGGCGAGATGGGCTTGTGCTTCTCGTCCTCCTTCTTGCGCAGCACCTCCAGGTAGCCGAAGGGGCCGAAGAAGGCGGCGAAGTCCTTGGGGATGCTCCTGCCGAAGGTGGCGATGGCCTGCTCGGTGGTGTCGCCGATGCCGACGATCTTGAGGATGCCGGTGTGCTCGCCCAGCTTGTAGTGGCGGCCGTGCTTGGCCGACTCCTCCTGGTAGAGCCTGGCCTTCTGGGCGTGGTCGTCGGGGTTGGGGGTGAACATCCACGGCAGGATGTCCTCCTGCGCCGCCCTGATGACCGACCGGTCGGAGATCGTGAACGGCTGCCACAGCTCGGGATGCGGGTTCTGGTACGGCCTGGGGCAGACCGACACCGCCTTGACCACGCCGTCGTCGTCGATCTCGCCGGGCGCGCCGAACGTGCGGGTCCACTCCTGGGCGGGCCAGCCCTCGATGCCCTCGTACGGGAAGGGCACCTGGTAGTCGAGCACGTCCGACTTGTAGCGGAGCGTCTCCTGCGTCCAGGCCAGCTTCATGATCTTCAGCACCTCGCCGAAGACGTCGAAGTTCCGCGTGTCGGTGGCCGAGCCGTCGGAGCGGGCGGCGGCGGCCTGCCAGCGCTGGCCGAGCACGTTCATCCAGCGGTTCTGGTAGCCCCGTGCCACGCCCAGCCGCAGCCGTCCCTTGCTGAACTGGTCGAGCAGCGCGACGTCCTCGGCGGCCCTGATGGGGTCCCAGGCGGGCAGCACGAGGCCGAGCGGGGCGAGCAGGATGCGCTCGGTCCGCGCCGCGAGGTCGGTGAGGAACATCAGCGGGTTGACCGAGAACTCCATGCCTTCCGAGTGGAAGTGGTGCTCGGTCATCATCAGCGCGTCGAACCCGATCTGGTCGGCGTGCACGGCGATCTCGCGTACCTCGTGCAGCAGCCGCTGGTACGACTCGGTGTCGCGGCCGATCGGGCGCTTCGCCCTGGCGTTCTCCTCGGCCGCGTAGCCCGAGCCTGGGATCTGCGGATTCAGGAAGATCGAAAACTTCACCGGGAACCTCTCTCCGCGGGACGGTCCTTCGCAAGGTACTCTGGAAATCTTAACCGAGCAATCGCTTGGTTCATCGGTGTGGGGGTGTGATGAAGCTCGGCGTCACGATGTTCGCGACCGACCTGGCGATGCCCGTGCAGCAACTCGCGAAGGCGGCGGAGGAACGCGGGCTCGACTCGCTCTACCTGCCCGAGCACACCCACATCCCGGTCTCACGGCGCACGCCCTACCCGGGGGCGGCGGACGGCGAGCTGCCCGAGGAGTACAAGCGCACGCTCGACCCCCTCGTCGCCCTGTCCTTCGCCGCCGCCGCGACCACCCGGCTGCGGCTCGGCACCGGCATCCTGCTCGCCGCCCAGCGCGACCCCATCGTCACCGCCAAGGCCATCGCCTCGCTCGACCTGCTGTCGGGCGGACGCGTGGTGGTCGGCGTCGGCTTCGGCTGGAACGTCGAGGAGATCGAGAACCACGGGGTCCCGTACGGGCGGCGCCGCGAGATCGCCCGCCACCACGTCATGGCCATGCAGGCGCTGTGGCGCGACGAGGTGGCCTCCTTCGAGGGGGTCGAGCCGGCCTGGTCCTGGCCCAAGCCGCTCAGCCGTCCGCCCGTCCATGTGGGTGGGGCGGCGGGGCCGAAGCTGTTCGCCCACGTCGCCGAGTACGCCGACGGCTGGATGCCCATCGGCGGGCGCGGCATCAAGGCGGCGCTGCCCGCCCTGCGCGAGGCGTGCGAGAAAGCGGGACGGCCGATGGCCCGGGTGATCCCGTTCGCCACGCTGGCCACCAGGGAGAAGCTCGACTACTTCGCCGAGCTGGGCATCGAGGAGGCCGTGGCGACGCTGCCCAGCGGGCCCGCGGACGAGGTGCTGCCCGTCCTCGACCGGTACGCGGCGCTGCTCCCGTAGCTTGTTCTGGACGCTCGCTTGCCCCGGCCAGGCATAATGGCGGTATATGTCCGAGCTACGTGCCGACGACCCCCGGCAGTTGGGGTCCTACCGGCTGACACGCAGGCTCGGTCAGGGTGGCCAGGGAGTGGTCTACCTGGGCGAATCCCCGCAACGCGGCCGGGTCGCCATCAAGCTGCTGCACGCCAGCCTCTCCGGCACCGCCGACGCCCGCCGCCGCTTCCTCGGCGAGGTGCAGGCGGTGCGCAGGGTCGCCGCGTTCTGCACGGCCCAGCTCCTGGACGCCGACCTCGAAGGCGACCGTCCTTACCTGGTGAGCGAGTACGTCCACGGCCCCTCGCTGCGCGAGCACGTGGAGAAGGAGGGGCCGCGTACGGGCGGGTCGCTCGAACGCCTGGCCATCGGCACCGCCACCGCCCTGGGCGCCATCCACCGCGCCGGGGTCGTGCACCGCGACTTCAAGCCCGGCAACGTGCTGCTCGGCATCGACGGGCCCCGCGTGATCGACTTCGGCGTGTCCCGGCTCGTCGACACCACCGTCACCACCAGCCACATGCCCATGGGCACGCCTGCCTACATGGCGCCCGAACGCATGAAGGGCGAGCCGGCCGGACCGCCGGCCGACATGTGGGCCTGGGCGCTCACCGTGGCCTACACCGCCAACGGGCGGCCCGCGTACACCGCCGAGACCCACAACGAGGTGCTGGCCCGCGTCCTCTACGGCACGCCCGACCTCGGCGACCTCGACGGGCGGCTGCGTGAGATCGTCGAAGCCTGCCTGGCGACCGAGCCCGCCGACCGGCCCGACGCGGAAGAGGCGCTGCGCCTGCTGCTCGGCCAGGAGGGCGACGGGGGCGACGTGCTGACGACCGGCGCCATGGCCGCCGTCGGGGGCAACGGCATCGGCACGCTCGTCCGCACGAGCAGGCCCGTCACCCGCGCTCCCGACGCCGTCGTCGGAGTCGGCGCCGCCGAGGCCGAGCCAGGCGTCATCACCGACCCCGACCCCACCACCAGCTTCCCCGCCATCACCCGCACCCAGGTGGCGCGCGCCGGGCGGCGGCGGGTGCGGCCCTGGCAGATCGGCGTCGCGCTGGCCGGGCTGCTCATGGGCATCGCCGGGTTCGTGCTCTACCTCCAGAGCGCCCAGGGCGAAGGGCTGGCCGGCGACTGGAGCGGCTCCGCCGAGCACTTCACCGCCGGGCGCGTCTTCCCCGTCGAGCTCGTCCTGGACCACGAAGGCTCGGGACGCATGCGGTGGGGAGCCGACCTGCACTGCACCGGACGGCTCTCGCGCGACGGCGGCGGCATGGTCTTCACCCTCAGCGACGTCGGCGGGCAGGAGTGCTACCCGGGCACGCTCCGCATGTACCCCACCTCCGATGTGAACCAGATGGATATCAAGGTCACTCGTGCAGGTAAGGACGAAGTGACGTATTCCGGCAGGGTCGCGCGTACGTCCTGACCGGCTGTGTCACGGTCCGGATGCGATTGCCCTGCTCACCGTTGACTGTTCGCGGCCCCTTGCCTTCAGTAGGAGGCGGAAGGGGTGGCGCGGCGAGGGGAGGCGCCCCGTGCCAATGGCACAGCCGCTCAGAACGGGGGACCCTCGGCGACTCGGCGACTACGAGCTCACCGGGCGGCTGGGCGAAGGTGGCCAGGGCGCGGTGTTCCTCGGTTCCAGGGGCGGAGAGACGTACGCGGTCAAGCTCCTGCACGGGCCCGTCGGTGACGAGCGGGCGGCGTTCCTGCGGGAGGTCGAGCTGGCCAAGCACGTCGCCAGGTTCTGCACGGCGCAGGTGATCGACGCCGGGTTCGACGAGGGACGGCCGTACATCGTCAGCGAGTACGTCGACGGGCACTCCCTGGCCCGCGAGGTCGCGCTCACCGGGCCCCGCAGGGGCGGCGCGCTCGAACGCCTCGCCGTCGGCACCGCCACCGCGCTCGCCGCCATCCACCGGGCCGGGATCGTGCACCGCGACTTCAAGCCGCAGAACGTGCTGCTCGGCTCCGACGGGCCGCGCGTCATCGACTTCGGCCTGGCTCGGGCACTCGACGCGGCCGCCACCGTCAGCGGGCGGGGGGTGGGGACGCCGGCGTACATGGCGCCCGAGCAGATCACCGCCTCGGCCGTCACGGGGGCCGCCGACGTGTTCTCGTGGGGCGCCACCATGTGCTTCGCGGCCAACGCCACCGCCCCCTTCGGCCAGGACTCCGTCGCGCCCGTCCTGCACCGTATCCTCACGGCGCCACCCGAACTGGGGCTGCTCGACGGGCGGCTGCTTACGCTGGTCGCGGCCTGCCTGGACAAGGACGCCCGCAACCGGCCGAGCAGCAGGGAGCTGCTGTTCGAGCTGCTGGGAGAGTCGTCCCCTGCGGAGTGGCCTGCGGTGGGGCCTGCGGTGGGGCCTGCGCTGGGCTCTACGGAGGGGCCTGCGGAGGTGCGGCGCTCACCTCCGCCGCCCATCCTCCGCACTCCGCCGACACCCCTGGTGCCGGGCCAGCGCACCCCGGACGCCCACTCCGGCCCCGCCGGGGCTTCAGCCGGCTTCTGGTTCACTCCGCTGGCCGAGCCCGAGGTCACCGGGGCCATGGACGCCTATCACCTGCCTGCCGCGACCTCCGACCCCCAGGCCGCCCAACCAGCAGGTGCGTTACCCGGGAATCCTGTCCCGGCCGGGGGAGGGCGTACGGACCGGAGGCAGTGGCCGCGGGCGGCGGTCGCGGTGTGTGCGGCGCTGCTGGTGACGGCCGTGGTGCTGCTGGCCGTGGTCGTACCGGCGCTCACCCAGAGCCCGGCCGGGCAGGCGGGACCCCAGGCGGGCGGACCTCTCGCCGCACCGCCGCCCGCCACGCCCGCGCCCGAGACCACCCGCAGGTCGGCCGCCGAAGCAACACCCACGAAGAGCGCGGAGGCCCGGCAGGCCCAGGACGACCGCCGCCCCGCCCACGACGCGCCCGCGATCGTACGTCCGCCGACGGTGACGATCCCGCCCCTGACCGGCCTGGACAAGGCCGCCGCCACCAAGGCCGTCGAACGCGCCGGCCTCACCCTCGGCCGCGTCACCCGGCAGGACTCACCCCGCGCGATCGGCCAGGTCCTCGCCAGCACCCCCGCCGCGGGAACCGCCGTGGACCGGGGGACCAAGGTGTCCTTGCACGTGTCGGCCGGCCTCCCCGTACCGGAGGTGACGGGCATGCGACGTGGCCCCGCCGAAGCGGCCCTGACCGGCGCGGGCCTCAAGGCGGGCGCCACCACGCGTTCCTGCTCCCAAGAGCCGTCGGGCCAGGTCCTGTCCACCCGCCCCAAGGCAGGCAGCCGCGTGAAGGGCGGCACCGCGGTAGCGCTCACCGTGTCCCGGAACGGCGCCACCGTCCCACCGGTCGCCGGCCGCTCCCGCGAAGCGGCCCGCACAGCCCTGACCGCGGCGGGTTTCACGGTCGGAACAAAGGAACAGTTGGTGGACGACGAGTCCCAGGCAGGCACAGTCCTGGCACAAAGCATCGACCCGGGCACCTGCGCCAAACCCGGCACCCAGCTCACCATCACCGTCGGCCTGGCCGCCCAGACGGGCCCCGACCCCGGCGAATCCCTCGAACCCACCACCAACGAGCCTGAACCCGAACCCGACCAGCCCTGACCTACCCACCCACCGGATTCGAGCGGAGTCGCGCAGCGACCTCCACCGCCAGGTCTGGTAGGGCTTATGCGTGCGCCTACCGTCCTGGGGCAGTTGGGGGCGTATGAAGAAACTCCTGAAGCTTCTGGTGGCCCGCAAAATGGCCACCACCCCCCTCGGTATAGCCGCCCTGGGCGTCGGCTGGTTCCTCGGCCGCCGCCGCAAGCGCCGCCGCGCCGAGCGCGAGGCCCAGCACAACGTCCCCCAGCACACCAGCACCACCCACGAGGACGTACGGGCCGCCCAGCCCTGATCCGTCGCCGGTCGTCACACGCGCAGGATGGTGACCGGGCGGCCAGAGGGTGTGGTGGCCTCCTCGAACGCGCCGCGTTCCTGCCATGACGGCGCTTCTGGGCGCCGGTCGAAGATGACGAGTCTGCCGGTGGACAGGGTGAGCCGGTCGAGATAGCGGTCGAGCTGGCCGCCGCCGTTGACGAGCCGGTGCAGGAAGGCCATGAGGATGATCTGACATGCGGCCTCGTGATAGCCCTCCTGCTGGATGAGGACTTCGCCGTGCTCCCGCCAGAAGACGACGAACTCTTCCAGGAGGCGTGCCAGGTCGAAGCGGCCGTCGGGCAGTACGAAGCTGCGCGGGTCGGCGCGGACGCGGACCTCGGTCCGCTCGCCCAGAACCCGGAGCAGGACCTCCCGGTAGATCGGGTTGGCGATGTCCAGATCCCTGGTACTCCGGATGAGACCCAGGTCACGGACATAGCGGGCGTCGCTGCTGAAGGCCATGTCCATGTCGGGCCAGGTGCCCGCCAGGATCGGTTCGATGACCCGGGCCACCCGGGGCTCCCGCAGCCGATCCGACAGTGACTCCAGGTGCATGGCATGTGCTCGGATCAGCCGTTCCTTGGCTTCCTCCACCCGCGTCACGGAGACGGTGTCGGTCACCCCCATCTCCTGGGTGATCTCGTAGGCGAGAGCGTTGACCAGCCATGGCTGGCCCTGGGTCAGCTCGAAGACCCGCTCGACCGCGTCCTTGGTGAACTCCTGACCGGTCGCGTCGGTGTGCTGGCCGTACAGCTCGGCGATCTGGTCGATGGTGAAGTCACCCAGGCGCAGCGACTTGGCGATGATGTTGAACGGGCTCGCCGGGTTGGTCTGATCCGGATCCCTGCCAGAAGCGACCTTGTAATCGCGCACGTCCCGTAGTCCGCACAGCGCAATGGATGCAGGAAATGGATGGCGTTCCGGCCGCGCGTTGTGACCGTCGCGGAGTTGGCTGAGAATACTGGCCATGCTGTTGCCCTGCAGGGCGTCGAACTCGTCCAGGAAGAGCACCACCCGACGCGGACAACGGCGGCACCACTCCTTCAATGCCGCGCCGAACTGAACACCCGGAAGATTCGATGGCCAGGGATCTGGCGGAAGCCATTTCTTCGGCCATCCCGAGCGATTGGCCGCTTCGCGAAGGGCGGTCAGCAGCACTGACTCCGCGGCAGCGTAGTTCTCGCCTACCGCTTTAACACGCTCGCAGCTGACCATCAGGGCGGCGGTGTCGCCTTCGGCGGTCAGTTCGGAGGCGAGGGTGCGCAGCGCGGTGGTCTTGCCGGTCTGACGAGGGGCGTGAAGGACGAAGTAGCGGTCCATCTCGATGAGGGTGCGGGCCTCGGGGATGCGCGGCGTGGGAGGCAGCATGTAATGGCGCGCCGGGTCGCACGGGCCCGTGGTGTTGAAGAACTTCGCGCGGGGTAGTCGCATGGTCACATTCTGACAATCTTCGGTTCAGCGTCTGTGGCGTTTGGTTCTTGGGGAGCCGGGGCCGGTGCCGGGGATGAGGCGGAGGGGGCGGTGGTGGGTGGTGCGGAGGGGTTCGGCGACCAATGCGCGGATCTCCTCCAGGCCGACCGTGTCGTGGTGGCCGGCGTCGAGGACGGCGGCGACCAGCTCGTACGCCTCCCGCCCCGCCATCGCCTTGAGCTGCTCGATCAGGGTCTGGGGGCCGCCCAGCTCCAGCAGGGTGAGGAAGTTCTCGGCGGCCAGCAGCAGGTGCTCGTCCTGGCCGATCGCGGACGGGTCGAGCTCGCCCACGTCCACCAGGTACGTCAGCGCGGCCGGGCCGAGTACGGGGTCGCGGCGCAGGCCGTGGAGGAGGGCGCGGCCGTCGGGCAGGGCCTCGGCGAGCACGTTGAGCATGGCGCCGGCCCGGGTGCGGAACGGGCACCGGCGTACCGCCTCCAGAAGCGGCTCTATGCCGTGGCCCGGCTGGGCGAGCCACCCGTGCAGCTCGGCGGCGGCGTCGTACGGCGGGTAGTGCTGGGTGAGGACGCCGAGCAGTTCGGCGGGGCCGGCTGCGGCGAGTTCGCCGATGAGCGGCGCGTCGCGGCCCTCGGCGAGCAGGCGGGCGCGTACGGCGCGCTGCCCGAGCGGGGTGAGCCTGGCGAGGAGCAGGTCGGGCTCGGCGAGGCGGGTGCGGAGGCGTTCGACGGACTCGGGCGGAAGCTCCTGGGCCTCGTGGTCGAGGTCGGCGAGGTAGAGCTCGTCGGCCGGGCCGCGGCTCAGCTCGACGGCGCCCAGGTCGGCGAGGACGTCGAAGGTGCGGGCGAGGTCGTCGCCGAGCCGGCGTCGCAGCAAGGTGGAGGAGGTGCGGCGGTCCCCGGCGAAGTAGTCCTCGTATTCGCGGCAGGCCAGCCACACCGTCTCCTCCAGCCGCGCCACCGGCATGTCGTCCATGCCGTAGAGGGTGTTGAGGAGGTCGGGCAGCAGCTCGTCGAAGAAGAGCGTGAAGGGCGCGCCGTCGGTGCGGCCGGTGATGGCGCGGCCCAGCTCGGGCAGGGCGTCGAAGGCGCGCTGCCACAGGGCTTCCGGGTCGCGCAGCAAGGGGGCGGCCTTGGCCACCGCGTGGACGCGGCCTTTGGCGACCCGCACCAGCCGCATCCGCTTCGCCCAAGCCAGGAGGAGGTCGGGGTCCCCGTCGGTGGCGGGCATGGTGCCGAGGTCGGTGAGGGGGCGGCCGTCCTTGCCGGCCCAGGCTGCCAGGGCGGTCAGGCGTCGGACTGTCCGGCTCCCCACGGCGGCGGTCGTGAGGTCTGGGGCGGGGGGCAGGGCGATGGGGGGTTGGAGGGGGGCGCGTTCCTCCGCCAGGTCCAGCTCCGCGCCGAGCAGGCGGGCCTGGGTGAGGTGGTCGAGGATGTCCTGGTCGTAGTGGACGCGGCCGGCGTCGAGGTCCTGTTTGAAGTCGTCGAATCCGCCGGGGTCGGTCAGGTCGACGCCGTGGTCGAGCGCGGTCTGGGCCCAGAACTTGGCCAGCCCCTGCAGGTGCGGGTCGTCGAGGGACTTCCTGAACTCGGGGGTGGCGCGGGCGATGGCGGCGTCGGCCTCTGCCAAGGTGGCGCCGCGCGGGTCGCGCAGGCCCGTCGCGGCGAGGTAGGCGAGGTAGGTGCGCAGGATGTCGGGGGCGATGTCGAGGATCTCGCGCGGCGCGACGACATATTTGGGAATCCAGGCCAGCAGGTAGCGGCGGATCTGCGGCTCGTCCCAGTAGGCGAGCCGGCCGTCGCGGCTGTGGTGGCGGGCGTCGATGGCGGCGCTGATGAGAAGGTCGTCCGCCGGGCGGCCGTGCTCGTCGGCCCAGGCGAGGCAGCGCCGCAGCAGCACGGCCTTCGCCACCTCGAACTCCTCCGCCTCCTCCGGCTCGAACCAGGTACGCAAGACCGTTCTCCCTGCCGGTGCGAAAAGGGGATCTGGCGTCCCAGTATCGCCCTTCTGGCGCGCCGTCGTGAGCCGTTGTGCACAAGCGGTCAGTACGCGCGTGCCGCTTCGAGCAGGGCGGCGCGTACCTGCTCCTCCGGCAGGTCCATGGTCTTGACCGCGCCCCACTGCAACGCCCCCAGCAGCGCCCAGCTCTTGAGCCTGGCCTCGGGGGCGGGGTCGGGCCCGGCGAGCTTGGCGTAGATCTCGTCCCTGAAGGTCCTGATGGTGTCGCGCTCCGAGCCGGGCGCGGCGCCGGCGTCGTCGGCGGCGAGGTCCTCCATGAACAGCCGGATGACCGAGCGGTAGCGCACCGCGAACGTGACGAGGGCCTCGACGAAGGCGTCGCGGCTGTCGTAGGCGGTGTCGAGCAGCGTCAGCATGTCGGCCGCGACGGGGTCGAGCAGCTCGGCGGCGAGGCGGTCTTTGGGGTGGAAGTGGTAGGCGACGGCCGTCTTGGTGAGGCCGACGGCGGCGGCGATGTCGGCCAGGGAGGTCGCCGCGTAGCCGCGTTCGGCGAACAGCTCTCTGGCGGCGGCCAGGATTCGCGATCGGGTGTCGTCGGCTGTGGCCCCAGCTGTGGTCCCAGATGTGGTCATCGTCTCATTTCCCTGTGGAGACGGCCTTCCTCATAAGTTCCGTTTTATCGTATGTCGCTGTACGACCGTACAGGACGGTCGTCGAGTGGGGGCTGAAGCGATGACGCGGTTGCTGGGACGGCTGGGCGGCTGGTGCGCGCGGCACGGCTGGATCGTGCTCGTGACATGGGTGATCGCCGCCGCGGCGCTGATGGGCGGCAGCCTGGCCTTCCCCAGCCCGACCAACAACGACGCGAGCATCCCCGGCACGGACGCGCAGCGCGCCCACGACCTGATGAAGGAGGGCTTCGGCGCCGGGTACGCCCAGGGCGGCACCGTCCAGCTCCTCGTCTACTCCGCCGACGGGCCGCTGCTGGAGGAGAAGCGCAAGCAGGCCGTCGAGCGGGCCGTGGACCGGCTGGAGACGATGCCGCACGTCACGTCCGTGGACACCCCGTTCCGCGTCGGCGGCATCTCCTCCAACCTGCAGATCGGCCTCATCACGATCAAGATGGCGGGCAACGACTCCGACAAGATCGCCCAGACCACCCAGGAGCTGTCCAAGGCCGCGGACCCGGCGCGCGAGGCCGGGCTCGAGGTCGTGCCCGCCGACAGCTCGAACCCCGCGGACAAGGAGATCAAGACCGGCCCCAGCGAGGTCATCGGCGTGGTGTGCGCGCTGCTGGTGCTGGTGTTCGCGTTCGGGACGCTGGTCGCCGCCATCGTGCCGATCTTCGCGGCGCTGGTCAGCGTGGCCTCGGGGCTCGGCGTGATCGGGCTGCTCGGCTGGGTCGTGGACATGCCCAAGCAGGCCGGCATCATGGCCACGATGATCGGGCTCGGCGTCGGCATCGACTACGCGCTGTTCCTGCTGTCGCGGCATCGGCGGCTGCTCGCGCAGGGCGTGCCGGTGGTGGAGTCGGTGCGCAGGACGGTGTCCAGCTCGGGCGGCGCGGTGGTGTTCGCGGGCGGCACGGTGATCATCGCGTTGAGTGCGCTGATGCTGGCCGGGTTCCCGCTGCTGGCCACGCTCGGCTGGGTGACCGGCATCTCGGTCGTGGCCGCCGTGCTGACCTCCGTCACGCTGGTCCCCGCCCTGCTCGGGCTGCTCGGCCACCGCGTCAACGCGCTCAAGGTGCCGTTCCTGCGCGGCTCGGGCTCGTCCGGCACCGGCTGGGCGGGGCTCGGCTCGTGGGTGGCGCGCCGCCCGTGGCGGGTGCTGCTGGCCAGCACGATCGTGCTCGGCGCGCTCGCCGCGCCCGCGCTGGCGCTGAAGCTGGGGCCGATCGACGAGGGGTACGGCGACAAGGGCTCGGAGCCGCGCCGGGCGTACGAGCTGATGGCCACCGGCTTCGGCCCCGGCTTCAACGGCCCGCTCATCGTGGTCGCCGAGCTGCCCGAGAAGGTGCCAGGCGCCAAGGACCCGCTGGTCAAGAAGCTGGTCGGCGAGGTGGAGGACGTCGAGGGCGTCAAGTACGTCAGCGACCCCAAGGTCAACGCCGACGGCCGCTCTGTGCTGATGCAGGCCATTCCCGAGTACGCCCCCAGCGACGAGCGCACCGCCGAGGTCGTCGAGGACGTCAGGGCGATCGCGCTGCCGGGCGTGCAGGTGCACGTGGGCGGCAAGGTCGCCGGGCTGACCGACGCGGGCGACCGGATGGCCGAGCGCACCCCGCTGGTCATCGGCGTCGTGGTGCTGCTCAGCGCGCTGCTCCTGCTGCTGGCCTTCCGCGCGCCGATCGTGGCGATCAAGGCGGCGGTGATGAACCTGGTGTCGCTGGGCGCCGCGTTCGGCGCGCTGGCGCTGGTGTTCTCGATCGGCCTCGGCACCGGGCTGGTCGGCCTGGACCCGCCGGCCAGTTCGTCGTACGTGCAGACGATCTTCTTCTCGGTGCCCATCGAGAGTTACGTGCCGCTGATGCTGTTCGCGGTGCTGTTCGGGCTGTCGATGGACTACGAGGTGTTCCTGCTGACGGCGGTGCGGCAGTCGTACCAGCGGCACGGGCGCAACGCGCGGGCGGTGGCCGAGGGGCTCGGCTCGACCGGGCGGGTGATCACGTCGGCGGCGCTGATCATGGTGGCGGTGTTCACCGCGTTCATCGCCTACCCGGACTCGATGGTCAAGACGTTCGGCGTGGGGCTCGCGGTGGCGATCGCGGTGGACGCCACGATCATCCGCGGGTTCCTGGTGCCGGCCACGATGGTGCTGCTGGGCCGGCTCAACTGGTGGTGCCCGCGCTGGCTCGACCGGCTGCTGCCGAACCTGTCGGTGGAGGGCCACGAGGAGGACGAGGACGAGCCGGTGGCCGAGCGGCGGGAGCCGGTCGGCGCGGGCGTCGGCGCGGGCGTCGGGTAGGGCTCAGTCGGAGTCGAGCAGGTCGCAGGCGGGCACCCAGCCGATGACGCCGGTGCTCGCGTTGTGGCCGTGGTGCCAGAGCGTGGTCTCGTACGGGCCGCACGCGTACGCCTCGTGCTCCTCCTCCCGGTTGGACGCGAACCCCTCGCCCGGCTGCCCGAACCCGTGCACCCGGGCCGCCGCCGCGGGCTCGGCCCGGATGGCGACGCCGGGGGCCGCGAAGTCGTAGGCGGGCCTGGCGCTCAGCGCCGGCACGGCGAGCAGCGCGGCCAGGGCCATCGGTCCGAAGCGCACGCCGCTCAGCGTAGTGGCATGGTCGCTCAGCGTTCCAGTGGCTTGCCGTCGCGCCGCCAGGCGAGGTAGCCGCCGTCGAGCGGGCGGGCGGAGCGGCCGTGGGCGCGCAGCACGCGTACGGCCTCGGGCGAGACCACGCAGTACGGCCCCCCGCAGTACGCCACGATCTCCGCCGAGGCCGGCAGCTCGCCCAGCCGGTCGCGCAGCTCGGCCATGGGCACCGAGACCGCGCCTGGCACGTGCCCGGCCGCGTAGTCGGCCGCCGAGCGCACGTCGAGCACGAGCGTGGACGGGTCGGCCAGCCGCGCGGCGAGCTCGTCGGCCGTCACGCCCTCCAGGTCGCCGAGCCGGTCGCGCACGGCGCCGCGCAGGTCGGCCAGCCGCTCGCCGGCGAACGCCTGGAACGCGCCGAGGAAGCGCGACACGCTCTCGTCGGCCAGCCGGTAGTAGACCCGGGTGCCGTCCCTGCGGCTGGTCACCAGGTGGGCCGCGCGCAGCTGCTGGAGCTGCGCGGAGGTGTTCTTGAGCGGCACGCCGGCCGCCCGCGCCAGCTCCTCGACCGTGCGCTCGCGCTGGTCGAGCACGTCGAGCAGGCGTAGCCGGACGGGGCCCGACAGCGCCTTGCCGATGCGGGCGAGCTGCTCGTAGATGGGCTCTTCTGCGAACATCAGACCATGTACTGGTCGTGGCGCAGGTAGAGCTCGGTCCACTCGTCGGGGGAGAGTTGCCGGCCGGTGGCGGCGATCTCGGCCAGCTCCTCGAAGTAGCCCTCGCGCGGCGCGCCCGGCGTGAACAGGATGAGCATCGTGGCCGGCTCGCCCGACTCGTTGCGGAAGGCGTGGATGCCGCCCTCGGGCACGAACAGGAAGTCGCCCGGCTTGCCGTCGGCCCACTTGTCGCCGTTGTAGAGCCGGATGGTGCCGTCGAGGACGTAGAAGGACTCGGTCATCGTGCGGTGGAAGTGGGGGCTCGGGCCGGACGGCTTGGCGGGCATCTCGTAGCGGTAGAGGCCGAACGCGCCGCCCGTGCTGCCGCCCGTGGCGAGGTAGTGGACCTGGGTGCCGCTCGGGCCGCCCATGCTCAGGTCGGGCGCCTGCCCGGCCAGGTGGAACACGCCGCTGGGCGCGCCGTGCTCGGCGTGGTAGCGGGGCTCGGGGTAGGACATGGGGGCCTCCTCTAGAGTTCTAAGGATCCTTAGAATAGCTCAGGAAGGACATCCTCCGCCAGCCGGTCGAGCTGCCCGGCTTCGCCGACCATCGGATCGATCAGGACGAGGTCCGCGCCGGCGTCGATGACCGCGCGCAGGCCGCGTACGACCTCCTCCGGCGAGCCCGTGACGGCCACGTCGGCGCTGCCGTACATGCTGCGGAGCTGGTCGTCGATGCGGCCCGGCGCGTCGACCGAGACGTAGACGCGCTTGGCCACGCCGAAGCTCCCCGGGTCGCGCCCGGCCCGCGCCAGCTCGTCCTTGAGGACGCGCACCTGCTCGGCGAACGCCTCCGTGGTGGCGCCGCCCGCGCCGATGAAGCCGTCGCCGTGCCTGACGGCCCTGCGCACGGCGGCCGGCTTGTGGCCGCCGATCCAGATCGGCGGATGCGGCTTCTGGTACGTCTTCGGCTCCATGGCCGCCTCCACCTGGAAGAACCGCCCCTGGAACGACACCTTGGGCTCCGTCCAGCACGCCTTCATCAGCTCGATGCCCTCGGTGAACCGGGTCACCAGCCCTTCGGCCGGCACCCCGAACGACTCGAGCGCCCGCCTTCCGCCCAGCCCGAAGCCCACCTCCAGGCGGCCCCGGCTGAGCTGGTCGAGCGTGCTCAGGCTCTTGGCGAGCTGGAGCGGCTGGTGCTGCACGCTGACGAACACCGCGCAGCCGATGCGCACCCGCTCGGTGCAGGCGGCGGCGTACGTCATGACCTCGATGGGGTTGAGCGTCGGGACGGGCGACAGGGTGCCCTCGCGGGTCCAGACGCTGTGGAAGCCCAGGTCCTCCACCCGCCGCAGGTAGGCGCGGAAGGCGACGGGGTCGAAGGCGCCGTCGGAGATCTGCTGGGGAAGGGAGACGGCGAAACGGGTGCGCGTGGTTGCGGTCATGCTCCACCGAATATCCGGCCGCGGCGGGTGCGTCCAGTTCCGCCGCGCGTCAGAACGTGATGACGGTACGCGCCACTGTGCCCGCGCGGACGTGGGCCACGGCCTCGTCGATGCGGTCGAGCGGCAGCCGTTCGGTGATCAGGCCGTTGAGGTCGAGGCGGCCGCGTACGTACTGCTCGGCCAGCATGGGCAGGTCGCGGTGCGGCGCGGCGTCGCCGCCCTGGGTGCCCATGAGGCGGCGCGAGGCGAACAGCAGGCCGGTGTCCAGCTCCATCGGATGGCCCTGGGGCGGGCTGCCGACCATGACGGTGGTGCCGCCCGGCCGGGTCGCGGCGAACGCCTTGGCCAGCACGCCGGGCGCGCCCGTCGCGTCGAAGGCGTGGTCGACGCCGCCCCTGACCAGCTCGTCCACCTGGCGGGGCAGGTCGGTGACCAGCAGGGAGTGGGTGGCGCCGAAGCGCTCGGCGAGCTTGAGCTTGCCCTCGGCCACGTCGGCGGCCACGATCGTGGTCGCGCCGGCCAGCACCGCGCCCTGCACGACGTTGAGCCCGACGCCGCCGCAGCCGACGACCAGCACCGTCGCGCCGGGCGGCACCCGCGCGACGTTCAGCACCGCGCCGACGCCGGTGACGACGCCGCAGGCCAGCAGCGACATCGCGTCGAACGGCAGCCCTGCAGCGAGCTTCACGCACATGGCCTCGGGGACGACGGCGTACTCGGCGAACGAGCCGATGCCGATGAACCTGCGCACCTCGGCGCCGTCCAGCGTGACGCGGGGGAGGCCGCCCATGATGATCGGCAGCCGGCCGGGGCTCGCGCACAGGTGGAAGTGTCCGGCCTGGCAGGGGCGGCAGCGGGCGCAGGGGCCGTTCATGGCGATGATGACGGGGTCGCCCTCCTTGACGGTGGTGACGCCCGTACCGGTGCGCTCCACCACGCCGGCGCTCTCGTGACCGAGGATGAAGGGCAGGCGGCCCGCCACGGGGCTCTTGCCGTCGATGGCCTTGAGATCGGACCCGCACACGCCGGACGCCTTGACGCGCACCCGCACCTCACCGGGGCCAGGGTCGGCGATCTCCACCTCACGCAGCTCCATGGGGGCGTGGAACTCGGTCAGCACGGCCGCGCGCATCCGCATGCGCCTCACGGTAGCCGCGCCCCGTCATGCGAGCAAGCGGTTGCTCGGCAGACTGGTCAGTCCCGCGCACGCGCGAGGCGTCCGTTCCCGGCGGGCGTGCCGGCGGTGGCCGGGGAGGAGGGCCGCACGGCCGGGGCGAGCAGCGTCAGCAGCACCACCACGCCGGTGATCACGGCGAAGGCCGCGGGATAGGACAGGCCGCCCGCCACCCACCCCGTCACCGCCGGGGCGACGAGCCCCGAGAGGTACGTGATCGTGGCCACCCCGGCCACGCCCTCGCCCGGCGTCGCGCCCTTGTTGCCCGCCGCCGCGATCGCCAGCGGCACGATCACCGCCACGCCCAGCCCGAGCAGCGCGAAGCCGGTGACGGCGAGGGCGGGCGTGCGGGACAGGACCACGATCAGGCCCCCGAGCGCGGCGACCGCCCCGCTGACCCGCACCGTCCGCACCGGGCCGAGCAAACGGATGACGCGGTCGCCGAGCAGGCGGGTGCCGGCCATGCAGAACATCAGGACCATGTAGCCGGCGGCGCCCACACCGGGCCCCGCGCCGGTGACGGCGGTGATGTAGACGGCCGACCAGTTCGCGCTGGCTCCCTCGGCGAAGGTGGCGCAGAAGCCGACGACGCCGATGAGGGCGATCCCGCGGGTGGGCAGCGCGAAGCGGCGCGGCGCGGGGCCCGTGGCCGGACCGCGCTCGTCGGCGAGCAGGCCGCGGCCGGTGTGGGCGCCGGTCAGGAGCAGGGCGGCGGCGACCGTCGCGAGGTGCGCGCGGGCGTCGATGCCGGCCTGCGCGGCCAGGGCGCCGAGACCGGCCGCGGCGAGGCTGCCGACGGCCCACATGCCGTGCAGCCCGGACATGATCGGCCGGCCGAGGCGGCGTCCGAGGACGACGGCGTGGGCGTTCATGGTGACGTCGGACATGCCCGCCGCGACGCCGAACAGCAGGAACGCAAGGAACAGGCAGACGGTGGAGGGGGAGAGGGCGGGCAGCGCGAGGGCCGCGCACCACAGGGCGATGAGTAAGCGGGTGGCGGTGCGGGCGCCGATCCGGTAAGCCAGGCGCCCGGCCATCGGCATGCCGACGAAGGCGCCGATGGGCGTGCAGAGGAGCACCAGGCCGAGGACTTGGGGGTCGAGGCCGAAGTGCTCCTGGAGCCAGGGGATGCGGGTGGACAGGCTGCCGGCCACGGCTCCGTGAATGAGGAAGACCGAGGCGATGGCGCGATGAGGGCTCATGAATCGGAAACTATCAGGCAGGGTTCCTGATGAAAAGGGCTTTCAGGCAGGGTCCCTGATTATTATGGCGAGCATGAAGACCGCGACCCCTTCCACGGCTCGAGCCATCAACGACCGGCTGGCGCTGGACCTGCTGCTGGAACGGGGCCCGCTGAGCGCTCCCCAGCTCCGCTCGCTGACGGGGCTGTCCAGGCCCACCGTGTCCGACCTGATCGAGCGGCTCATCGGCGGCGGCCTGATCGAGGTCGCGGGGGAGTCGGGCGAGGACAGGCGCGGGCCCAACGCGCGCCTCTACGGGCTGGTGGCCGGCCGGGCCCACGTCGCGGGGGTCGACCTGCGGCGTGACACCGTCCACGTCACCGTCGCCGACCTCACGGGCCGTACCGTCGGCTCGGCCGCCCGGGCGGTCGGCGGTGACCTGGTGGATCTCGTTGAAAGCGTCCTGGCCGAGGCGGCGGGGCAGCGGAGCCTCGACGCCGTCGTGGTCGGGGCGCCGGGCCTGGTCGCGCCGCGCGACGGCGAGCTGGTGTCGTCCAACGACGTGCCGGGGTGGCGGCCCGGGCTGGTGACGTCCTGGCGGGAGCGGCTCGGCGGCGTCCCGGTGGTGCTGGAGAACGAGGCGAACCTGGCCGCCATCGCCGAGTCGCGGGACGGGGTGGCGCAGGACGCCGAGGACTTCGTCCTGCTCTGGCTGGGCGACGGGGTCGGGGCGGCGGTCGTGCTCGGCGGGCGGTTGCGCCGGGGGGCGTCGGGGGGCGCGGGCGAGATCGGGTTCCTGGAGGTGGGCGGGACCGCGTTCTGCAACCTGGTGACCTCGCCCGTCGCGCGCGGCCTGGCCCGTACGGAGTTCGCCGCCCGCATCGCCAAGGGCGCCGCCGCCTTCGTCAGCCTGCTCGACCCCGGCCTCGTCGTGCTCGGCGGCGAGTGCGGGAGTGAAGGGGGCGCCGAGCTGGCCGAGGAGGTGGCCGCCCGGCTGGGCGACCTGGCGCCCGCCCCCACCGAGGTGCGCGCCAGCACGGTCACGGGCAACCCCGTGCTCCAGGGCGCCGTGCTGACCGCACTCGACCTGGCCCGCGACCGCGTCTTCGGCGCCTCGGCCACCCCGTGACGGCCACCGTCACGCGTTTGTGAGCAAGCGGTTGCTCGGTAGCCCCGTTGACGGCGCCGTAAGGCGAATTTACGCTCGGACGAAACCAAGCGAGCGCTAGGCCAAGGCGCAAGGGGAGGCCGTCATGGTGCGAGTGAGGTCGGTGGCCCTGGTGACGGTCCTTCTCGCGACCGGATGCGCGGCCCAGCAGCAGGGCGGCGCCGCGGGCGGGGGCGCGGCCGGTGTGACGGACGCGACGATCAAGGTCGGTGGTGTGCTGACCAAGACCAGCGCCAGCGGTTACTCCACCAAGGACGCCGAGCTGGGCGCCAAGGCCAGGTTCGAGCGGGCCAACGCGGAGGGCGGCGTGCACGGCCGCACGATCGAGTTCCTCGGGGCCGAGGACGACGGCCAGGACGCCGCCAAGGGCGACGCGGCGGCCAAGAAGCTCGTGCAGAAGGACTCGGTGTTCGCCCTCGTCCCCGTGCACGCGCCCAACTTCGGTGGCGCCGCCTTCCTTGAGCAGCAGGGCGTGCCGTGGTTCGGCTGGGCGACGGGCCCGCAGTGGTGCGGCACGAAGACCGGCTTCGGCTACAACGGCTGCCTGGCGCCCAAGCAGGGCGCGGGCTCGCAGACGTGGTGGGGCCGCCAGATGGCCGACCTGCTCGGCGGCGCCGAGGGCAAGAGCGTGTACGTCCAGACCTCCGACTCCAGCGGCAGCAAGTACGGCGGCACGACCATCTCCCAGTCGTTCACCGCGGCCGGGTTCGAGCTGGCCGGCGTGAACTCGGGCCTGCCGGCCGCCGCACCCCCGCCCGACTGGCTCCCGTACGTCAACAAGATCATGACATCCGACGGTGGCGGGCCGCCCGACGTCGTGGTGTCGGTGATCGCCGGCACCAAGTTCAACGTCGGCCTGTACTCGGCGCTCAAGCGGGCCGGCTACAGGGGCGTGCTCACCGACGCCACCAGCTACGACGCCGCCATACTCAAGGACCCCGCCAGCGCGAAGGCCCTGGAGGGCGTGATCGCGGCGCCCATGTTCGAGCCCTTCGAGTCGGACGCCCCCGAGGTCGCCCAGCTCAGGAAGGACGTCGAGAAGGCCGCGCCCGGAACCGAGCTGACCCAGCACCTCGCCATCGGCTACTGGGCCGCCGACATCTTCCTCGACCTGCTGGACAAGACCGGCAAGGAGCTGACCAGGGAACGCTTCCTCGCCACCGCCAACGGCTCCTACGTCTACGAGAACCCCGGCTTCGGCCGCATCGAGTATCCGAAGGACCACAGCGAGCCCAACGGCTGCGGCGCCCTGGTCAAGCTGGAGGGCGGCGCCTTCCAGGTGGCCAGGAACATGCGCTGCTTCGGCAACGTGCCGCTGAAATGATCGCCTACGTCCTCAGCGGCCTGGTCACCGGCGCGGTCTTCGCGGTCATGGGGGCGGGCCTGACGCTCTCGTACGCCGCCACCGGCGTGTTCAACTTCGCCCACGGCGCCATCGGCTTCCTGACCGCCCTGCTGTTCTACGAGCTGACCCAGGCCGGCGTGCCCGCGCTGCCGTCGGCCCTGCTGGCGGTGGCGCTGTTCGCGCCCGCGCTCGGCTACGCCCTGCACAAGGCCATGTTCAGGGGCCTCGCGCAGGCGGGGGAGACCGCGCAGATCGTGGCCACCATCGGGCTCACGATCGCCCTCCCCGCGGCCGGTCTGCTGGTCGTGGACGTGGCCGGGCTGCCGCCCGCCGACGCGACCGCGCTGCCGCGCGGCGTCGGGCCGCACCCGGCCGTGGACGTCGAGGTGTTCGCCGTGCGGCTGGACAGCGACCAGCTCATCACGTTCCTGTGCTCGGCGCTCGCGGCGGCCGGGTTGTGGGCGTTCATGCGGCACACTCCGTACGGGCTGCGCATGCGTGCCTGCGTGGACCGGCGGCGGCTGGCCACGCTGCGCGGCATCGACGCCGGCGCCGCGTCGGCGCTGGCCTGGACGCTCTCCTCAGGGCTCGCCGGGCTGGCCGGGGTGCTGGCGGTGCCGGTGCTGGGGCTGGACGCGACGGCGTACACGGTGCTGCTGTTCGCCTCGGCGACGGCGGCGGTGTTCGGGCGGCTGCGCTCGATCCCGTGGACGTTCGCGGCCGGGCTGGCGCTCGGCGTGATCCAGAACCTGGTGGCCGGCTACACCGACTTCCTCGAAGAGGTGACCGGGCTGCGTACGGCGGTGCCGGTGATCCTGCTGTTCGCCGGGCTGGTGCTGCTCAACAGGGCGCGTGACCGGGTCGCGGGCAGCGCGGCCGAGGACGCGCCGCCGCCCGACCACCTGGCCGGGCTGCCGCCGTGGCGGCGCCGGCTGCCGTGGGCGCTGGGCGCGCTCGCGCTGGCCGCCTTCGCCTTCGCGGGCCCGGTCTATTACGTGGGCGTGGCCGCGCAGGGCCTGGTGCTGGCGCTGATCTTCTGCTCGTTCGTGATCGTCACCGGCATCGGCGGCATGGTGAACCTGGCCCAGGCCGCCTTCGCCGCCATGGCCGCGCTGACCTGCGGCTGGGCGTTCACCTCAGGGCTGCCGTTCGCCGCCGCGATCGTGCTCGGCGTGCTGGCAGCGGCGGCGGCCGGGATGCTGGTGGCGCTGCCCGCGCTGCGGCTCGGCGGCCGGGTCCTGACGCTGGCGACGCTCGCCATGGCGCTGCTGGCCGACCAGGTGCTGTTCCAGGTGGACGCGTTCAGCAACGGCACGATCGGCTGGGCGCTGCCGGCGCTCGGGTTCGGCTTCGCCGACACCTCGGATCCGCGCGTGCGCGTGGTGCTGCTGCTCGCGCTCATCGGGGCCGTGGCGCTGCTCGTCCGCAACCTCGAACGGTCGGCGTCAGGGCGGGCGATCCTGGCCGTGCGCTCGGCGCCCGCCGCGGCCGTCACGTCGGGGCTGTCGGCGCCGCGTACCAAGATCGTGCTGTTCGTGCTGGCATCGGCGGTCGCGGGGCTGGGCGGGGTGCTGTTCGCGATCTTCAAGGGCTCGATCACGGCGACCGACCTGCCGGCCTTCTCCGGGTTCGTCTGGCTGGCCATCGTGGTGCTGCAGGGCGTGCGGCGGATCGGCGGAGCCGTGCTGGGCGGGCTCGTCGCCGTCGCCGTGCCCGAGCTGCTGGCCGTCTGGGACCTGTCCGCGCACGTCGGCGCGATCCTGTTCGGGCTCGGCGGCGTCATCCTGGCCAAGCACCCCGACGGCGTGCTCACCCAGATGGCCGGGCTGCGGCACAGGAAACGGGAGCGCCCCGAGCCCGAGGTACGGGCCGAGCCGGCCGTGCGGGAGCGGCGGCTGTTCACCCTGGAAGGCGTCGCCGCCGGATACGCCGACACCACCGTGCTGCGCGGCGTGGACCTGACCGTCGGACCCGGCGAGGTGGTCGCGCTGCTCGGCGCGAACGGCGCGGGCAAGTCCACCACCTGCGCCGTCGCGGCCGGCGACCTGCCCGTGAGCGCGGGCCGCGTGCTGCTCGACGGCCGCGACGTCACTGCCTGGCCCGCCCACCGCAGGGCCCGCGCAGGCATCCTGCTGGCGCCCGAGGGCAGGGGCGTCTTCCCCGGGCTGACCGTGGAGGAGAACCTGCGCACCTGGCTGCCCGACCCCGAGCCGGTCTTCGCGCGGCTGCCGCACCTCGGCGAGCGCCGCCACGTGCCGGCCGGCGCCCTGTCCGGCGGCGAGCAGCAGCTGCTCACGCTCGCCCCCGCGCTCATCAGGCCGCCGCGCGTGCTCGTCGCCGACGAGCCGTCGCTGGGGCTCGCGCCCATGGTGGTGCGGCAGGTGTTCGAGGTCTTCGCCGAGCTGCGGGCGCGCGGGGTCGCGCTGCTGCTGGTCGAGGAGAAGGCCACCGAGGCGCTGGCGATCGCCGACCGGGTGGCGTTCATGCGGCTCGGCCGCGTCACCTGGTCGGGGCCGCGCGCCGAGGTGGACGGCGAGCGGCTGACCGCCGCCTACCTGGGGGTGCGCTGATCATGCTGGCGGTGGACGGGGTGTCGGTCGCCTTCGGCGGCGTCAAGGCGCTGGACCAGGTGTCGTTCGAGGTCGAAGAGGGAGTCGTGTGCGGCGTGATCGGGCCGAACGGGGCAGGCAAGACCACCCTGTTCGACGTCGTGTCCGGGCTGGGCAGGCCGGTCGAGGGCCGGGTCCGCGTCGACGGGCGGGACGTGACCGGGCTGCCGCCGGTCCGGCGGGCCAGGGCGGGGGTGCGCCGCACGTTCCAGCGCACGCAGGTGTTCGGCCGGCTCACGGTCGAGGACAACGTGCTGGCCGCGCTCGACTGGCACGGCGGCGGTGGCGGGCTGGCCGCCGACCTCGTTGGCCTGCCCGCCCGGCGGCGGCTCGAACGCGACCGGCGCGAGCGCGTCGCCGAGGTGCTGGAGCTGTGCGGGCTCGACGGGCAGCGCGAGGCGTACGCGGCAGCGCTGCCGGTCGGCGGGCGGCGCCTGGTCGAGCTGGCCAGGGCGCTGGCCGACCGGCCCAGGCTGCTGCTGCTCGACGAGCCCACCTCCGGGCTCGACGCCGCCCAGACCGCCCGCCTGGCCGAGGTCGTCAGGAGCCTGGAGACCACGGTGCTGCTGGTCGAGCACGACATGGGGTTCGTCATGGACGTCTGCGACCGGATCGTCGTGCTCGACCTCGGCCGGGTCATCGCCGCGGGGCCGCCCGCCGAGATCCGCGAAGACCCCGTCGTCCGGGCTGCCTACCTGGGATGACTCAGGAGTGGCGCTCGACGAAGTCGAGGATGCGCCGCCATGAGTCCTGGCAGACCTCGGTCCACTTCGTGTACGAGCGGTCGAAGTACGCGTGCGGCGCGCCCGGATAGACGTGCTTCTCGTACGGGGTGCCGGCCCGGTCGAGCGCGGCCTCGTACGCGGCGGACTGCTCGCGCGGCGTGGCCCGGTCGGCGCCGCCCAGCAGCATCAGCAGCGGCGCGCCGGGCCCCGACTCGGGCGGCTCCACGAAGCGCAGGGTGGGGTAGAAGCCGATGCCGCCCGCCAGCCCGTTGCCCTCGGCGGCCTGCCGCAGCGACTGCGCGCCGCCCAGGCAGAACCCCACGGTGAACACCGGTCCGTCCAGCGCCTGCGTGGCCGCCAGCGCGTCGGCCCTGACGTGGTCGCTGGTGAGCTGGTCGACGTGGGGACGGAACGGGAAGTCGTCGCCGCGGTCGCCGAGGCCCGCCGTGCGGCCGAAGTAGTCGATCGCGATCGTCCGGAACCCCGCCTCGGCGAACCGGACCGCGAGGTCACGGTAGTAGGGGTGCAGCCCGCGGATGTCCGGCAGGATCACCATGCTCCGGCCGTTCGGCTCGGCGGGTTCGGTCCGGTAGGCGAGGAAGCGGTTGCCGTCGGCGGCGGTCAGCTCGGTCTGCTCGTGCGCGGCCACCTCGCCACGCACGGGCGGGGCGGGCGGCCTGCTGTCGGTGGAGTGGCACATGATGATCAGCATGCCGGACGGCGGCGGCTTCGTCCCGTATCCGAGGCGGCCGTTCGCCGAACGGCGGGGGCACGGGGGCCGATCTCCGCCATATGGCGGTTGTGCGACGATGACCGGGAATTCCACGATGTCAGCAGAGACAGCACCGCTCCGCGGAAGGAAACAGCCCATGGCGCATCACCCCAACCTGGACGGCGAGCTGCGTGCCGGGGTCGAGCAGGTCGCGCAGATGCCCGGGATCGACTTCGCGTCGCTGACGTACGAGGCGCTGGCCGAGCATCGGGCCCAGCTCAACGCCATGATGGCCGCCGCGCCGAGGCCGCTGACCGAGGTCTCGATCGAGGACCGGCTGGTGCCGGGGCCCGCGGGTGCGCCGGACGTACGGGTGCGCGTCTACCGGCCCGCCGAGCCGGGCGAGAACCGGCCCGCGCTCTACTGGATCCACGGCGGCGGCATGATCATCGGCAAGCCGGAGATGGACGACGAGATGATCGTCCGCTACGTCGAGCGGCTCGGCCTGGTCGCCGTCTCCGTCGACTACCGGCTCGCCCCCGAGCACCCCCATCCCGCGCCCGTCGAGGACTGCTACGCGGGCCTCGTCTGGACCGCCAAGAACGCCGCCGAGCTGGGCATCGACCCGGCCCGGCTGGCCGTCGGCGGGGCCAGCGCGGGCGGCGGGCTGGCCGCCGCCACCGTGCTGCTCGCCAGGGACCGCGGCGGCCCCGACCTCGCGTTCCAGCTGCTGATCTGCCCCATGCTGGACGACCGCAACGTCACGCCGTCCAGCCGCGCCTTCGCCGACGCCGTGGTGTGGCCCAGGTCGGCCAACCTCTACGGCTGGAAGGCACTGCTCGGCGACCTGGCGGGCACCGACGACGTGTCCCCTTACGCCGCCCCCTCCCGCGCCACCGACCTGTCCGGGCTGCCGCCGGCGTTCGTGGACGTGGGGGAGCTCGAGGTGTTCAGGGACGAGTGCATTGACTACGCGCAGCGGCTGGCCCAGGCCGGGGTCTCGACCGAGTTCCACCTGTTCCCCGGGGCCTTCCACGGGTTCGACATGATGGTGCCGGACGCCGAGCTGAGCCGGCGGGCGCGGGCGGCCAGGGAGGCGGCGCTCAAGCGCGCCTTCGGTATCTGACCACGTCTTCTTGAGGGGCACCTGCCGGGTCTTCCGGCGGGTGCCCCTTTGCGTGGAAATGATGGGGGCTGGGCGTACATAGAGGTAGGTGTCCGTGTCAATCGTCTGCTGAGGAGATCTGCCATGGGGACCGCCTGTGGATGACGAGCGGCTGGCCCGGTTCGAGGCCGCCTATGACCTGGCGTACGGCAGGATCACCGCCTACGCCGTACGCCGCTGCGACTCGCCCCAGGACGCCGCCGACGTCGTGGCGGAGACGTTCACCATCGCCTGGCGGCGGGTGGCGGAGCTGCCGGACGGCCCCGAGGTCGTGCCCTGGCTGTACGGCGTGGCGCGCAAGGTGCTGGCCAACCACTTCCGCGGCGACAACCGCCGCAGGGCCCGCACCGCCGAGCAGGACGCCGAGCTCGCCGACCTCTACGGGCACTCCCCGGACACCGAGGTCGAACTGGACGCGATCGGGCGGGCCTTCAGAAGCCTGCCCGACGACGACAGGGAGCTGCTGGCCCTGGTCGCCTGGGAGGGCCTGGAGCGCGAGGAGATCGCGCAGGCGCTGGGGCTGTCCCGCAACGCCGTACGGATCCGGCTGTACCGGGCCCGCAAACGGCTGTCCCGGGCACTCGCCGACGCCGGGGTGCACGTCGGCACGCGGGCTCGGCCCGCATTGGTGGAACGGTCGCAGGGAGGAGCGCTGTGAAGGACATCGACGAGATCGAGGCGATCAAGCCGCTGGCCCGGGTCGCACCCGGTGGCCTCGGCGGCGAGCCGTCCGGCGCGGGGGCGCGGGCGCTGCTGGCCGAGATCACCGCGCAGGAGCCGGAACCGGTGCGGCGGCCCCCGCGCTCGTTCAAGCGGCCGTTGCTCGGCCTGGCGGCGGCCGTCGTGCTCGCCGCGGGCGTCGTCGTGGTGCCGAGCGTGCTGCGCGGTGGCGCGCCCAGCTCGTACGCCGTGGACATGCAGGACGGGATGGTGACGATCCAGATCCGCGACTTCGACGACGCTGAGGGGCTGGAGCGGCGGTTGCGGGAGCTGAACGTTCCCGCGACGGTCGACTTCGTCCCCCAGGGCATGATGTGCCGGGAACCGCGTGGCGAGCACGTGAGGAACATCCCCCGTGGCGTCTACAGCCTGCCGGAGAACATCCCGGGCGAGCGGGAGGGGTGGCAGATGCGGATCAACACGAAGCTGTTCCGGCCGGGCCAGACGTTCGTGTGGAGCATCAGCGGCAAGGGCGGCATGACCACCACGTACCTGATGGAGGGCCCGATCGCGCCCTGCGAGCCCGTCCCCGCGCCCAGGCCCTCGTTCAAGGAGCCGGAGTTCCGCGTCGCCACCGACAGGGGCCGCTCCCTGGAGGACCTGCGCGTGGACGAGAAGACCGTCGGTGAGGTCCTCCCCGAGCTGCGCAGGCGCGGCAAGAAGGTCGTCTTCGCGGTCATCTCCGTGCCGCCGGGGAACCCCGGAGGGTACGGCATCGTGCGTACCCAGGAGGAGCCCGTCGGGGACGACTGGGTGGTCTGGGAGGCCGAGGAGAACGCCAAGGGGGTGATCCGCCTGCTCGTGACCGAGCATCGGCTGGACAAGAACCCCGTCTACGGCGGTCCCAGGGACGCGCTCATCCCGGACTGAGCGGCCTGCCTCAGCCGGGGACGGCTCCGGCGCCGGCCGCGGCCGCATCCCGATTTCGGTGCCGGGTGAGGTGCCGGGTGAGGTGGTGGTGTGGCCGTCGGGGGTGACGCGGGTGCGGCGACCGGTGGCGGCGTCGAGCGTGGACAGGGGCGCGGCAGCAGTCCCTGCACGACGTCAGCCTGACCTGGTCAGCTCACCAAGCGTGCGCTAGGTTGGTTGTCGTGGATCTCGACTTCTCCCCGGCCGAGCGGGACTTCCGCGCCGAGGTTCGCGAGTGGCTGAGCACGCACGTCCCCGATCACCTCCCGTCCATGGACACCCCTGAGGGCTTCGCCGCCCACCGGGCCTGGGAGGCGGAGCTGGCCGCCGCCCGGCTGTCCGTCGTCTCCTGGCCCGAGGAGTACGGCGGCAGAGGCGCCTCCCTCGTCGAATGGCTGATCTTCGAGGAGGAGTACTGGGCCGCCGGCGCCCCCGCCCGCGTCACCCAGAACGGCATCTTCCTCCTCGGCCCTTCGCTCATGCGGTTCGGCACCGGGGAACAGCGGCGGCGCTGGCTGCCCGGCATGGCCTCCGGCGAGCAGGTGTGGGCCCAGGCGTGGTCGGAGCCCGAGGCGGGCAGCGACCTGGCCGCGCTCACCTCCAGGGCCGAGCCCGTGCCCGGCGGCTGGCGCCTGTACGGACACAAGACGTGGAGCTCGCGCGCCGCGTACGCCACCCACGGGTTCGGCCTCTTCCGCACCTCGGGCGAACGCCACCGCGGCCTGACCTACGTCCTGTTCCCCCTGTCCGACGTCGCCGTCCGGCCCATCGCCCAGCTCGACGGCCTGCCCGGCTTCGCCGAGCTGCACTTCGACGGCGTGTACGTGCCCGGCTCCCTCGTGCTCGGCCGGCCAGGCGACGGCTGGCGCATCGCCATGGCCACCACCTCGTCGGAACGCGGCCTCACCCTGCGCAGCCCGGGCCGCTTCCTCGCCACCGCCGACCGGCTCGTCGCCCTGGCCGCCGGCGCCGACCCGGCGCTCGCCGACCGGGCGGCGCGTTGCTGGGTGGAGGCGGAGGCGTACCGGCTGCACACGTACGCGACCGCGCGCGGGATCGCGGCGGGGGAGGAGATCGGGGCCGAGGCCAGCCTGGGCAAGCTCTTCTGGTCCGAGCTCGACCTGCGCATGCACGCCCTCGCGCTCGACCTGCTCGGCGACCGGGCTGGGGTGGAGGGGTGGCTCGACGGGTTCCTGTTCGCGCAGGCGGGGCCGATCTACGCGGGCACGAACGAGATCCAGCGCACGATCGTCGCAGAACGTCTCCTCGGACTTCCCCGATGATGATGGATGCCGCTTTCAGCGCCGATCAGCTCGCCCTGGCGGCGAACGTACGGGATGTGCTGCGGGCGCACTGCCCGCCCGCCGCGCTGCGCAGCGAGCGGCGGCCAGGGTGGAAGCAGCTCGCCGGGCTGGGGTTCTTCCAGGTGTTGTCGCCCGAGGAGGCCGGCGGGCTGGGGTTGCGGCTGATCGACGTGGTGCCCGCGCTTGAGGAGACCGGGCGGGCCTGCCTGCCTGGGCCGGTCGTGGAGACCGCCGTGGTGGGGGCTTACCTGCTGGGCGGCGCTGAGCCGGTGACCGTGGCGGTGCTGCCGCCCGGGCAGGCTTATGCGGCCGATGCCGATCTCGCCGACCTGGTCGTGGTCGTGCGGGACGGCGCGGCCCGGTCGTTCCCCGCCGCGTCCGTGCGCCTCAGCCCACGTCCAGGGCCCGACCCGTGCCGGCCGCTGTTCGAGGTGACCACCGAGACGCCGGGTGAGCCGCTCGGCGCAGACGTGGGGGCGGCGCTGCGGGCCGGTGCCGTGGCGACCGCCGCGCAGCTCGTCGGGGTCGCCAGGCATCTGCTGTCCACGACCGTCGCATACGCCGGGGCCCGCACCCAGTTCGGCGCTCCGATCGGGTCGTTCCAGGCCGTCAAGCACCAGCTCGCCGACGTGGCGGTGGCGGTCGAGTTCGCCGCGCCGCTGGTGTGGCGGGCGGCGGTGACGGCGGACAAGGCACTGGCCGGCGCGGACCGGGACGCGAGCGCCGCCAAGGCCGCCGCGGGCGAGGCCGCCACGCTCGCGGCCAGGACGGCGCTGCAGGTGCACGGCGCCATCGGCTACACCGACGAGCTGGACCTGCGGTTCTGGCTGGCCCGCGCGTGGTCCCTGTCCAGTGCGTACGGCACCACCGCCCACCACCGCGAACGCCTGCGCGCCGCCATCGTCGACGGCTCCCCTCGGAGGTACCCGTGAAGTTCGGCGTCCCGCTCGGGCTGCTGCATCCCGCCGCGTGGAAGGACGTGGCGGTGGCGGCCGACGAGCTGGGGTTCGAGTCAGTGTGGCTGCCCGAGCACCTCGTCTTCACCACCGACCTGTCCACCGCTCACTACCCGGGCGCCACCTCGCCGGGGATCAAGCCGGGGACGCCGCTGTTCGACGCGCCCGCATACCTGTGCTGGCTGGCCGCCCTCACCTCGCACGTCAAGCTCGGCACCGCCGTGCAACTGCTCGCCCTGCGCCACCCCTTCGTCTCCGCCCGCGCCTTCGCCACCCTGGACGTGGTCTCCGCCGGGCGGGCCGTCTGCGGGGTCGGGGCGGGCTGGTATCGGGGGGAGTGGGACGCGGCCGGGGTGCCGTTCGAGAGCAGGGGGGCGCGGCTGGACGAGGCCATCGAGGTCGTACGGCGGTTGTGGAGCGAGCCGGTGGTCGCCCATAGCGGGAGGTTCTACTCCTTTCCCGAGGTCGCCTTCGAGCCCAAGCCCGTGCAGCCGCACCTGCCCGTGCTCGCCGGCGGGGAGTCGGACGCTGCCTTGCGGCGGGCGGCGCTGCTGTGCGACGGGTGGATCAGCATGCCGCACACGCTCGCCTCCATCCGGCCCCGCCTCGCCGCCCTCGCGCGGCTGCGGGAAGGGGTGCCGGTGACGGCTCACGCGTACGAGCTGGGCTCCCCTGACGAGGTCGCCGAGTGGGCGGCGCTCGGGGTCGAGCGGCTGATCGTACGTCCCTGGACCCGCGGCCGCGACGCGGTGGCCCACCTGACCAGATTCGCCACCGCCTACGGCCTCACACCCCCGTCGCCCCCGGCGCCCCTGGCCTGACCGCCGCCGGCTACGGCCTGACGCGCCCGTCGGCCCCGGCCTGACCCGCTCTCATGGGGTGGTCAGGCGTGGTGACGGCCGGTGGTGTCGGCGGTCAGCTCGTCCTCCGGGCGGGTGCGGCGGTGGCGGCGGCCCCTGGGCGGGGCGTCGGTGTAGGGGAACGCCGGGTGCTCGTCCGATGAGCGGCGACGGCGGCGGCCACGGTAGGTGGTCGCGGGCTCCGAGACGGTGAGCAGGCCGCCGGACCGCGCGGGCGGCGCGAAAGCGTCGAACGTGCTCGTCGCGCCGGGGATGACGATGCGCTCGAACGGGCTCGTGTCCACCACCCGGTCCAGGGGGCCGGTGTCGAGCACGACCTCCAGCGGGCCCGTGTCGTCCGTGAACCGGTAGCGGGACCTGTCGAAGTCCGGCTCGTAGGGCGCGGCCAGGAAGGCGGGCTCGTAGGGGGCCGCGTCGCGGGACTCGCGGGCCGTGGCGCCGTGGGGATCGTAAGGCCCCCACCCGGTGGTGCCGCGGGACTCGCGCGGCCCCGCAGCGGCGGCGTCACGGCGGCCGTGGAACCCGCGCGGGGCGCTGTAGGGCTCGTCGGCTCCCCACGTGGGGGTGTTGCGGGACTCGTGCGGCCTCGGGGCCGTGGTGCCACGGTGGTCGTGAGGCGCGCGGGTGTGGGGCTCGTCGGCCCCCCAGACGGTCGGGGCGCGGTGGTCGTGGGAGCCCTGGGCGGTGGCCGGGCCGTGCGGGGTGGCGTCGGTGGTCAGGTCGAAGGGGCGGATCTCCAAGGGGAGCCTGCGGTGCCTGGCGTGGCGGGCGCCGTGCCTCAGCGTTTCGCGTGCCGCCTCCCTCGCGGCGGCTTCCCTGGCGGCGGCGTGGCGCGCGGCCTCCCTCGCTGCGGCCTCCTTGGTCGCGGCGTGGCGCGCGGCCTGCCGGGCGGCGAGCTCCCTCGCGGCGGCCCGCTGCGCGGCCTCACGCGCGGTGGCCTCTTGTGCGACGGCCTCTTGTGCGACGGCCTCTTGTGCGACGGCCTCTTGTGCGACGGCCTCGCGGGCGGCGATGCGGCGGGCGGCTTCCCGGGCGGCGGCGTGCTGGGCGGCCTCCTTGGCGGCCGCTTCTCTTGCGGCGGCGTGATGGGCGGCCTCGCGCGCGGCGGCGTCCTTGGCCGCGGCGTGGCGGGCGGCGTTCCTGGAGGCCGCGTGGCGGGCCCTGCCTCTGGAAGCGGCGTGCCGGGCCGAGTCCCTGCCGCCCGGACGGCGGGAACCGTCCCCGGCGGCCGAACCACCGTGCAGGTCGGTGTCTGCGGAGTGGCCGTCCGAGCCGAAGCCGGCGCGCACGCCGGAGGAGGGGGCCTCGAAAGCGTCGGGCCAGGGGGTGCCGTCGAAGGAGACGGACCGGGGGCCGAAGGCGGCGCGGGTGGTGTCCGAGCCGGACCCTGCGGTGACCGGCCAGGCCGTGGAGTCGGTGGATTCCGGGAGGGGCCAGGCCATCGTGGTCGAGGCCGCGCTTGCCGCCGCCGGGGTCGTAGTGGTGGACGCTGCGGGGGTGAGGGTGCGGAGGGCGGCGGCGGTGGCGAGGCGTTCCGGGGTCTCCGGGAGGTCCACGGCGGTGCGGTGGTCGGCCGTCGCCAGGACGGGGGCCGTTCTGCCGCGCCGGCGGCGGCCCTTCGCGCGGGACGGGCGGGGCGGCCTGGCCGGTGCGGCCGCCGCGGCGGCGGCCGAGCGCTGGCGGCGGGTCTTGGCCACGGCGAGCAGCGTCAGGGCGGCGATCAGCGTCGAGCCGACCAGCGTCGGGGTGTTGACGACGGGCAGCGGCCCGGTGGCGGAGGCGTCGGTGTGGGAGGGGAGGGGTTCGCTGGTCGCGGCCTCGGTGTCGGCCGTGGTGGGCTTGGCGTGCTTGCCCTTCTTCGCGGGGGCTCCGTTGGCGGCGCCGCTGGAGGCGCCGACCTGGGGTTCGGCCGGGGCCGACGCGGTGGGGGCGGGACGGGCGGCGGAGTCGTTCGTTCCCGTACGGGACTCGGACGCCTCCTTCGAGGAGGACTTGGACGTCTTCGCCGGGGCGTCCGCGTGCGCGTCCGAGGACGAGGACGACGACGAGGAGCGCGGGGCGCCGTGGGGGTCGGACTGGGCCTGCTCCGGGGTCTGGCCCTCGGTCTGGCCGGTCGCTCCCTGGTCGGTCTGGCCCGGCGTCAGGGACTGGATGCGGTCGCCGGACAGCGGCACCTGGGCGGAGCGGCCGTCGTCGCCCCGGGGGATCTGCGAGGTGAGCGACTGCTCGGGAAGCTGGATCGTACCAACCTCGCTTCCCGGCTTCCCCGCCTCCTTGAGCGCTTCCTGGGCCTCTTTCTCGGCCTTCTTCCTGGCCTTCTTGTCGAGCCGCTCCTTGACCCGCTGCGGGTAGCCGTAACCGACGACCTTGCTCGTGTCGCGTTCCTTGCGCTTGGCGACGCCGCCGTCGATGTTGCCCTCGATGGTGTGGATCCGGCCGCCCTCGACCCTGGTCACGACCCCGACGTGGTCGATCCTGTCGATGTCGTTGGAGCCGCTCCAGTCGTAGAAGACCAGCGCCCCGACTTCGGGCTTCTTCCCCCACGCGCCCTGCTTCTTGAACCACTTGGCGTGCTCGACGGTCCAGGCGAACTGGCCGACCCAGTCCTCGTAGCCGAGCTTGTGCGCGGCCCATGAGAGGTACATGTCGCACCACGGCGCGGAACTGTAGTCGGCGTCGAACTCGATGTTCTTGCCGTACCAGGCGCCGAACTTGGTGTACGAGCCCGACTTCTCGGAGTAGCCGATCTGGCTCTCGAGCAGTTCTATGTACTTCTGGATCTCTGGCGTCATGGAAGTGTGGGGGAACCTTCCGGGCAAGACCGGGTTCGACCCACCAGCCATGGGTAAAGGAGGGTAACCCGGGACTGATGTGACAAAACCGGAGGCCTGTCGTCTTCCGTGATGAGTGAGGTTATCGTGTCGTGACCTTAGCTCAAGCACGCACCCTGGGGGCAAGGGCCCTCACGGGGTAGAAACCAGCAGGTCAGTAACGTTGCCAGAAATGTCCGACCCTAGGTGGTTTAACACTAAAAGATCTACCTTGTGGTGAGATCTTAGTATCCTGCGCCGGTCAGCAGCCCGCCGTCCACGGTGAACTCGCTCCCCGTGCAGTAGCTGGCCCGGTCCGAGGCCAGGAACGCCACCACGTGCGAGACCTCCACCGGCTTGGCGAACCGCTTGATGACCATGGACTTGACGAACGCCTCCGCGTCCACCTCGCCGACCAGCTCGGGGTCCATGACCATGGAGGTGTTGATCGCTCCAGGGTGCACGGAGTTCACCCTGATCTTGAACTTCGCCAGCTCCCGCGCCGCCGACTTCGTCACGCCACGCACGCCGAACTTCGAGGCCGAGTACGCCGACAGCCCCTCCGCGCCGACGTAGCCCTCGATGGAGGAGATGTTCACGATCGAGCCGCGCCCGGCGGCCTTCATGGGCTCGATGACCGACTTGATGCCGAGCCAGGTGCCCCTGAGGTTCACGCCGATCACCTGATCGAAGTCTTCGAGCGACATGTCGGCGATACGCCGAAATTTCAGGATCCCGGCGTTGTTCACCAGCACGTCCAGCCGCCCGTACGCCTCGACGGCCGCCCCCACGGCCGCCTCCCACTCCTCCGGACGGGTCACGTCGTGCCGCACGTACACCGCGCCCGTCTCCGCCGCCAGCGCCTTGCCCTCCTCCTCCAGCACGTCCCCGAACACCACCCGCGCGCCCTCGGCCAGGAACAGCCGTACGTGGGCCTCGCCCATGCCCCGCGCACCGCCGGTGATCAGCGCGACCTTGCCGTCAAGCAGCCCCATGGCGTCCTCCTGCCGCGACGGCCACGGCGGCCGCCTCCATCGTGCGGTAGACGGGGATCCCGGCCGCCGCCGCGATCCGCCCGACCTCGTCCGTGACGCCCGGAGGCGCGCACTCGGCGTTCCTGGTGACGAGGGTGATCCTGGTGTGCGGGTGCGCGGCCTGGGCTCCCGCCAGGGCGTGCGCGTAGGCGTACAGGGGCTCGGCGGCGTCCCCGTACGTGAAGAAGGCCGTGACGTTCACGTGCGCCACCACGTCCCGGTACGGCCCCGCGAGCGCGTCGATCACCTCGGCCACGAGGCCGGCCCGGCCCATCGGACCCACGGGCACTTCGAGCGGGTTGCCCGTCGTCACCACGCCGAGCCCGCGCAGCGCGGCCAGGCGGTCGGCGGGCAGCGAGTCGAGGCGGACACCGGCCCGGTCGAACGCGTCCGCGGCGAGCACGCTCGCGCCCCCGCTCGGCCCGACCACGAGCGTCCTGTCACCCCTGACGGCGCGCCCGCCGTGCGCCTGGAAGAACGCCAGCACCCCGATCAGGTCGTCCTGGGACGTCACCAGCGTCACGCCCGCCTGCTCGGCCACCGCCGCCCAGATCCGCTCGTCGCTCACCAGGCCGCCGGTGTGCGAGGCGGCGGCCTGCCTGCCCTGCCCGGTACGTCCGCCGACCAGCAGCACCACGGGCAGGTCCGCGTCGCGCAGCGCCTCGTACAGTTCGCGGCCGTTCCTCGGGTCCTCCAGGTACAGCCCCGCCGCCCGCGTCTCGGGGTCCGCGGCGAGCCAGCGCAGCAGCTCGGCCGGGGTGACGTCGGCAGCGTTCCCGGCCGTGACGACCCGGCTGAACGCCAGCCCGCGCCGCTCCCCGACCTTGATCACCTCGCCGGCCAGGCCGCCGCTCTGCGAGATGAGCGCGACGGAGCCGGCCGGGCCCGTGCCGCCGCCGACGAACGTCTGACCGCCTCGGGGACAGTACACGCCCATGCAGTTCGGCCCGAGCAGCCGGACGCCGGCCGCGCGCGCCGCCGCCACCAGCTCGGCCTCCAGCTCGGGCCGTCCCGCCTCGCCGAACCCGCCGCTCATCACCTGCACGAACGGGACTCCCGCCGCCTGCCGCACCACCTCGGCACAACGTTCGGCGGGCACCGCCACCAGCGCGTAGTCCACGTCTGCGCGGTCGAGCGACGGCACGGCCGGCACCCCCGCGACCTCCTCCGCCGTCGGATGCACCGCCACCAGCGGGACGCCCGTCTCCCGGTAGAACCCGAGGAACATGTTCCCGAAGTTCGGCCTGCTCGTGGACGCCCCGACCACGGCCACGGCCCTGGGCTCGAAGAGCGGCAGGAAGTCGGTCGCGGGGGCTGCCGGGATCGGCGGGGTGGGGGCCGCGGGGAGATAGCGGGCGTCGACGGCCACCACGCCTGACGGGCCTGCTATGACCGGGTTCAGTTCGAACTCGCCCAGGTCCAGCCGCTCCCACAGTCCGCCGGGCCCGCCCACCGCCATGAGGAGCTTGACGACGGCGTCCTCGTCCACGGGCGGGGCGCCGCGCCAGCCGCGCAGCACGGCGGAGCCGCGCAGGGAGGCGGGCATGCGGCGGGCGTCCTCCTCGGAGATCGGGCAGAGCCGTACGGCGGTGTCGCGCAGCGCCTCCGTCCACACCCCGCCGAGCCCGGCGAGCAGCACGGGCCCGAACGCGGGGTCGCGCACCAGCCCGACGATCAGCTCGACCCCGGCGGGGACCTGCTCCTCGATGAGGAAACCGGCGGGCCGCAGCCGCTCGCGCAGCCGGTGGGCCGCCGGGGCCAGGCCGGCGTGGCGCAGGCCCAGCACCACCGCCCCCGACTCGGTCTTGTGCGTCAGCCCGGGACCGAACGCCTTCAGCGCCAGCGGCTCGGCCAGCTCCCCGGCCGCCGAGAAGTCGTCGCCGGCCACCACGACCCCGCGCGGCACCGGCACCCCGGCCTCGCGGATCAGCGCCTTGACCTCGTGCTCGTCCACGCTCTACCCGCGCACGCCGGGAAGCTCGCGGATCTTCCTGCGCAGCAGCTTGCCAGGCCCTCCGGAGGCGTCCTCGGTGTGGGGCAGCTCACCGGTCACCACGATGCGGTCGGGCCGCTGATGGGCGGGCAGCGCGTCGGCGAGGGCCGGCGCCAGCTTGGACGGGTCCAGCGTATGCCCGGCGCGCGGCACCACGGCCAGCAGCACCTCCTGCTCGGCGGCCCCCTCAGGGGTGCCCACCGCGCCCGCCTCGGCCACGCCGTCCAGCGCGCAGGCGGCGTCCTCGATGACGGCCGGCTGGGTCCAGACGCCGCCCTTGAGTATGGAGTCCTCGCGCCGCCCCAGCACCCGCAGCACGCCGTCGGGGGAGAGCGTGCCGAGGTCGCCGCCGACGTACCATTCGCCGCGCAGCACCTCCGCCGTGCGGTCGGGCAGCCCGTCGTAGCCGGCCATCCGGTGCGGCCCGGCCAGGTTGATCTCGCCGACCTCGTCGATCACCCGGTGGCCGTGGGGGCCGGTGACGCGCACGGCGTTCCCCGTACGGGCCCGGCCGGACGAGCCGAGCGGCGTGGAGCCGTCGTCCACCCGCCCCACGCATGTGTACGGCGCCTCGGTCTGCCCGTAATAGGAGTAGATGCCCGCCTGCGGCAGCCTGGCCTTGATGCGGTCGAGCATGGACGCCGTCAGCGGCTCACCGCCCAGCATGATCACCCGGATCGACGACAGGTCCACGCCCTCGTGCGCGGGCGAGGCCAGCAGCGCCGCGTAGAACGACGGGATCTGCGACACGTGCGTGACGCGCTCGCGCGGGACCACCCGCAGGAAGTTCTCCGGCCCCCAGTCCTGCTCCAGCACCAGGCGCATGCCCGCGTACAGGGCCGGGCCGACGATGGCCGGGAAGCCGATGCCCCAGATGATCGCCCCGGTGCCGAACACCGCGTCAGGGCCGCGCGGCACGTCCAGCCAGATCTGGGCGGTGGCCAGCGACGATGCGTGGGTGTGCACGACGGCCTTGGGCAGCCCTGTGGTGCCCGAGGTGTAGTAGAGCGCGAGCGGGTCGTCGTAGGACCCGCCGAGCGGCGGCTCCGCGTCGGACGCCTCCGGCAGCTCCCGTACGTCGATCCAGGTCGTCACCTGCGGCAGCTCCGGCCTGATGGCCTCGACCGCGGGGGCCACGGTGGCGTCGTGCACGAAGACCGTGCACCCCGAGGCGGCCACCACGTCGCGCAGCGTCTCGACCGGCCAGTACGGGTTCAGCGCCGCCGTCACCGCCCCGATCTTCGCCTGGGCCAGATAGACCTCGGCCACCTGCAACGTCTCGTTGAGCAGTGCCGCCACCCGGGTGCCCGGTGTGACCCCGGCGGCGATGAGGGCGTTGGCGCGGCGGTTGACGTTCCTGTTGAGCTGGTCGTAGGTGAAGCTGCGCTCCCCGCGGTACGTCAGCGCCACCTGGTCGGGCGTGCGCATCGCGCTCGCGGTCAGGATCGCGTGCCCGTAGTTGCCGTACGGCGATCGTGCCGGTCGTGCCATGGGGGTGCCTCCATCTCAGAGGGGCGAATAGAGCACGAAGACGTTGCCCGAGGGGTCGCGCAGCACGGCCCGCCTCTCGTGCGGTCCTGCCTCGGGCTCCCGCACCACCTCGGCGCCGCGCGCGACCAGCTCACCCACCTCGCGATCGACGTCCACCACCTTGTACGACACCGCGACCGACCCGGCGACGTGCTCCTCCGGCCCCGCCAGCGCCACGGTCACCCCGCCGCCGTCGAGCGCGGCGAACCTGTCGCCGTCGCGGAACTTCACCGGCAGGCCGTAGAACGCGATCGCCGCGTCCAGGTCGGCGACGGGGATCAGGACGTTGCCCAGCTTCACGCGGGCCTCCAGTGGGGCAGGTCGTCGTGGAAGGTCACGCGTACGGGGAGGCCGACGCGCACCTGCCCGGGCTCGCAGCCGATCACGTGCCCGAACGCGCGCACGCCTTCCGGCAGGTCGACCCAGGCCATCACGTACGGCTCGCGGCCCTGGTAGGCGGGGGAGAAGGAGCGGTGCACGACCGTGTAGGTGTGCACGACGCCGTCGCCTGAGACGGGGTCGAACACCAATTGCCGGCCGCCGCACCAGGGGCAGGCCGGCTCGGGGAGGTGGATGCGGCGGTCGCAGGCCGTACAGCGCTGGATGACCAGCTCGCCGCGCGCGCAGGCGGCCCGGTAGGCAGAGGTGTCACCGCTCATCGTGCCTGCCAAGCTAGCGCACGCTTGGTTGCCCGGCAAGGCCCGTTCAGCCGGACCGCTCAGCCCCCGGCCTGGCATCGGCCGGCGACGCGAAACCGGGCTCCTGGACGCCGCCCGAGGACTCGCCGGCGGGCTCCTGCGAGCCGTCGAAAGCCTCGCCGGCCGGCTCGGGCGAGCCGCCGGACGGCTCCGGCGAGTCGGTGAGAAGGGTCGGCGTGGAGAGACCGGCTTTCGGGCCGGGGGACGAACGGGCCTCGGGGCCGCCGACGGGTGGGCCGGCTGAGGAGCGGGCCTCGGGGCCGTTGGAGGGTGGGGCGGCGGGCGGGGTCGAGGGGCTGGGCGACGGGTCCGTGGTGGGCGGGGCCGGGCGGGTGGCGGTGGGGGTGGGTGGCGCGGGGCAGTCGGGGCCGGTCAGCGCGACCTCGCTGACCTGCGGCCCGTTCCCGGCCGCCGGCTCGGTCATCACGAGGATCCCGACGTGCGCCAGCTCCCCGCACGGCACCCGCCCAGGGTCGTGGGTGACGGCGCTGGTGTAGGAGGTGCGGCCGCGCAGGGTGCGGCTCTCCTGCCGGACGGTCCGCGCCGCCCCGCCGTCGCCGTCCCTCCTCATGTACGCGATCCGCAGCCGCACCGCCCCCGTGCCTTCCGCCGAGACCCCGATCGTCCCTGCCGTGCCGTTCCACCGCAGGATCGTGGCCGCCCGCACGGAGGCGATGGGCGCGGACGTGCCGGGCTGCCCGCTGCGGGTGGGGCGGGGGGAGGGAGGGGCGGCGGTCGGGGTGGCGGGCGGAGACGGGGAGGCGGCGGTCCGCCGGGGCGCAGGGCTCGACCGGGTGGGCGAAGGGCTCGTGCTGGCAGGGGCCGGCTCGTCGCGGACCTCGGGCGGCGGCAGCAGGATCGTCCCCGGGCCGGGCGGCACCCCGCCGCCGGACACCAGGATCGCGACCACCGCCGCGACCACCGCGCCGCCCGCCACCCAGAGCTGGGGCGGCAGCCTGGGCAGCCGGGATCGCAGGCCGTTCGAGGGAGCCGGGCCGGTGCGCGCCAGCGGGAAACGTAACGCCAGCAGGGTGGCCAGCTCCGCCAGGTGCCGCCGTCCGCGCTTCTCCCAGTCGGGGCCGTACCCGGCGGCGGCGTCCTCCTCCAGCTCGGCCGCGAACTGACGGGCGGAGGCGTACCTGACGGCCGGGTCCTTGGCCATCCCGCGCCTGAGCAGGTCGCGCAGCGTGTCGGGGGCGACCTCCACCGGCACCGGCTCCACGAGGTGCTTGTCGCGCAGCGCGGGCACGTCCTGCTCGCCGTCGCCGTTCTCCGTCCGGTACGGCGGCCGCCCCCTGACCGCCTCGAACAGCACGCACGCCGCCGCGTACACGTCGGCCGGCGGCCCGTCGCGCCCCTGCGTCCATAACTCGGGCGCCATGTACGGCGGGCTGCCGGCGGGCACCCCGGGCTCCTCGGCGTGCACCACGACGCCGAAGTCGGTCAGCTTGGTCGTGCCGTCCGCCTGGACCAGGATGTTGCCCGGCGTGACGTCCCGGTGCGCCACTCCGCGCTCGTGGGCGGCAGCGAGGGCCAGCAGTGTGCTCTTGACCACGGCCAGCGCCGCCTCGGGGGCGATCCTGCCGTGCTCGGCCAGCAGCGTGCGCAGGGACACGCCGTCCACCAGCTCCATGACGAGGGCGGCCCTGGTGGCGGTCTCGACGTACTCGTACAGGCGCACCACGTCGGGGGAGTCGATCTCGACGAGGCGGTGGGTGTCCGACCGGAAGCGGTCCATGAACTCGGTGTCCCTGCGCAGGGTGGCGTTCAGGTACTTGATGGCCACGTACGCGCCGGTCTCTTGATAGGTGGCGAGGAACACGCGGCCGGTGCGGCCGGCGCCGAGCTGCCGTACTTCGCGGTACCCAGGGACCAAGTCCTACCCCCATCAGACGGCCGTCTTCGATTTGACGGTCTCACCCGGGGTTCGGGTTGTCACGACCGGAGATATTTCGCCCCGCGTTAATCGGAGATGGCGGGATGTGCCGGTGTTATGCTGAGCGGCGTACCAAGCAAGCGCTCGGCTAAACAACGGGTGGAGGTCGCCGGTGGAGCGCGTGGCGGTGCTGGTGATGGAGATGCAGCGGGGCGTCGTCGGCGATCTCACGAAATTTCCGGATCTGGTGGCGGCGTGCGACCGGCACGACGTGATCGCCAACGCCGCCCGCCTGCTCCAGGCCGCCCGCCGGACGGGCCTGCCGGTGATCCACTGCACCGCCGCGTTCCGCCCCGACCGGGCCGGCTCCCACACCGGCAACTGCCCGTTCATCGTCTCCCTGCTCAAGGACCCGGCCCACATGCTGGACGGCGCCCCCGCCACCGAGGTGCTGCCCGAACTGCTCGACCCCGGCGACCTGGAGAGCCGCCGCCACCACGGCTTCTCCCCGTTCACCGGGACCTCCCTGGACATGACGCTGCGCTCGCTGGGCGTCTCCGAGGTGGTCGCGGTCGGCGTCTCGCTCAACCTGGGCATCCCCGGCCTGGCGCTGGAGGCGGTCAACCTGGGCTACCGGGTACGCGTGGTGACCGACGCCGTCGCGGGCGTCCCGGAGGAGTACGCGCGGGCGGTGCTCAAGCACACGATCAGCCTGCTGGCCACCCGGACGACGACCGTCGGCCTGGTCGAGGAGTGGACGTGATGGAGGGACTGCGGCTGGACGGGCGGGTCGCGGTCGTCACCGGCGGGGCGGGGGCGATCGGCGCGGCCATCGGCGCCGACCTGGCCGCGCTCGGCGCCCGCGTGGTGCTGGCCGACGTGGACCTGCCGGGGGCGTCGAAAGCGGCCGCCGGGCTGCCGGACGCGCGGGCGCTCCGCGTGGACCTCGCCGTGCCCGAGTCGGTCTCCGCGTTCGCGGCGGCCGTGGGGGAGGTGCACGTCCTCGTGCACAACGCCGGGGTGTCGATCGTGCGGCCGTTCACCGAGAGCGACCCCGCCGACTGGGAGCTCATGTGGCGGGTCAACCTGCGCGGCCCGATGCTGCTGACCAGGCTGCTGCTGCCGGGCATGACGGCGGGGGGATGGGGACGGCTGGTGTTCGTCTCCTCCGACGGCGCGCGGGCCGGCTCGGGCGGCGAGGGCGCGTACGCGGCCACCAAGGCCGGGCTGTTCGGCCTGGCCAAGACACTGGCCAGGGAGGCCGCCAGGGCGAACGTCACCTCCAACGTGGTCTGCCCGGGCCCCACCGACACCCCCATGCTGCGCCGGGTGGCGGAGGCGGAGCCCGGCTTGGTCGACAAGATCGCCCGCGGCATCCCGCTGCGCCGCCTCGGCACCCCCGCCGACGTCGCCGGGCTGGTCGCCTACCTGTGCACGGAACGCGCCGCGTACATCACCGGGCAGATCCTGTCGGTGAGCGGCGGCGTGACCATGCACTGACCACCGCCATGCGCCTACACCGAGTCGTAGACGGCCTGGACCAGCCGCATCCCGCGCAGGTTGCCGGTCAGGGCGTCGGCCATCCTGTTCATCACGTAGCCGATCGCGAGACCGCGCTCCGGGTCGCCGAGCCCGATCGCGCCGCCCATCCCGGAATGGCCGAACGCGGTCTTCGACGGCATCAGGAACGTCAGCGACGGCCGCATGAACCCGAGCCCGAACGACGTGTTCAGCAGCAGCACCTTGTCGGGGCCGTGCACGCGGGGGCGCAGCGCGTCCCGCAGCGTCTCGGGGCGCAGCAGGTCACCGGCGATCAGCCCCCGGTAGAACCCGGCCAGGCCCCGCGCGGTGGTGACGAGCCCCGCCGCCGGCCAGCCGGCGCGCAGGATCACCGGATGGTTCGCGCCGCCCTTGAGCCGGTGCATGGCGGGGTTGCCGAGCGCCCTGTTCATCAGGCTCGCGGGGTCGAGCGCGGCCCGCTGCACCTCGGCCAGCACGTCCTGCGTCCGGTTCCCGGTCTCGACGATCCGCATCCCGGTCCTGGGCCCGGGCTGTGCGGCGGGCCCGGTCTGGGCGGGCTGTTCCGCGGGCTGTTCCGCGGGCTGTTCTGCGGGGTCGCGGCGGGGGCGTTCGCCGGCCTTGAGCCGCGCCGTACGCTCGATCACCGTATCGGGCGCGCCCACCCACAGCTCCAGGTCCAGCGGCCCCGCGATCTCGGCCGCCACCAGCTCGCCCACGGACTTACCCGTCACCCGCCTGACCACCTCGCCGAGCAGGAACCCGTACGTCAGCGCGTGGTACCCGTGCGCCGTCCCCGGCTCCCACAGCGGCCGCTGCCCGGCCAGCCGCGCCGCGATCGCCGGCTGGTCCTCGAACTCCTCCACCGGCACCTCCTCCTCCACCACCGGCAGCCCGGCCTGGTGGCTGAGCAGGTGCTCGACCGTCACGGACCCCTTGCCCCCGGCGGCGAACTCGGGCCACACGTCCGCGACCGGCGCGGCCAGGTCGAGGCGGCCCTGCTCGGCGAGCCGCAGCAGCACGGCCGCGGTGACCGCCTTGGTGCAGGAGTAGGCGAAGACGGGGGTGCCGCGCTCCCAGGGGCGCCCGGTGTGCCGGTCGGCGACGCCGTCCCACAGGTCCACCACCGGCTCGCCGTCCAGGTAGACGGCGAAGGCCGCGCCCAGCTCCTCGCCGTCGGCGAAGTGCCGCTCGAACACCTCGCGTACGCGGGCGAAGCGCGGGTCGCAGTACATCGGACCTCCAGCGGGGAAAGGGAGTGCTTACGTGATCCACGAGCCTAACAATTGGGGACGATTCGGCCCAGACGATCAGCGCGGCACCCTCAACCTGCTCACCCCGTCCGTGGTGCTCGACGCCCTGCGCAGCGCCACCACCGGCGAGGTGCTGAACCTGGCCCTGCCCATCAGGGGCGCCACCTCGTCGCCCGCGCCCGGCACCGTCCCGCACCTGCCCGGCCGCCCGCTGCCGCAGCACTTCATGAGCGTGGACGGCGGCGACTACGCGGCCGGCGCCCGCCCCATCGGCCCCGGCCTGCGGGTGGCCGACGACGCCCTGCTCGTCAGCCACCACGGCACGACCACCCACATGGACGCGCTGTGCCACATGTGGTCGGGCGACGAGCTCTACAACGGCCACCCGGCCGCCCGCGTCCGCTCGTACGGCGCCACGAGGTGCGGCATCGAGCACGCGGGCGGCGTGGTGGCGAGAGGCGTGCTCTTCGACGTGCCCCGTCACCTGGGGCTCGGCCACCTGCCCGCCGAGCACCGCGTCTCGGCCGGCGAACTGGCCGCCATCGCCACGCCGCGCCCCGGTGACGTGGCGGTGGTGCGTACGGGCTGGCCGCTGGTGTGGGAGCGGTCGCGCGAGGAGTACTGGTCGGGCCAGCCGGGTCTGTCCGCCGAGGCGGGCCGCTGGCTGGCCGGTCACGACGTGGCCGCCGTGGCCTGCGACAACGCCGCCGTCGGCGGGCTCGACGGGCGCGGCATGTCGCAGGAGCCCGTCGAGGACGACCTGCACCTGCTGCTCCTGCACCGGCACGGCATCCACCTGATCGAGATGGTGTGGCTGGAGGAGCTGGCGGCGAGGGGACGTACGGACTTCGTGTTCGTCGCGGCCCCGCTGCGGATCGAGGGCGGCACCGGCAGCCCGCTCAGCCCGCTGGCGATCCTGTGATCCAGGTGACGGGCAGGCTCGCGACGCCGTACACGGCCGCGTCGGTGCGCAGCGGCACCTCGGTGGCGGGCACGGCCAGCCGCAGATCGGGGAACCTGCCGAACAGCGCCCGGTAGCCGATCCGCATCTCGATCCTGGCGAGCTGCTGGCCCAGGCACTGGTGCACGCCGTGCCCGAACGCCAGATGCCGCCGCGCCTCCGCCCGGTCGAGCCGCAGCGCCTCCGGGTCCTCGAACATCGCCGGATCCCGGTTGATCGCCGGCAGCGACAGCGCGACCGTCTCGCCCTTGCGCACGGTCACCCCGGCCACCTCCACGTCCTCCAGCGCCGCCCGCGCAGGGACGCCTAGGTGCACCACCGAGAGCCAGCGCAGCAGCTCTTCCTCAGCGCCCGCCGCGGCGTCCTCCTCGTAGGCCAGGCCCTCGTGCAGCAACGCGAACACGCCGAGGGCGATCATGTTCGCGGTGGTCTCGTGTCCGGCGACGAGCAGGATCAGGGCCACGTTCGTCGCCTCCTCGTCGGTCAACTCGCCGGTCAGCTCGCTGAGCAGGTCGTCGCCCGGCTCCTTGCGCTTGCGGCCGACCAGCTCGGTGAGGTAGGCGGCCAGGTCCGCCGTCGCCCCCTGCGCGTCCCGGCCGGGCAGCGCCAGGCGGGTGCTGCGGTCCTGGAAGAAGTCGTGATCGGCGTACGGCACCCCGAGCAGCTCGCAGATGACCAGCGACGGGATCGGCAGCGCGTACGCCGGCACCAGGTCGGCCGGCGGCCCCGCGGCGGCCATCGCGTCCAGGTGGTCGGCGGCGACGCGCTCGATGCGCGGCTCCAGCAGCCGCATCCTGCGGACCGTGAACCGGCCGGTGAGCAGCCGCCGGTAGCGGGTGTGCGCGGGCGGGTCCATCGCCACGAAGAAGCCCGGGGGCGGCGCGGCTCCCGGGGGCACGGTGGCTCTCACGGCGGCGCGCCGCAGGTCCTGGCGGGCGCTGAAGCGCGGGTCGGCCAGCACCGTCCTGGCCGCTTCGTGCGTGGTGGCCAGCCAGCCCAGGTGGCCGTCCGCCAGCTCCAGCCTGGTCATCGGGGGCAGGCCGCGCAGCCCGGCGGGCGGGTCGAAGGGGTGCTGCGGGTCTCGTTCGAGGGGAAGTCGCATATTTTGAGAGTAGACTCTCATTTGAGAGTTCGCTAGCAATTGGACGCGGCATGCCGGATCGCCGAGAATGCGGAGTCATGACCGACCGACCGGGGCTGCGCGAGCGGAAGAAGGCCAGGACGCGGGCGCTCATCCAGAAGGAGGCGCTGCGGCTGTTCCGCGAGCAGGGCTACGCCGCGACCACCGTCGAGCAGGTCGCCGCGGCCGCCGAGGTGGCGACCAGCACCGTCTTCCGCTACTTCGCCACCAAGGAGGAGCTGGTGATGGTCGACCAGTTCCCGCCGTTCATGGAGGCACTGCGCGGGGTGCCGCCCGAGGCCGGGCCGGTGGCCGCCGTACGGCTGGCGATGCGGGCCGTCCTGGAGGGGCAGACGGCCGAGGAGCGCATCGACGGCCTCGAACGCGAGCGGCTCATGCTCACCGTGCCCGAGCTGTGGGCGGCCACCCTCGGCAACGTCACCGGCGTGCTCAAGAAGCTGCGCGACGCGCTCGCCGAACGCGAGGGCCGCCCCGCCGACGACCCTGAGCTGCGCGACGTCACGGGCGCGATCGTCGGGGTCATCATGGGCGTCTGGCTGGAGTGGGTGAACGACCCCTCCATAGACGCGACCACCGAACTCGACCGCGCCCTCTCCCACCTCGAAGCCGGCCTCCCCTTGCCCCGGCCCGCCGGGTGAACGTCAGGCGCCCGGGTAGTTGCCGCCGCCGTGTGCCTCGTCCAGGGCGTCGTAGTCGGGGGTGAAGCCGCGTTTCGGGATCGTGTCCGCGAACGTGACGTGGCGCGGGCGCTTGTACGCCGCCAGCAGGCTCCTCACGTGCGTGATCAGGTCGTCCTCCGTGGCGGTGGCGTCCGGCTTCAGGGACACGACGGCCTTGACCGTCTGGTGCCATTCGGGGTCGGGGACGCCGATGACGGCGGCGTCGGCCACGGCGGGGTGCGTCTTGAGCGCGCGTTCGACCTCGGCGGGGTAGATGTTCTCGGCGCCCGACTTGATCATGCGTAGCTTGGGGCCGATGAAGGTGATGGTGCCGTCGGGTTCGCGGCGGCCGAGGTCGCCGGTGTGGTGCCAGCCGTACCGCGACTTTTCGGCATTTAAGTCTGGCCGGGCGAAATATCCGGAAAAGAGGGTCTTGCCGCGGGCGCAGATCTCCCCGACCTCCCCGACCGGCACCTCGCTCCCGTCCGGCGCCATGATCCGCACCTGCGTCAGCGGCGAAGGCCGCCCCGCCGGCCCCGCCCCGCCCTCCGCCAGCCCGAGGAAGGTCAGCATCCCGCCCACCTCGGTCTGCCCGTACCCGCCCATCTTCGAGCGGCACCACGGGGAGTCGTCCACGGTGATCATGTCGTCCCACTCGGCGGAGTGGGCGATGAAGCGCAGCGAGGACAGGTCGTACTTGCCGCCCGCGTTCGCCTTCGCGACGGCGTCGATCATCGGCCCGAACAGGAACGCCTGCGTCACCCGCTCGGCGTCGATCAGCCGGCACACCTCCTCGGGGCCGAAGGCGGGGGTGAAGACGTTCGTGCCGCCGATCTGGAACGTCGCCAGGCAGAACATCATCGTCCCGACGTGGAAGAGCGGCCCGTTGTTGAGGAAGGTGAAGCCGGGCTCCATCCGCCGGAGCACGAGCAGGGTGGTGGCGTGCGCGAGCAGCGCCGCGCTGCTGAGCAGGGCGGCGCTCGGACGTCCTGAGAAGGCCGCCGTGTAGAGGGCCAGGACCGGATCGGCATCACTGACCTGCGCGAAGTCCCTCGGCGCTGCGCCCGCGATCAGCCGCTCGTACTCCTCGCCCGCGCGCACCCACGCGCCGCCCGCCTCGTCGCGCAGCGCCGTGGTGACGTCGGACGGCTCCCACACGACCGCGGCCGGCGCCAGGTCGCCGAGCACGAACCGCAGCTCGTCGAGCGACTGCCGCCAGTTCGCCGGGCACAGCACCGCGCCCAGCCGGGAGCAGGCGAGCAGCAATTCCAGCACCGCGTACGCGTTCTGCCCGAGCCACACCACCCGGTCACCGGCCCCGACGCCGAGACCGTCGAGCGCCGCCGCCAGCCGGGAGACGCGCTCGTCCAGCTCCGGGTAGGTGAGCCGGACCTCGCCGTCCACCACGGCCGTGACCTGCGGCCTGCTGCGGGCGTGCTCGGCGAGGACGTCGGACAGGGTCAGGCTGTGGATCATCGTCCGCCTCCAAAGGCCGGCATGACTTCGGTCGCGAAGAAGCGCATGACCCGCTTCATGTCCTCCAGCGGCATCGGCCGGGTGCTGCCGAAGTCGCACAGGAGGTTGCCGAACCCGGCGTCGCGCAGCAGCGCGACCTGCTCGATCACCCGGGCCGGGTCGCCGATCACCTCCAGCTGCTCCCAGCGGAAGTCCGGCGAGACGGTGCCGCCCTTGAGGTAGCGGTCCTGGTAGTACTCGAAGCCCTGCGCGGCCCGTCCGGTGCGCGGGTCGATGGGGGCGCTGCGCTCGTTGAAGATGCGCGAGCGGTCGAACGACGCCTCGAACCTCTCCTGGTCGGCGCGGGCCTGCTCCAGGGTGGGGGCGACGTACACGCTGCGCGCCACCACCAGCTCGGCCTCCGCCGCCGGATGCCCGGCCCGCGCGGCCGTCTCCCGCCAGGTCCCGGCCGCCTTGACGACCTTGCGGAACGGGGCCGCGGGGTCGGCCAGGATGGGCAGGCCGCGCTCGGCGTACATGGTGACGGTCTCCGGCGAGACGGCCGCGACGTGCAGCGGCGGGTGCGGGTCCTGCAGCGGGCGCGGCACCAGCGACACCTCGGCGCCGGTCCGGTAGAACTTCCCCTCGTGCTGGTACGACTCCCGCGTCCAGAGCCCGACGATGACCTCGAGCGCCTCGTTGAAGCGGTCCCGCGCCTCCGCCAGGTCGACCCCGAACCCCTCGAACTCGTAGCTCTGGTACCCCCGCCCGATCCCGAGTTCGAGCCGGCCGCCGGACAGCACGTCCACCTGCGCCGCCTCCTCGGCGACGTGCACGGGGTTGTGCAGGGGCAGCACCACGATGCCGGTGCCGAGCCGTAGCCGCTCGGTGCGGGCGGCGGCGTGGGCGAGCACGGTGAACAGGTTGGGCGCGACCCCGTAGTCGCGGAAGTGGTGCTCGGCCAGCCGCACCCCGTCGAACCCCAGCTCCTCGGCCAGCTCGATGAGCTCCAGGTGGTAGTCGTAGACGTCCTTGAAGCTCTGCCCGTCGAAGCGGTGGAAGAGGTGGAAGGTCGAGAACTTCATACGGCGGCCGCCCCTCAACGGAAAACCAAGCGCTCGCTTGGGAGCGTATCACAGGGGCTTCCAGCGGACCTGCCGCGAAGAGGTGACCTACGCCAGGGCGGTGATCAGGCCCATGGTGAGGGCGGTGCGCTCGGGGATGTGCTCGACCAGGACATGCTCGTGGCGCGCATGGGCCCCGTCGCCGACGGCGCCCATGCCGTCGAGGACCGGGCGGCCCAGGGCCGAGACGAAGTTGCCGTCGCTGGCCCCGCCCACCGACGCCTGGTCGAGGCCCCAGCCGAAGCCGGTCGCCACCCCCTGCGCCTCCTTGAACAGCCGCTGCGAGGCGGCGTTCTGGACCATCGGAGGCCGGTTCCACTCGCCGGTGGCGGAGATCGTGACGCGCGGGTCGGAGGCGTGCAGCCCGGCGAAGACGTCGTCGATGCGGCCCATCTCGGCCGGGTCGGTCACGCGGACGTCGATGCCGCACGTGGCGCGGCCCGCGGTGACGTTGCGGCCGGTGCCGCCGCTGATGAGGCCGACGTTGACGGTGGTGCCGCGCTCGCGGGAGCCGGCCCCGGTGAGCGTGGTGACCAGCTCGGCCAGGGCGTGGATGGCGTTCGCCCCCGCGTACGGGTCAAGCCCCGCGTGCGCCTCCACCCCGGTGACGCTCACGTTGAACAGCCCGACGCCCTTGCGCGCGGTCTTGAGCGCCCCGTCCAGCGACGCCTCGAAGACGAGGGTGGCCAGCGCGTCCTCGCTGGCCGCCTCGATGTGCTCGCGGGAGGCCGGGCTGCCGATCTCCTCGTCGCCGTTGAACAGGAAGCGCACGCTCGGGTGCGGCAGGCCCAGCTCGCGCAGCCCGCGCAGCGCCCAGATCGACTGGACGAGCCCGGTCTTCATGTCGAACACGCCGGGCCCGGTCGCCTTGCCCTCGACGACGGTGAACGGCCAGCTCTTGAGCGTGCCGGTGGGCCAGACCGTGTCGTAGTGGCTGAGCATGAGGATCGTGCCGGGCGCGGTGCCCTCGTAGAACAGCTCAAGGACGTCGCCGTGCTGGCCGCCCTCGTGCAGGATCTCGTCGTCCGGTGTCCCCAGGTGGCCGACCACTCTCGCCCTGATCGCCCGCAGCCCCTTGACCAGCATGGCCTTGTCGTAGCTGTTGGTCTCCAGCTCCACCACGGCCCTGAGGTCGTCGAGCATGGCCGGCAGGGCCTGCCGGGTCCAGTCGGTGATCAACACGAGAATCCTTCCAACGGGTTGTACTAGGGGACGGGGGCTCCGGGGCCGAGCGGCACGCCAAGCCACCAGAAGACGTAGAACAGCAGCGTCCAGACGACGAGCAGGGTGAGCGCGAGCGGGATCGTCATCGAGGCCAGCGTGCCGATGCCGGCCGAGCGGCGGTAACGCTGCAGGAAGCCGAGCGCCATCACGAAATAGGGGCTCATCGGGGTGATCGCGTTGGTGCAGGAGTCGGCGATGCGGTAGAGGGCCTGGGTGTACTCGGGCGGGATGTCCAGCAGCATCAGCATGGGCACGAACACCGGGCCGACGAGCGCCCACTGGGCCGACCCGCTGGTCACCACGAGGTTGATCACGGTGACCACGAGCAGGATGCCGAGGAAGACGACCGAGCCGCTCACCCCGGCCGACTTCAGCAGCCCGGCGCCGTCGATGGCCAGGATCTGGCCGATGCCGGTCCACTTGAAGTAGGCGAGGAACTGCGAGATCGCGAAGAACAGCACGAGGATCGGCGCCATCTCGCGTACGCCGTGCACCATGAAGCCGGGGATGTCGCCGCTGCGGGTGACGGTGCCGGCGGCCCTGCCGTACGCCCAGCCGACGGCCAGGAACGCGAGGCCGAGGAAGATGGCGATCGAGGTGAGCAGCGGCGACTGCACGATGCTGCCGCCCTCACCGCGCAGCGGCGACCCCGAGGGCAGGACGGCGGCCGTCAGTGCGGCGGCGAACACCACGAGCGTGATCAGCGCGGCCCGCAGCCCCCGCCGCTCCTCGGGGGTCAGCCTGAGCGAGCCGAGGTCGTCCTCGTCGGCGTCGGGGTCCACGGGGATCGACTCGACACGGCGGGCCAGCACCCGCTCGGTCACCAGCGTGATGACGGCGGCCAGCACGACGGACGACACGAGCGAGAAGAAGTAGTTCGCCAGCGGCGTGACCGTGTAGCCGGGGTCGATCGTGTGGGCGGCGGCGGTGGTCAGGCCGGACAGGATGGCGTCCACGGGGGTGACGACGGGGCTGGCGTCGTAACCGGCCGAGATCGACACGAACGCCACCACGATGCCGAGGATCGGGCTGCGCCCGACGGCCCGGAAGGCCAGCGCGCCGAGCGGGATGAGCACCACGTACGCGGCGTCGGAGGCCACGTGCGCGACCATCCCGGTGAACGACAGCGCGAACGTCACCCACCGCGGCGACACCCGTGACACGCCGGAGCGGAGCACCGCGGCCAGCAGCCCGGACCGCTCCGCGACGGCGACGCCGAGCATGACGACGAGGATCGTGCCGAGCGGCGGGAACGAGGTGTAGTTCTCGATCGCGTCGCCGACCATCATCCGCACGCCCTCGACGGACAGCAGGTTCTTGGCCGCGACGGTCTCGCCCGTGGCCGGGTTGACGGCCGAAACCCCGGCCGCCGCGAGCGCCCAGCTCAGCAGCGACAGCAGCACGCTCAGGATGACGAACAGCCAGAACGGATGCGGCAGCCGGTTCCCCAGCCGCTCTATCCCCCCGAGCATCGTGAGCAGCGCGTTCAGCGAACGCGATCCCGTCATCGTCTCGGGGGTCGCCACCGGGTCATCTCCTTTCCGCATTTCGGTCACCCATTACATGCGGTCAGAAGACGTCCTGACAAGTCAGGGTAAAAACTCAGCCAGTGGCGGCGGGCTCACGCAGCGGCAGGCGTACCTCGAACCACGTGTCGCCCGGAGTCGAGCGGACCTTGATCTCGCCGCCGTGCCGGCCCGCCACGATCCGGTACGAGATGTCCAGCCCCAGCCCCGTGCCCTCGCCCACGGTCTTGGTCGTGAAGAACGGGTCGAAGATGCGGTCCTTGATCTCCTCGGCCACGCCGTGACCGGTGTCGCCGATCTCCACGATGGCCTCGTCCTCGTCGTACGCCGTGCGGATCGTCAGCGTGCCCTCCTGCCCCATCGCGTCGAGCGCGTTGTGCATGAGGTTCGTCCACACCTGGTTGAGCTCGCCCGCGTAGCAGGGAATCTCCGGCAGCGTGCGGTCGTAGTCGGTGACCACGGTGATGCCGGGCGGGATCTTGCCGCGGAAGATCGCGATCGTGCTGTCGAGCAGCTCGTGCACGTCGGCCTGCTGGAACGGGGCCCGGTCCATCTGGGAGTACTGCTTGGCCGAGCGGATGAGCGTGGTGATGCGCTCGGTCGCCTCGGCCACCTCGTTGAGCATCTGCGCGATCTCCACGGCCTCCGACAACCAGTGCAGCGCCTTCGGGGTGTGCTCCTCGCCGACCTTCGTGCACACCTTCTGCAGGTCATCGCCGGAGAAACCGGCGCTGACCAGGGCGGGCGCGAGGTCCCACGCGTCCTCGACGCCGATCTCCTCAAGGGCCTCGCCCAGCTCGTCCTCGGCGTCGGAGATCTCCAGCGGTGAGCGCTGCGGCTGCTCGCCCAGCCTGCTCGTGCACGCCTCCTGCGCCTCGATCAGCGCCCGCAGCTTCTCCGGCGGGATGCCGTCCTCGGCGAGCTGGGCCAGCTGCAGCCGCGACCCGGCGATCAACGAGCGCAGCTCGCCCACCGCCCGCACGGCCGCCGCGGCCGGGTTGTTCAGCTCGTGGGTGAGCCCGGCGGTGATCGTGCCGAGCGCGGTCAGCCGCTGCCGCCTGTCGATGATCTCGCGCTGCATCCGCCCGCCCGACATCAGCCCGTCGAGCAGGTGCATCGCCATCGGGAACCACTCGGCCACGATGTAGGCGAACTTCTTGGCCGGCAGCATGAACATCCGCGACGGCGCCGTCGCGCGCAGCGTGTGCTGGTAGGTGAGCGGGGCGCGGTCGCCGAGGTAGGCGGCGGTGGCGCCGCCGTACACGCCGGGCTGGGAGGTGCGGGGCATCGCGACGGTGCCGGCGCTGACCGTCTCGCTGATCATCTGGATCTCGCCCTCCAGCAGCACCGCGAAGCACTCGGCGGGCTCGCCCTGCCGGACGACGTCCTCGTCCTGGGCGTAGGTCTGCACGCGGCCGCTGGCCGCGAGCTTGGAGAGCTGCTCGTCGCTGAGGCGCTCGAACAGGAACAGCTTGCGGAGCTCGTCGATGTCGATCATTGCTTCTCCAGGTAGCGGTGCACGAGCGCGACGGCCATGGCGCCCTCGCCGACGGCGGAGGCCACTCTCTTGATCGACTCGGCGCGCACGTCGCCCGCGGCCAGCACCCCGGGCACGTTGGTCTCCAGGTAGTACGGCTCCCGCCGCAGCGGCCAGTTGCGCGGCCGCTGGCCGCTCTGCACCAGGTCGGGCCCCGTCAGCACGAACCCGCGCGCGTCCCGCTCGATCGTCTCGCCCAGCCAGTCGGTGTACGGCCGGGCCCCGATGAACACGAACAACCACTGCGCGTCCACCGTGCGCTCCTCGCCCTTGGTGGACAGCGTGAGCCGCTCCAGATGACTGTCGCCGGCCGCGCCGGCCACCTGGGTCCCCAGGTGCACCTCGATGTTGGGCAGCGCGGCGATCTGCTCGATGAGGTAGTGGGACATGGACTTCTCCAGACCGTCACCCCGCACCAACAAATGGACCTTGCTCGCGAATCCCGACAGGTAGACGGCCGCCTGCCCGGCCGAGTTGGCCGCGCCGACGATGAACACCTCGGTGTCCTTGCACGAGGGCGCCTCGGTCAGCGCGGCGCCGTAGAAGACGCCGCGGCCCACGAAGTCCTCCAGGCCCGGAGCCTCCAGCCGCCGGTAGGTGACGCCGGTCGCGAGGATCACCGCGTGCGCCGCGATCTCCCCGCCGTCCTTGAACCCGACCACCCGCGCCTGCCCGCGCGCCTCCAGGCTGCTCACCTTGCGCGGGGTCAGCAGCTCGGCCCCGAACTTCAGCGCCTGCCTGCGCGCCCGGTCGGCCAGCTGCTGACCCGAGACGCCGTCGGGGAAGCCCAGGTAGTTCTCGATGCGGGAGCTCTGGCCCGCCTGCCCGCCCGACGAGTACGCCTCCACCAGCACGGTGTTGAGCCCCTCAGAGGCGCCGTACACGGCCGCCCCGAGCCCGGCCGGCCCGCCGCCCACCACGATCAGGTCGTAGAAGTCGGTCGCCGGCGTCGTGGACAGCCCCACCGCCGCGGCCAGCGTCGCCTGGTCGGGCGACTCCAGCGTGGTGCCGTCGGCCGTCACCACCAGCGGCAGATGGCAGTCGTCGCCCGCCGCCTTCACCAGCTGCGCGCCCTCCGGGTCGTCGGCCAGCAGCCACTGGTACGGCACGTGGTTGCGGGCCAGGAAGTCGCGCACCTTGTACGACGGCGCCGACCACCGGTCGCCCACCACCCGCAGCTCAGAGCGCTCGACCCGGTCGGTGCGCAGCCAGGCGTCGAGCTGCCCGTCGATCACCGGGTAGAACTTCTCCTCCGGCGGGTCCCACGGCTTCAGCAGATAGTGGTCGAGGTCGACCACGTTGATCGCCTGGATGGCCGCGTCGGTGTCGGCGTAGGCGGTCAGCAGCACGCGGCGCGCGTAGGGATAAAGGTCCATGGCGGCTTCGAGGAACTGCACGCCGTTCATCTGGGGCATGCGGTAGTCGGCCAGGATCGCCGCGATCTCGTCGCCGCGCAGCCGCATCTCGCGTACGGCGTCGATGCCGTCCCTCGCCGTCTCGGCGCGGACGATCCGATACTCCTGCCCGTAACGGCGTCTCAGGTCACGGGCGACCGCCCGCGAGACGCCTGGATCGTCATCCACCGTCACGATGACCGGCTTGTCCATGCGATTCGCCCTTTCCTGCGCTCCTACTAGGAAGGATGTCATGTGCTCGGGTATGGGCGAGACACCGCTCATATCATGGGCGGATGGGCACCCGTGAACGCATCATCGACGCCGCTGAGCAGGCGATTCAGGAGTTCGGCATCTCGGGGGCCACCACCAAGCGCATCGCGAAACAGGCGGCGTGCTCCGAGGCGCTGCTCTACAAGCACTTCGTCGGCAAGGAGGAGCTGTTCCTCGCCGTGGTGATCGAGCGCATGCCGGCGCTGGGCCCGGCGCTGGAGGAGCTGCGCGCCGCCGTCGGCCGGGGCGACCTGCGCGCCAACCTCGTCACGTTCACGCTGGCCGCGCTGGGCTTCTACACCCGCGCCCAGGGCATCGCCGGCGGCCTGCTCGGCGACCCGGCGCTGATCACCGGGTTCCGCGCCCTGCTGGCCGAACGGGGCTCCGGGCCGCACGTGCCGATCCAGGTGCTGGCCGGCGTCCTGCGGGACGAGCAGCGCGCCGGCCGCGTCGACGCCGCTCTGGACGCGGACGCGGCGGCGTCGATGCTCATGGGCGCCTGCTTCCACCGGGCCAACCTGGCCCGCTTCGTGGACCTGCCCGGCCACGGCGACGAGGAGTGGGCCGCCGCCGTCGTCGGCACCCTGCTCAGGCGATGACCCTGGCCTCCCCGCCGTCCACCAGCAGCGACACCCCGTTCACGTACGACGCCCGCTCGCTGGCCAGGAACGCCACCACGTCGCCCACCTCCTCGGGCCGCCCGACCCGCCCCACCGGCACGCCCGCGCCGCGCTCGCGCAGCGCCGCCTCGTCGCCGGCCAGCTGACGCAGCCGCTCCGTCTCGATGGGCCCCGGCATCACGTTGTTGACCAGCACCCCCTCGTCGCCCACCTCGCGGGCCAGGGTGCGCACCACGCCCGCGACGGCCGTACGCATGGCGTTGGACAGCGCGAGCCCGTCGATCACCTCGCGGGCCGACCTGCCGGTGATGGTGACGATCCGGCCCCAGCCGCGCGAGCGCATCTCCGGCAGCACCGCGTGCATCAGCCGGACCATGCCGAGCAGGTTGCGCTGGACGGCGGCGTCCCAGTCGTCCAGCCCGACCTCGTCGAACCGGCCCGGCCTGGGCCCGCCCGCGTTGGCCACCAGGATGTCCACGGGACCGAGCACGTCGCGCGTCTCCTCGACCACCCGCCGGGCGGCGGCCGGATCCTCCACGTCGGCCAGCACCGCGTGCACGACCTTGCCGAACTCCTGCAGTTCCACCACCGCGTCCGCGAGCTTCTCCGGGTCGCGGGCGCTGACGCACACGTCGCAGCCCTCCCGCGCGAGGCTCTTGGCCGCCGCGAGGCCGAGGCCCGCGCTGCCACCGGTGACGAGGGCGACCTTGCCCGAGATGCCGAGATCCATACGGCCGACTATAGATCGTGCGGGCCTGGCCGCTCGTACGGCTGTGCCGGTACGGGTGGTAATGCCGCGACAGGCATGATGGGCTGGGCGGGTGGCGAGAAATCTCATCCTTTCTGGAGGCCTGTTCCACGACTTCGCCGCCACATCGGCCGCGCTCGCGGAGGTGCTCGCCGAGGTGGGGGTCGAGTCGGAGATCACCGAGGACATCGCGGGAGCGCTCAGCGAGCCGTCGGAGTTCCAGCTCATCACCGTCAACGCGCTGCGCTGGCAGATGACCCAGGACCGCTTCGCCGGCCTGCGCGACCAGTGGCGCTTCACCCTGCCGGCCGGCGCGCGGGCCACCCTGCTCGACCATCTCGACCAGGGCGGCGGGCTGCTCTGCATGCACTCGGCGGCGATCTGCTTCGACGACTGGCAGGGCTGGCCGCGCGTGCTCGGCGGCTGCTGGGTCTGGCCCAAGTCGCACCACCCGCCGCTCGGCTGGACGGGCGTGCGGGTGCACGGCGGGCATCCGGTCGTGGACGGCCTGCGTGACTTCGACGTGGTGGACGAGGTCTACAGCGACCTCGACGTGCTGCCCGACGTCCGGCCGCTGGCCTCGTCGGCGAGCGGCCAGCCCCTGGTGTGGGCCAGGCCGGTGCGCAGGGGGCGGGTCCTGTACGACGCGCTCGGCCACGACACCAGGTCGTACGACAACGAGGTGCACAGGACGCTGCTCCAGCGCGCCGCGCTGTGGCTGCTGAAACGCCCGGTCACGGTCAGGGACTAGCCGCCCACGCGCTCCAGCGGGTCACCTCTATGCGGATGACGGCGCCGGCGGGCGGGCGCTCCCGGTACGGGGCGTACTTGGCGGCGAGGGCGGCCAGCGCCCGCTCGCGGGTTCCCGGGTCGTCCGCCTCTTCGGCCGTGCCGTCGGCGCGCACCCACCACAGCCGCGCCCAGTCGTCCTCGTAGTGATCGGCCAGCACGCTGACGGCGGGGTCGCGGGCGATGTCGCGCAGCCGGCCGAGCCGCATGGTCGTCTTGGGCTTGTGATCGACGGCCGTCACGATGGCGCCGTCGAGCAGCGCGAACGTGATGGGCACGATCCGCGGCGTCCCGTCTTCGGCCAGCCGCGCCATCCTGGCCACCGGCTGCCCAGCGAACATCTCCCGCGCCCGCTCTTCCCGCATGCCCCCATGCTCGCACCGGCGGCGTGTCCGATACCTACAAGACCGGCCGGTGGCGGGCTGGGCAGGATGACAGGCATGAACGTGAATCTGTCCGCCGTCCCCGGCTTCATGGCCGGGCACGCCCGCGTCCTCGACCGCCGCCGCTACGGCCTGCTCATGGGCGAGGAGGACGCGACGGGCGCACTCGCCGCACTCGACGCCTACCGCAACCCCGACGGCGGCTACGGCTGGGGCCTCGAGCCCGACCTGCGCTCGCCGGAGAGCCAGCCGGGCGCGGCCCTGCACGCCTTCGAGGTCTTCGAGGAGGCCGGTCCCGTCACCTCGCCGCACGCCGCGGCCCTGTGCGACTGGCTGGCATCCGTGACGCTGCCCGACGGCGGCCTGCCCTTCGCCCTGCCGGTCGGGGTCTCCACCGGCACCGCGACGTGGTGGGCGGGCGCCGACTCCACCTCCTCGTCGCTGCAGATCACCGCCGTCACGGCGGCCGTCGCCCACCGGGTGGCCGCCCACGACCGGGCGGTGGCCGAGCACCCCTGGCTGGAGCGGGCCACTCGCTACTGCATCGACGCCATCCGCGCCATGGAGGAGCGACCGTACGCGTACGTGCTGTCCTTCGCCGTCCGCTTCCTCGACGCCGTCCACGACCGCCACCCCGCCGCCGCCGACCTGCTCAAACGGCTCGGCGCGTACATCCCGGAGGACGGCAGGGTCCCGGTGGAGGGCGGCACCGCCGACGAGGCCCTGCGGCCGCTGGACTTCGCGCCGTACCCCGGCAGCCCCGCCCGAGCCCTGTTCGACCCCGCCGTGATCGCCGCCGACCTGGTCAGGCTGGCCGGCGAGCAGCAGGACGACGGCGGCTGGGTGGTCGACTACGCCCGCTTCTCACCCGCCGGCTCCATGGAGTGGCGCGGCGCGGCCACCGTGCACGCCGTCCAGGTGCTGCGCGCCAACGAGCTGATCTAACCGATCACGCGCTCCGAGCTGTCCAGCCAGACGCGCTGCCCGTCGGGAGTGACGGTCATCCCGAAACGGACGCGCCCCGGCTCACCCCAGCGCACCCACCGGAAGTAGGCATCGGTGACCTCCGTCCACACCGGGCGGTCGCGCTCAGCTCGTACAGCGTGTACGCGTCCTCACCCGGCGCCCAGCTGCGACCGCATGACCATGTAGTCGGCGTACTCGCGGAAACGGCCGTGCGCGGTGCCGTCCGGCATCACCACCAGCCGCAGCACGTGCCCCTCGCCGACGCCCGTCCGCACGGGCGTCACGATCACCCCACCCGGCCTGCACCGCTCCACCCACGCGTACGGCACGCTCCGCACCGCACAGGTGACGTGCACGCGATCGTACGGTCCACCCGCCGCCCCCTGAGCACCGTCCCCGACGACCAGCCGCGGCCGGACGCCCGCCTCGGCCAGGTTCTTCGCCGCCACCTCCGCGACGGCCGGGTCGGCTCGGGGTCGGCGTCCCGGTCGATCAGAAACGGCGCCCGCCCGTCCTCGGGCGCGACGAACCCCCGCACCGGCGCGTACGCATGCCGCGGCACCGCCCGAAGCGCCTCTTCACCCGCCCCTCAACCGCCCCCCGCACCTGGGCGATGCGCGCCATCATGGCATCGAGCCCGGCCACTTCGTCCTCGCTGCGCATTCCGCTTGATTACCGCTTCGCGTGACCGCATGGCAACTGTCCGCGGCGGTGTGAGAGGGGCGGTCCTTGTCAGGGGGTGAGCCTTCGGGCCGACTCTGATTCGTGGGCCATGCGGCGCAAGGTGTCGAGCACGCGGCCGTACAGGACCGTGCCGAGGACCATGGCCTCCACGGCGGCGTCGCGGGGGCCGTCGTAGGGGATCATGTCCATCTCCACCTCCGACACCAGCCTGCGGGCCGCCTCCACGTACGGGGCCAGGTCGATGGACAGGCCGAGCTGGCGCATCCTGACGATGGTCTGGGCGAGTTCGTCGCGGGTGGGGGCTTCCTCCGTGATGTCCCAGCCGAGCTGCGTGATCAGGTCGTCCACCAGGGTGCGGGCCGAGCGCCACTCCTCGGTCTGCTCAGGGTCCACGGCGGGGCTGAGGGCGTAGTGGGCGGTGCCGAGGACGCGGTGGGTGGGCAGGGACTCGTCCTCGACGGCGGCGATCACCTGTTTGATGGAGGCGACGGAGAGCCGGCCGACCTCGAGGAGGGCGCGGATCATGCGGAGCCTGCGCAGGTGCGTCTCGTCGTACTCGGCCCTGGTCGCGGCGGTCTGCTCACCCTGGTGCAGCATGCCCTCGCGCAGGTAGTACTTGATCGTCGGGATCGCCACGCCGGACTTGGCGCTGAGTTCGGAGATGCGCATTATTGGATAATAGTACTATCCAGATCGTGCGAGATGCCGTGCGGCGCTCACCAGCTCGTGCACGTCGGCCTGGCGGTTCCAGAGGAAGACCACCTCGATGGGCGGCGTGTCCTCCTTGACCGGGACGAACATCACCGAGTCCGGCACGGTGGTGCCCTCATGGACGCAGAGCGCGTAACCGGCGCCCTCCCCGACCATCGTGATCACCAGGTCGTGGGTGGCGGCGGCAGGGCCCAGGCGGGGATGCAGGCCGTGGCGGACGAAGCCCTCCAGGAACCGGCGGGCTCCGGCCACCGCGTCCGACTCCGGCATCAGCAGCGGCTCGCCGGCGAGGTCGGCCAGCGACACGGCGTCGTGCTCGGCCAGGTGGTGCTCGCGGGGCAGCAGGGCGCGTACGGGGAAGCGGTGGACCAGCATGCGCGCCACGCCCCGGGGCAGCGAGCCGGGCGCGTACCCGAGCCCGGCCTGCAGGGTGCCGTCGGCGATGGAGACGATCTGCTCGGCGGTGCCCATCGGCGCGACGCGTAAGCGGCCGGTGTGCAGCTGGGACAGCAGCCGGGCGACGACGTCGGCGAGCCCGTCGGCGACGCCCAGGCGGGCCGTCGTGCCCTTGCCGCGCGCGGCGACGACCGCGCGCTCGAAGGCGTCGAGGGCGACCGTGGCCTGCGCCAGGAACGCCTCGCCCGCCTCGGTCAGCTGCACCCCGCTCGACGAGCGGCTGAACAGCTCGACCCCGATCTCCTTCTCCAGTGCCCTGAGCTGCTCGGACAGCGTGGGTTGAGCGATGTGCAGGGCGGCGGCGGCCCGTCGGAGGCTGCCCGCCCGCGCGATCGCCATGGCGTACCGGACATAGCGTAGATCCATCGCTCACCTCGGCGTGATGATGATGAGCTATCGGTAGATCGCACCTCCGTATTACAAGACCGGACAGCTTTCGTGAAGTTCCGCAGTCATCTCTTTTCACTGTCCCAAGCAAGCGCTAGCCTGGCCTGGGTCGGAGCGGAGGAGGGTGGATGCGGCCCTTCGCGGGACGTGCGGCCGTGGCGGGCGTGGGGATGACGGCGCTCAGCAGGCGGTCGGGGCGGAGCGAGCGCGAGCTGGCCGCGGCGGCGTGCCGGGCCGCCTGCGCGGACGCGGGCGTCGCGCCGCGCGAGGTGGACGCGCTGCTCAGCTACCACATGAACGACTCCGCGCCCGTCGTCCAGGTCGCCAGGGCGCTCGGGATCGAGCGGCTCGGCTGGCACAACGACATCGCGGGCGGCGGTACGCAGGCGGCTTCGATCCTGGGGGACGCGGCGCTGCTCATCGAGGCGGGCCTGGCCCGCCACGTGCTGGTCTACCGGGCGCTCAACGGCCGCTCAGGCAGGCGCATGAACGCGGTCAGCACCGGGCCGCAGGAGGAGTTCACGTACGGGATGGCCGGCCCGATCCCGATGTTCGCCCTGGCCGCCACCCGCTACCTGCACGACACCGGCCTGACCGCCGAGCACCTGCACGCCGTCGTCGACCAGTCCAGGCGGAACGGCGCGGGCAACCCCAGGGCGCTGCGCCGCGAGCCGCTCACCCTCGACGGCTACCTCGCCCGCCCGTACGTCTGCACGCCCCTGCGCACGGCCGACTGCTGCCAGGAGACCGACGGCGCCTGCGCCCTGCTGGTCAGCGGCGCACTCGGCGGGCCCAGGGTCCGGGCCGTGGTGCGCGGGGGAGGGCCGGGCTGCTCCGCGATGGACCGCGCCGCCGACGTGACGGCGATCTTCTCCGCGTACGTGGCCCCCATGCTGTGGGAGGCGTCCGGCATGAAGCCGCGCGACGTGGACGCGATGCTGCCCTACGACGCGTACTCGTGGCTGGTGCCCCGCCAGCTCGAGGACTTCGGGCTGGTCGAGCGGGGGGACTTGGGGGCGTACCTGCTGGAGCGCCGGCACGCCTGGGTGAACCCGCACGGCGGCCTGCTGTCGGAGGGCTACGTGCACGGCCTGAACAACGTGGCCCAGGCCGTACGCGAGCTGCGCGCGGGCGCCGGGACCGCGCTCGTGACCGGCTTCGGCGGCAGCTACGGAAGCGCCGCACTGCTCACCTGGTGACAAGAATTATCACCCGATGGCCTTGACGGAGGCGGGTGGTGAGCATAATTATCACCGCGTGGACCTCCTCAACCGCATCAGAGCCGACCGGCCCGACCTGCCCGAGGCGCTGCGCAAGGTGGCGGACGCCATCCTCGAGGCGCCGGGCGAGACCGTCCGGCTGACCATCGTCGACCTCGCCGAGCGCAGCGGGACGTCCACCGCCACGATCACCCGCTTCTGCCGGGCGCTCGGCTTCGCCGGGTACGCCGAGCTGCGGGTGGCCATCGCCACCGAGTCGGGCCGGGTGGCGCAGCAGACGTGGGAGACCGACATCGGCCAGGAGATCCTGCCCGACGACAGCCTCGAACGCGTGCTCGGCGTGGTCTCCGGAAACGACATCCGGCTCATCCAGGAGACCCGCGACCAGCTCGACCTGGCCGTGGTCGAGAAGGTCGCGCAGGCCGTGGCCAGGGCGGGGCGGGTGCTGCTGTTCGGGGTGTCGAGCAGCGCCGCGGTGGCCAGCGAGATGGAGTACCGGCTGCAGCGGATGCGCGTACCGACGTGGAGCAGGTCCGACGCGCACGCCGCGCTGACGGACGCGGCGCTGCTCGGGCAGGGCGACGTGGCGATCGGCATCTCCCACAGCGGCAGGACGCGCGAGGTCATCGAGGTGCTGGCGGAGGCCGGCAGCCACGGCGCGATCACCGTCGCCGTCACCTCGCAGCCGCGCTCGCCGCTCGCCGAGGTGGCCGAGCTGGTGCTCACCACGGCCAGCAGGGCGACCAGCTTCCGCTCCGAGGGGTTCGCCGCGATCCATTCGCAGCTGCTGGTGCTGGACGTCGTGTACGTGTCGGTGGCGCAGCGCACCTATGAACGGACGAAGCAGGCGTTCGACGTGACCGTCCGCGCGGTCGCCGGACATCGCCTGCCAGAAGGGGATATATGACTGTCAATCCGCAGGACTTCGTGGAACACATCGCCCGCCTCGTACGGACGATCCCCGAAGACCCCGAGATCTCCCGCGCCGCCGACCTGTTCACCAAGGCGCTGACCGGCGGCGGTGTCATCCAGGCGTTCGGCTCAGGCCACTCCGAGGCCGTGGCCATGGAGATCGCCGGGCGCGCGGGCGGCCTCGTGCCCACCAACCGGCTCGCGCTCAGAGACATCGTCCGTTACGGCGACGCCCCCGCCTCCGAGCTGGACCGCTACGACCTCGAACGCGACCCCGCCGTCGCCCGCCAGATCCTCGACCTGGCCCCCGTCCAGCAGCAGGACCTGTTCGTCATCATCTCCAACTCCGGCGTGAACGGCGTCGTCGTCGAGCTCGCCACCCTCGTCAAGGAGCGCGGTCACGACCTGATCGCGATCACCTCGCGCACTCACAGCGAAGCCGTCGCGTCCCGTCACCCCTCGGGCCGCAAGCTCGCCGACCTGGCCGACGTCGTCCTGGACAACCACGCGCCCTACGGCGACGCCGTGCTGCCCCTGCCCGACGGAGGCGCCACCGGCGCCGTCTCCACGATCACCTCCGCGCTGCTGGCCCAGCTCGTGGTCACGCAGACCGTACGCAACCTGCTCGAAGCCGGCGAGGTGCCGCCCGTCTACCTGTCGGCGAACGTCCCCGAAGGCGACGAGCGCAACCTCCGCCTGGAGGCGCTGTACGCGGGCCGCATCCGCCGCGGCGCCTGACCCCCGACCGACCCCCCGCCCGCCCCGGCGCCTGACCCGACCGGCCCTCACCGGACCGGCCCTCACCGGCCGCGGTGCCTGACCCTCCATCACTCCGGGCGCCGGATCGGCGCCACGACCTGTCTTCAGCATGTCCGCACGTCTCTCGGGAGCCGCACAACCGCAAGGAGCCCACCCCCCATGTCTCGAAATTTCGGTAAACGTCTTGTCTCCTTAGCCCTCCCCGCCGTCCTCATCGCGGTCACCCTGATCGCCTCACCCGCAGCCGCCGCCCAAGCCGTCCGCCTCCAGTACCGCACCGGCGCCCCCGGCGCCACGACCGCCCAGGCCGAGCCGTGGCTGCGCCTGTTCAACACCGGCACGACGACGATCCCGCTCAGCCAGGTCAAGATCCGCTACTACCTCACCGGTACGGAGACCTACCGCTTCGCCTGCTCCTGGGCCGTGGTCGGCTGCTCCACGATCACCGGCAGGTTCGCCCCGCAGGAGGGCGGCAAGCAGTACCTGGAGGTCGGCTTCACCTCCGGCAGCCTGAGCCCCGGCCAGAACACCAGCGACATGCAGCTGCGCTTCTACCGCGCGGACTGGCAGTCGTTCCAGCAGAGCGACGACTACTCCTACGGGCCGAACACCTCCTACGCCGACTGGGACAAGGTCACCGTCCATGTCGACGGGCAGCTCGCCTGGGGCACCCCCACCGGCACCGAGCCCGACCCCGACCCGGATCCCGATCCCGACCCGGGCGCCACCGGTGAGCTGTTCGACGACTTCACCTACACGAGCTCGACCGACGCCCGGCTGGCCCAGCGCGGCTGGACCGTGCGCTCGGCGTCGGGCGGCCCCGGAGTGCCCGGCGCGACCTGGTCACCGTCGGCCGTCTCGTTCCCCGGCGGCCTGCTGACGCTCGACTCGTCCACGAACGGCACCGCCGGCGGCACCGTACAGACCGAGCTGTCCACCGCCCAGCGCAAGTTCCGCGAGGGCACCTACGCCGCCCGCGTGCGCTTCAGCGACGCCCCCACCAGCGGCCCCGACGGTGAGCACGTGGTGCAGACGTTCTTCACCATCACCCCGCTGCGCTACGACCTCGACCCCGACTACGGCGAGCTGGACTTCGAGTACCTGCCGAACGGCGGCTGGGGCGAGCCGTCGAACATCCTCTACGCCACCAGCTGGGAGACCTACAGGAACGACCCCTGGCTGGCCGTGAACACCCACACCGAGGAGCGCACCAGCTTCGCCGGCTGGCACGACCTGGTCATCCAGGTCTCCGGCGGCCGCATCAAGTACTACGTGGACGGCCGCCTGTTCGCCGACCACGGCGGCGACCACTACCCCGAGACGCCCATGTGGATCATGTTCAACCAGTGGTTCATCGATCTTCAGGGCGCGAGCGGGACGCGGACGTACCGGCAGCAGGTCGACTACGTCTACTTCAGCGCGAACGAGGTCGTCGCGCCCGCCACCGTGACCTCCCGCGTCGCCGCGCTGCGGACGGCGGGCACCGCCTTCAAGGACACCGTCCCCAACCCGTGACCGACGCCCCCGCGCCCGCCCGGTGCGGGCGCGGGGCACCCCCCAGTGGACAAGGAACGTCTTGACATCCTCCCCCTCCCTTGAGAAGGGGGAGTCCCACGGTCGCCCGTGGGCCTTCCTGCTTCACCGCCGATCGCCCGCCCGAGAGGACTCTCGTTGAGGTCTTACCCCGGCTCCACAGGCGTTTCAGCTCTCCGCCAGCCCGGCGGCGAGCACCTTCTTGGCCGCGTTGACGTCCCGGTCGTGGACCGCGCCGCAGGCGCACTCCCACACGCGGATGGTCAGCGGCATCTCCTCCCGCAAGGCGCCGCAGGACGAGCACAGCTTGGAGGAGGGGAACCAGCGGTCCACCGCCACCAGGGTGCGCCCGTACCAGGCGGCCTTGCACTCCAGCATCGACCGCATCTGGCGCCAGGCCGCATCCGAGATGGCGCGCGCCAGCGAATGGTTGCGGACCATGTTGCGAACGTTCAGGTCCTCGATCACGACCGTTTGGTTCTCACGGACGAGCCGAGTGGTGACCTTGTGCAGGAAGCCCCTCCTGCGGTCGGCGATGCGGGCGTGGATCCGCGCCACCTTCCGGGTGTACTCGGCCGAGGCCCGCGACCTCTCGCGGGACGTGAACGCCGGATACCCGGCCCGCTTGGCGAAGAAGTTGGCGAAGGCCGCCTGAAGGTGGCGAAGCGCCTGCTGAAGGGTTACCGACGACACCTCGGACAGGAAGTCGAACTCGCCGCTGCGTTTCCATTCCGTCAGCTGCGCCGAGAGCTCCGCGTAGGAGACGCGGCGGCCTTCCAGCGCCTAGACGCGGGTACGGCTAGGAATCGTGTATTTGTTCGAAACTGCGTTTCGCCTGACGGCGAGACGCCTGCCCCTGTCCTGCTTCGCAAGAGTCCGATTCCTCCCTCGCCGGAAGGCGGGGGTTTCCTCGGAGGTCTTCGATGAAGAACCGCATCCTGGCCCTCGCGGCCGTGTTCGCGCTCGGGGCGTGCGGCACGGCCCAGGAGCCGCAGGCGGCCACGCCGGACGCCCCCGCCAAGCTGACCGTCTGGATCATGGACGGCAGCGTCACGCAGGAGCTGCTGAAGAAGTTCGAGACCGAGTACGAGACCGCGCACCAGGACGTGGACCTCGACATCCAGATCCAGCAGTGGGACGGCATCGGCGAGCGCGTCACCGCGGCCCTGGCCAGCACCGACGCCCCCGACGTGATCGAGGTCGGCAACACCCAGGTCGCCCAGTACAGCGCGAGCGGCGGCGTGACCGACCTGACCGCGAAGGTGGCCGACCTCAAGGGCGAGGACTGGCTGCCGGGCCTGGCGCAGCCGGGCAACGTGGACGGCAAGCAGTACGGCATCCCGTGGTACGCCGCCAACCGCGTGGTCGTCTACAACAAGGAGCTGTTCGAGAAGGCCGGCATCAAGGAGCCGCCTGCCACCCGCGACGAGTGGCTGGACATCACCTCAAAGCTCAACAAAGACGGAAATCAGGGCATTTATCTGACCGGTCAGACCTGGTACGCCCTCGCCGGCTTCGTCTGGGACGAGGGCGGCGACCTCGCCGTCCAGGAGGGCGGCCGGTGGAAGGGCGCGCTCGACACCCCGCAGGCGCTCGCCGCCATGGACTTCTACAAGCGGCTCCAGGCGCTCGGCAAGGGCCCCAAGGACGCCGACGAGGCCAACCCGCCGCAGCACGAGGTGTTCGCGCAGGGCAAGGTCGCCCAGATCATCGCCGTGCCCGGCATCGCCGCCCGCGTGCTGGAGGTGGACGCCGGGCTCAAGGACAAGATCGGCTTCTTCACCATCCCCGGCAAGACGGCCGACAAGCCGGGCACCGTCTTCACCGGCGGCTCCGACCTCGTCATCCCGGCCGCCTCCCAGCATCAGGAGCAGGCGTACGAGGTGGTCAAGGCGCTGGCGGGGGAGCAGTTCCAGACCGAGCTGGCCAAGACCATGAGCTTCGTGCCGAACCGTACCTCGCTGGCCGGCGTGCTCGACGGCGACGAGGGCACCGCGGCCATGGCCAAGGGGGCCGCCAGCGGCCGCGCCACCCCCAACACCCCCAACTGGGCCGCCGTCGAGGCCACCTCCGTGATCAAGCAGTACATGACCGCCGTGCTCACCGGCGGCGACCCGGCGGCCGAGGCGAAGAAGGTCTCCGAGTCCATCACCACGACCCTGAACAGCGGATCCTGAATGTGGTCGAGGAGCCGCTCGTACTGGCCCTACCTGCTCATCGCGCCCACGGTGGCGGGCGGGGCCTTCCTCCTGCTCTACCCGCTGCTCAAAGCGCTGCTGATCTCCCTGCAGCACTTCCGCATGGGGGAACTGATCAGGGGCGGGGCCGCGTTCGCCGGCCTGGACAACTACGCCGAGCTGCTCGGCGGCGAGCAGTTCTGGCAGGTGCTGCTGCGCACGCTGGTGTGGACGGTGATCAACGTCGTGCTCATCGTGGGCCTGGCCACCGGCGTCGCGCTCATGCTCCAGCACCTGCGCCGCGGCCTGCGCCTCGCCCTGATGAGCGCGCTCGCCCTCGCCTGGGCCATGCCGATCATCGCGGCGACCACGGTGTTCCAGTGGTTGTTCCAGTCGGAGCTGGGCATCGTCAACTGGCTGCTGGTCACGCTCGGCTTCGACTCGTTCGCCGGCTACACCTGGTTCGCGAACGGCACCGCCACGTTCGCCGTGCTCGTGGCGCTCGTGGTGTGGCAGTCGGTGCCGTTCGCCGCGCTCACCCTGTACGCCGGCCTCACCACGATCCCCAGTGAGCTGTTCGAGTCGGCCAGGATCGACGGCGGCACCGGCCGGCAGGTGTTCCGCCACGTCACCTTCCCCATGCTCAGGTCGCTGTTCGCCCTCATCACCTCACTGGAGATCATCTGGGTGGCCAAGTGCTTCCCGCAGATCTGGGTGCTCAGCCAGGGCGGCCCCGGCGACGCCACGACCACCCTGCCCGTCTACGCGTTCAAGGTCGCCCGCGTGCTGCACCGCTACGACCTCGGCTCCGCGGTGGCCATCCTGCTGGTGCTCGTGCTCGCCGCCGCCCTGATCAGCAACCTGCGCCGGATGGTCCGCTCATGAGAAGAGTCCTGCTCAACACCACGGCCGTCGCCGTGCTCCTGACCACGATCTTCCCCGTCTACTGGATGTTCCTGACGGCCTTCAAGCCCACCCGCGACATCCAGTCGGCCAGCCCCACCTTCTGGCCCGCGAACCCGACGCTCGACCACTTCGTCACGGCGGTCAACGCGCCGGGGTTCTGGACGTACTGGCGCAACAGCCTCCTGGTGACCGTGGGCGCGGTGCTGATCGCGCTCGTGGTGGCGCTGCTCGCGGCCTTCGCGGTGGCGCGGATGCGCTGGCGCGGGCGCGGCCCGTTCGTGGTGGCGGTCTTCGCCGCGCAGATGGCGCCGTGGGAGGCGCTGCTGGTGCCGGTGTTCGTCATCGCCCGCGACACCGACCTGCTCGACTCGCTCGCCATGCTGACCGGCGTCTACTTCATGTTCACCCTCCCCTTCACGATCGTGACGCTGCGCGGCTTCCTCGCCGCGATCCCGCCGGAGCTGGAGGAGGCCGCCCAGGTGGACGGGTGCGGCCGCATGACGGCCTTCCGCCGCGTGGTCTTCCCCCTGCTGGCACCCGGCCTGATGGCGACCTCCCTGTTCGGCTTCATCACCGCGTGGAACGAGTTCGCGTTCGTGAACGTGCTGATCATCAAGGCCCAGGACAAGCGCACCCTGCCGGTGTGGCTCTCGTCCTTCAGGGACGTCTTCGGCACCGACTGGGGCGCCACCATGGCCGCCGCCAGCCTGTTCGCCTTGCCTGCCCTGCTGCTCTTCCTGTTCTTGCAACGCAACGTCGGCACCGGCATGACAGCGGGCGCCGTCAAAGGCTAGACGACTGGCTCGGACATCAGCCACGACCGGGACGCAAGCCGCAGCTGACCGACGCCGAACTGCTCACCCTGGCCGTCGCCCAGGGCCTGCTCGGTAGCCACTCCGAGGCCCGCTTGCTGAGCCCGTCCTACCGCAACCGCACCCCTCGCCCCGGCGAAGAACTGCTCAAGCCGATCCGCCAGCTCATCGAGTCCGTCAACGACACCCTCAAGGGTCAGCTCAACCTCGAACCGCACGGCGGACGTACCGTCAGAGGGGTCGGCGCCCGCATCGCCCAGGCTTGCCCTGACGACGAACCCACCTCCGCTCCGCAAGACTTCCTGCCCTCCTACGATCGCCATCGATGCCCCACCGCACTCGGCGGTCACCCACCGATCGCTCGTGTGGACGATGCTGCGGGTCAATACAGCCAGGCCTTCATCGGGGGAGCGCCGTCACCTGGCGTCGCCGGAGCGTAGCTGCTCCCAGATCGCCGTGGTGATGGCGCGGCGGCCACGGGCGGCCTCGTCGACGAAGCAGGCGTCGCCGTGCCTACGGGTCCTGCGGATGAAGCTCTCGCCGCCGTAGTCGCACAGCTCGTAGCTGATCGACTGGTACGGGCAGGTGAAGTCGCGTACGCGGATGGAGTGGCCCATCGGCCGGATGGGGGTCCACGCCAGCTTCTTGTAGTCGGGGTTGGCGGGCGGGAGGTGCGTCGACAGACACCTGTCGTCATCTGGGATGGGGCAGATCGTCATGCATGAACCATAGCTCTGGTCGTCTGCTCTTGTCTGGTTGCACAGGAAAATCTGTCTAGATAGACAGAGTGATATGGGCACTCTTGCCCGCGTTGGCCTATGTTGCCTACGTGCTCGACTACGAAGGCGACACGCACGTCTACATCCAGATCGCCAACATCCTCAGAGAGCGGCTGGCGAATCTGTCGGCGGGCGACCCGGTGCCGAGCGAGGCGGACATCCAGTACGAGTTCGGCGTCGCCAGGACGACGGCCCGGCGCGCGATCCACGTACTGCGTGAGGAAGGGCTCATCTACACCGTCCAAGGGGAGGGCGCCTTCGTCGGACCGCCGGCGGGCGGGCCGCGCAAGAAGCGCAAAGTGCCGCTCTACCAGCAGATCGCCACGGAGATAGCGGGCGACATCAAAGCGGGGAAATACCGCCCAAGGCGGCCCATCCCCGGCGAGACGGCGCTCGTGAAGGAGCACGACGTGGCGCGCGAGACCGTCCGCAGGGCGATGGCGCTGTTGCGCGAGCAGGGCTGGATCTACACCGTGCCGCAGCGGGGCAGCTATGTGTCACCCGAGGAGAAGTGGCCGAAGGACTGATCATGCCTGTCCGCCCGTAGGCAGACGTCTACGATACGAGCATGCTCGACCGTGACGGTCCCGTCCCCCTCTACGTCCAGGTGGCCGAGGTGCTGCGCGAGCGGATCGCGGGCGGGGAGTTCGGGGTCGGCGACGCGCTGCCGAGCGAGGCGGCGCTGGAGGAGGAGTTCGGCATCGGGCGCACGACCGCCCGCAACGCGGCCCGCGAGCTGCGCAGGCGCGGCCTGGCCCACACCGTACGCGGCGAGGGCACGTTCGTCGGTCCTGCGGGGGTGCCCAGGGTGAAGCCGAGCAGGGCGCTGTACGTGCCGATCGCGGCGGCGGTCGCGGCCCGCATCACCCGCGGCGAGCTGCGGCCGGGCCGCGCGGTCCCCGACGCCGGCACGCTGTCGCGACATTACGGCGTCGCCCGGGTCACCGCCCGCCAGGCCGTCGCCCTCCTGGTACGCCAGGGCTGGGCGGTCGAGACTCCCCCGCGCGGCGTCCGCGTGGCCGACCCGTCCGCCTGGCCGCGCGAGCTCGCACCCGCGGGGGAACATCCGCTTACTTCAGTGCTCCTGAAGTGAGGCCGGACTGGATCTGGCGCTGGAAGGCCGTGTAGACGATCAGCATCGGGAGGATGGCCAAAGTCAGGGCGGCGAAGAGGGCGGACCAGTCCTGGTCGTAGCCGGCAGCCGTGGAGATGTCGGCGATGCCCATGGTCAGGACCCACTTGTCGCGCTCCTGCAGCAGGATGAGCGGGAGCTGGTACTGGTTCCACTGGCCCAGGATGTTGAAGATCGTGATGCTGATGATCCCTGGCCGGGCCATCGGCAGCATGATCTGGAAGAAGACCCGGGTGTGCGAGGCCCCGTCCACCATCGCGGCCTCGCCCACGGCGGTCGGCAGCGTCCTGAAGAACGCCGACAGGAAGAAGACCGTGAAGGGCATCGAGTACGCGATGTAGACCAGCACCACCCCCGCGTGCGTGTTCAGGCCGATGAACGGCCCGATCAGGGGGAGGTTGCCCATGTTCTGCACGACGAAGAACAGCGGCGTCAGCGCCAGATAGACGGGGAACGCCAGCCCCGAGACGAACAGCAGGTAGATGGCCCGGTTCCCGCGGAAGGGATACCGGGCCAGCACGTACGCCGCCATCGACCCGATGAGCATCGTCCCGAACGTACTGAACGACACGACGATGACGCTGTTGAGCATGTACTGCCCGATGTGCGCCTGCTCCCAGGCCCGCGCGAAGTTGTCCCAGCGCAGCGAGGCGGGCAGCGACCAGGCGTCGCCGAAGATCTCGTCCTCGCTCTTGACCGAGGCGAGGAACGTCCACACGATCGGGACCATCACGAGCAGCGTCCAGATCAGCAGGGCCAGGTGCGTCAGCATCCCGAGCGGCCCCAGCCGGTTCCTGCGCTCGGCGCGCGCGAGCTTGCGCGAGTTGGCCGCGGTCCACGAGGTCATCGTCGTCACCTAGTACTCGATTCGTTCGCGCCGGGACAGGCGCAGCGACAAGATCGCGAAGCCGACCGTGAAGAAGAACATCACCACGCCCAGAGCCGAGGCATAGCCGAAGCGGAAGTACTCGAAGGCGTTGCGGTAGATCTCGGCGGCCATGACCGTCGTCGAGCGGTCGGGGCCGCCGTGCTGCAGGGTCATCACCCAGACGATGGCGAACACGTCGAGGGCGAGGATGCCGAGATAGACCCAGGCGACCTGCACGGTGTCCCACAGCAGCGGCAGCGTGATGCGGAAGAACAGGCTGATCCGGCTCGCCCCGTCGATCTGCGCCGCCTCGAACATGTCCTTCGGGATGCCGGCGAGGCCGGCGGAGAACAGCACGACGTAGAAGCCGACCGCCTGCCACACCATGACGCTCAGCACCGACCAGAACGCCACGTCAGGGTCGGACAGGAACCCGACGGGTTCGAGCCCGAGCGCCATCAGCGGCCCGTTCAGCATGCCGCTGCCGTCGGGCCGGAACACCTGCTGGAACAGCACCGCGACCACGGCCACGGCCAGCACCTGCGGGAAGAAGAAGACCACCCGGTAGAACTTCGAGCCGCGGATGCCCGACGTGCCCTGCCGGCCGCCCACGTTCAGCAGGAACGCGAAGAACAGCGCGATCACGATCGTGATCAGCGGCAGCAGCACGAGCAGGGCCGCGTTGTGGGTGACCGCCTTCCAGAACGCGGTGTCGGCGAACAGCCGCTGGAAGTTCTCCAGGCCGATGAAGCGCGGCGTGGCCGTCACGCCGCGCCAGTCCGTCATCGCGATGTAGAACGCCTGGACGTACGGGGCGATCACGTACACCAGGTAGAGAATCACCGGGGCTGCCAGGAACGAGGTGATGAACAGCCCGCGGCGATACCTGTTGAAGGTCATCAGCGCTTGTACTTCTTGATCGAGGAGTCGTTCTTGATCTCGTCGGCCTTCTTCTGGATGCGCTCGAGGTACTTGTCGGCGGTGAGGTTGCCGGACATCAGCTCGCCGGTGGCGGCGATGGCCTCGTCCTTGAGCGGGCCGTACCAGTTGAACCAGCGGTAGTAGACGGTGTTGTCGCCGGCGTCCGCGACCGCCTTCGAGGCGCTGGTGACGCCGGGGGAGATGTCGCGGCCCTCGGTGGCGCCCTTGACCACGGTCATCGTGCGGACGAGCGCGCTGAAGTCACCGGCGGCCTTCTTCGACAGCATGGCCCGCAGGTACTCCAGGCCCGCCTGCGGGTGCGCGCTGCGCGAGGAGACGATGAAGTTCTCGCCCGGCTGGGTGTGCAGGGTGCCGTACGGCAGCTTGTCGGAGCCGGTGACGTCGGGGATGGGGAACATGCCGTACTCGAAGTCGTCCGGCGTGGTGGTCTTCTGCTCGTTCTCCAGCCACGAGCCGGACGGCAGCATGGCCACCTTGTACTTGTTCTGGGCGGTCTGCGTCTGTACGTGGTCGAGGCCGGTCGTGCCCTGCATGAGGTATTTTGCGCCCACCTCGGCCCAGGCCGCGGCGGCGGTCTTCATGGCCTCCGTCGTCCAGGCGCCGTCCTCCAGGTTGTCGATGTTCACCAGCACCTCGTTGCCGCCGATCTTGGCGGCCATGGTGAGCAGCGGCTCGTACAGGTATTGGGGGAACTTGCCGGCGTAGGTGAAGGGCGCCATCTTGCCGGACTTCTTGATGGTCTCGCACAGCGCGAGGAACGCGTCCCAGGTCTTCGGCACCTCCCACTCGTTCTCCCTGAAGACCTTCTGCGAGTACCAGATGCCGTGGATGTAGTTGACGTAGCCCAGCACGCTGAACTTGCCGTCGTACATGCCGATGTCGATGACCGACTGGTCGATGGTGTCGCGGACCTTGACGTTCGGGTCATCCCAGCTCGGCGCGTCGAGCAGCGGGGTCAGGTCCTGGAGCTGGCCGTCCTGGGAGAGCGCGCCGAAGTCCATGAAGTTCGCGCCCGAGTTGTCGATGACCTCGGGCGGGTTGCCGCCGGCGAAGCGCGGCTGCAGGATCTTGGTGATCTCCTTGGTGGAGTTGTGCTTGATCTCCACGCTCGGATACTTCGACTTGAACAGCGGCTGATGGATGTTCGTGGCGTACTCCTGGCCGAAGCCGCCGTCGAAGATCCACACCTCCAGCGGCTTGTCGTTGGCCACGCCGAACGGGTTCGCCGCGCTGGTCGCCGCGGGGGCGGCCGAGCTGGACTGCGCCGGCTGGGCGGCCGGGGTGGCGCAGGCGGCCAGCGCGCCCGCCACGGGCACGAGCGCCGCGCCGCGGAGGAGTTCGCGCCTGCTGATACGGGGGGTGTGAGGCATGGTGGCTATTCCTGACCTTTCATGGTCCGCTGTGGTGGAGCCCCGTCCGGTGGACGAGGCTTGGGTGATCGCCTGAGGGTGGGCCAGGACGCCGCCGCGGGCGGCCTCGCGCGGGGAGCGTCATTCAGCCTCTCTCCACCCGGTGGCCCTCGACGGCCCTGATCGTGCGTTCGAACGCCTCGTTCGTCCGCTCGTACGTGAGCTGCGCGACCGCCACGTACACCGCGTCCAGCACGAAGAGCTGCGAGTGCACGGCCGCGAGCCCGCCCAGCCTGAACGTGGTCTCCCTGCTCGCGGTGGTCAGCACCAGGTCGGCCAGCTCTGCGAGGGGGGAGCGGGCGAAGGAGGTGACGGCGACGGTCAGCGCGCCGTGGCCGCCCGCCTCGGCGAGCGCCTCCATGACCTCCCTGGTACGCCCGCGGTGGCTGATCCCGATGGCCACGTCGCCCGCCTTCATCAGCGCCGCCTCCGACAGCGCCACGTGGGCGTCGCCCGCGCTCCAGACCGGGATGCCGATGCGGCGCAGCCGCCCTTCGAGCATGGTGGCGACGTTCCCGCTGGTGGAGACGCCGACCAGGAGCACGCGCGGCGCGGCCACGATCGCGGCGGCCACCCGGCCCACCACGTCGAGGTCGAGCTGGGCCGCGGTGTCCTGGATGAGCCGGGTGTCGGCGGCGGCCATCACCTCGATGGCCGCGTCGAGCGGGTCGTCGGGGCCGATCTCGTGGCCGACGCCCGCGCCCCAGCCGGCCTGCGCGGCGCGGCCGGTCTCGGTGGCCAGCGCGACCCGCAGCTCGGCGTAGCCGGAGAACCCGAAGGCCCGGCAGAACCTGGTCACGGTCGCGGGCGAGCTGCCGGCGCGTTCGGCCAGCGCGATGATGGTCGAGCGCGCGGCCTCGGCCGGATCGCCGAGGATCACCTCGCCGACCCTGCGTAGAGCCTCCGGCAAGCCGGGTAGTTCTGTTTCGACGCGCCCGAGCGCTCCTGAAGTCACGAATATTCCTTCCGAATACCCGGTCTTCTGGCGAAAATTATTCTTGCTTACCGGTCGCGTCAACCCCCAGACTCGTTCCGTGACTGAATCGCTAGTGGTCGGTGTCGATGCCGGCGCCACCTCCACGCGGGTGTCCGTGCACGCGCTCGACGGCCGGAGGGTGGGGTACGCGCGGGCCGCCGCCGGCAACCCCACCGCCCACGGGCTCGCCAAGGCCGTCGCGGCGATCGGCGCCGCGCTGAAGGAGGCGCTGGACTCCCTCGACGGGAGCCGCGTCGCCGCCTCACTGGCGGGTGTCGCGGGGCACACCGCCGCGATGGTGCCCGAGCTGGCCGCGCTCTGGGCCGCTCACGGCATCCCTCAGCCGCCTGTCTACGTCCGGGACGTGACCATCGCCTACGCCGCCGGCTCCGCCGAGCCCGACGGCTCGCTGCTGCTGTCAGGCACGGGCGCGGTCGCCACCCGGGTGGCCGGTTTCGAGGTGGCGCGGATCGCGGACGGGCTCGGCTGGCTGCTCGGCGACCAGGGCTCCGGCTTCTGGATCGGCCGCGAGGCCGCCAAGGCGGTCGTCGCGTCCCTCGACCGCGGCCGCCTGCCGGCCCGGGATGACATCCTGACCGACCTGGTCCTCACCCACGTCCTCGGCCAGGAGCGGCCCGAGACCCCGCGTGCCATCGCCGATCGGGTCGTGCGGGTGGCGCAGACCGATCACATGGGGCTGGCCGCCCTGGCGGCACTGGTCAGCAAGGCCGCCGCGGCCGGCGACCCGGTGGCGGAGGGGATCGTCGGGCGGGCGGCCGGGCATCTGGTGGACACGCTGCGGCGGGTGCACGTGTCCGGGCCCGTGGTGCTCGCGGGCAGCGTACTGACCAACGACGGGCCCGTGCGTGACGCGGTCACGGAGCTGCTGGCCGGTGAACGGGTCGCGACGGCCAGGGACGGCGCGGGGGCGGCGGCCTGGCTCGCCGCCCGCCCGCTGCTCACCGAGCCGGAAGCCGCCTCCCGCCACGCCGCCTTCACCACCGCCCCCTAGAGCTCCGCGCGGAGGCGGCGGGTGGCGGTGATCACGTTGGTCAGCGACGCCTCCACCTCCTCGTACGTCCTCGTCTTCAGGCCGCAGTCCGGGTTGACCCACACCCGCTCGACCGGGAGCGCCTCGACAGTCCGGCGCAGGAGGGCCTCGACCTCGTCCACGGCGGGGACGCGGGGCGAGTGGATGTCGTACACGCCGGGGCCGAGCCCGCGCCCGAACCCTGGGACGGAGCCGAGGATGCGCCCGCCGGAGCGGGCGGACTCGATGGTGGTGACGTCGGCGTCCAGGCCGTCGATGGCGGCGAGGATCTGGTCGGCGTCGGAGTAGCACAGGTGGGTGTGGATCTGGGTGTGGTCGCTCGCTCCCGACGTGGCTCGCCGGTACGCCGCCACCGCCCACTCCAGATAGTCGGACTGGGCAGCGCGGCGCAGCGGCAGCAGCTCGCGCAGGGCCGGTTCGTCCACCTGGATGATCCGCACGCCGGCCGCCTCCAGGTCGCGCACCTCGTCCCTGATCGCGTCGGCCACCTGGAACACCACGTCGCGCAGCGGCAGGTCGTCACGGACGAACGACCAGGCCACGATCGTGACGGGCCCGGTGAGCATGCCCTTGACCGGCCGGTCCGTCAGCGACTGCGCGTAGGTGGCCCACCGCACGGTGATCGGGGCGGGCCTGGTGACGTCGCCGTGCAGGATCGGCGGCCGGGTGCAGCGCGACCCGTACGACTGCACCCAGCCGTTCCCGGTGACCGCGAACCCGTCGAGGTGCTCGGCGAAGTACTGCACCATGTCGTTGCGCTCCGGCTCGCCGTGCACGAGGACGTCGAGCCCGAGCCGTTCCTGCAGCCGGATCACCCGCTCGATCTCGGCCTCGACCCGCTGCTCGTAGTCCGCCTGCGGCAGCGTCCCGGCCACCACCGCCGCGCGGGCCGCGCGCAGCTCGCCGGTCTGCGGGAACGAGCCGATCGTGGTGGTCGGCAGGGGCGGCAACGTGAGCTGCGCGGCGGCCCGTACCGCATACGGCCCGCGCTCCTCCAGCGCCACAGGAGCGGCCGGCGGCACGGACACCTCAGGGATGCGCCCGGCGGCCGGGCGGTCCGCCGCGGCGAGTGCCACCACCTCGGCCACCTTCTCCTCGGCGAAGGCCAGCCGCTCCTTCAGCGCCGGGTCCAGGCCGGGCTCGGCGGCCAGCGTGTAGGGGACGTGCAGCAGGGAGCACGAGGTGGAGACGGTGACCCGGGAGGCTCGGACGGCCGCGAGGGTCGCCAGCGCGCGCTCCTGCGAGGTCCGCCACACGTCGCGCCCCGACACCACCCCGGCGACCACGGTCTTGCCGGTCAGATCGACGGCGGGGACGCCGCCGCGTACCAGGTCGAGCCCGACGGCCTCCACGGGCGTGCCGGCCAGCACCGGCAGCGCCTCACCGAGGTCGCCGTAGGGTGCGGCCACCAGCAGCGCGGGCCGCGCCGTCACGGCGCCCAGCCGCTCGTACGCCCGTCGCACCGCGTCGAGCTCCTCAGGCGTCCGGTCACCGACCAGCGCGGGCTCGTCGAGCTGCACCCAGGCGACCCCTTCGGCGGCGAGCGCCGCCAGCAGCTCCTCGTAGGGCCCGAGCACGTCGTCGAGCCGGTCCAGCGCCCCGCCCAGCAGCAGGAAGGTGACCGGCCCCACCACCACGGGCCGCGTCTCGTACCCCAGGGCCCGCGCCTCGCGCACCTCGCCGAGGGGTTTGGCCGCGTCCAGCTCGAACACCGTCTCAGGCCCGATCTCCGGCACGATGTAGTGGTAGTTCGTGTCGAACCACTTGGTCATCCGCAGCGGCGCCAGCTCCTCGGTGCCCCTGGCCATCGCGAAATAGGGGTCCGCCGCGTCGCGATACCGCTTCGGCACCGCCCCCAGCAGCACCGCCGTGTCCAGCACGTGGTCGTACAGGGAGAAGGTGTTGGACGGCAGTCCGTCGAGCCCCAGCTCGGCCAGCCGCCGCCAGGTGCGCTCGCGCAGCTCGGCGCCCACCCGGTCGAGCTCGGCCCGGGTGGACCGCCCGGCCCAGTACGACTCCAGCGCCCGCTTCAGCTCCCTGCGCGGCCCGATCCTCGGGTAGCCGAGCACCGTGGAGGCGGGGAAGACGGCGGTTGGGGACATGGGTTTCGACTCCCTCAGCAAGGACGATCAGGTCGCTCGCATCGTGCCGACCATCCGCCACGTCGTGCACCATGTATTGGTGCTGCTTATGCTCAGGGAGATCCAGTGCTTCACGCGGGTGGCCGAGCGGCTGAGCTTCTCGGCCGCGGCGGCCGACCTGGGGATGTCCCAGCCGGCGATGAGCCAGGCCGTCACCCGGCTCGAACGCGCCACCGGCACCAGGCTGTTCGAGCGCAGCGCCCGCGAGGTGCGGCTCACCGCCCAGGGCAAGGCGCTGCTCGCGTACGCGGAGCAGGTGATCGAGTCGGTACGCGCGTTCGGCGACGAGGCGGCCAGGCTGGCCAGGCCGACCATTCACCTGGCTTATCCACCGCTCGTCGGCGCGCTGGCGGCCAGGATCGCCAGGCGGCTCGCGAGCCGCACCCCGTCCATCGGGGTCGAGCTGCGCGCGGCGGGACGGACGGCCGCGGCACAGGCGCTGGCCGATCACGAGGTGTCGGCCGCGATCCTGGCGACGCCGGCGCCCGCGCAGTTCGTCACGGCGGCCAGGTTCCACGTCACGGTGGACCACCTGGCCGTGCCCGACGGGCACCGGCTGGCCGCGCGGCCACGGGCGAGCGCCACCGACCTGGGCGGCGAGGTGCTGCTGACCCCGGCGAGCCGCCCGTGGCAGGGGCTGCCGGGCAGGCCGCGGCTGGTGGCCGACGACGACTTCGCCGCCGCGCTCGACCTGGTGGCGGCCGGCGCCGGGCTGCTGCCCATCCCGCACCTGCTGGTGCGCACGGTCCGGCGCGACGACGTGCGGTTCGTGCCGCTGGAGGCGGGCGGGCTGCGCATCACGTACGCGCTGGCCTGGTCGAGGGAGCGGGTCACCCCTGAGCTGATGGCCCTCGTCCAGGCCGTGCAGGACGCGCTGTGGACCCGCTAGGAGGCGGGCACGTTCTTCAGCGCCTCGCGCTTGCTGAGCCCCGTCAGGCCCTTCGCCCGGACATAGCGGACGACCTCGGCGGGGTTGACCTTGGCGTATTCGCGTAACGCCCAGCCGATCGCCTTACGGGCGAAGAACTCGTTGTCGGACAGGCTCGGCTCGATGCACGCGTAGAGCAGCGCCGTGTCGGTGCGCTCCTTGAAGCGGTTCTGGCACAGGATGGCCGTGCGCCGCTTCCACAGGTCGGCGTCGTGGGCCCACTCGAGCATCATCGGGCGCATGGAGTCGGGGTAGGTGGCGAGCAGGTGGCCCATGCGGTGCGTGGCCAGCTCGTCGACCAGGTCCCACCAGGCGCCGGTGACGATCATCTCCTCGTACATGGGGACCGTGTAGAGGGTCTGGTAGTCGCGATAGAGGTGGTGGCCGGACAGCTCGATGGCGGCGTAGCGCTCCTCGCGGTATTCGGCCTCCCGCCACAGCGACAGCACCGCGCGCCGCCACTCGGGCGCGCTCTCCAGCCGGTGCTCGCCGAACACCACCCGCAGCACCGACCGCCTGGGCACCGCCTTCACGCCGAGGAACGGCATCTCCGACTTCATGTAGGCCCGCATGGTCTCGGCCTTGCCGGGCTCGGCCACGTCCTGCAGTGCCAGCCGCACCGCCTTACCGAGGCTCATCCTTTGTGCGTGGTGCGGTCGCCCGTGGCGATGCCGTCGAAGAGCACGGTGATGTAGTGCTCGGCCAGCCCGGCCGTGTTGAGCCTGCCGCCTGGACGGAACCAGCGCACCGCCACCCAGATCGTGTCGCGGATCATCCGGTAGGTCAGCTTGGGGTCGACGTCGGCCCGCAGCAGCCCGGCCGCCTGCCCGGCCTTGATCTGCGAGACCCAGATCTGCTCGACCTCGTCCTCGGCCTTGACGAGGTAGTTGAAGCGCTCGAACTGACGCAGGTAGTTCCAGTCGTTCTGCATCACGGTGATGGCCGAGCGGTGGGGCTCCAGCGTGCCGAAGCCGATGCGGACCATCTCCTCCAGCACCGCGCGCGGGTCGGGACCCGAGTCGAGCGCGGCGCGGTAGCGGGCGAGCAGGTCGTCGAGGAAGGTGGACAGCACCTCGTCGACGATCGTCTCCTTGGAGTCGAAGTGGTGGTAAAGACTGCCGGAGAGGATGCCGGCCTCGTTGGCGATCTCGCGTACGGTCGTGGCCTGGAAGCCCTTGCGCGCGAAGAGCTCCGCGGCGAGCTTGACGAGGTGGTCACGGCGCTCTGACGCGGACCCCGATGAGGTCGCGCGCTGGCGCTTCGCCGGGGCGGTGGTGGTGCCGGAGTTCTTTCGCGTCGTCACGTCACCATTATGAGCCCTCAGACAATCGCTTGTTCACACAACAGTGCCAGCTCATACGGCGTTCCCGGCTAGACCAAGCGCTTGCTACGATGCGGAGATGAGCGAGGCGTACATCGTCGGCGCCGTCCGCACCCCGGTCGGGCGCAGGAACGGCGGCCTGTCCGCGGCCCACCCCGCCGACCTCGGGGCCCACGTGCTGAAGGAGCTGATGGCCCGCACGGGCGCCGACCCGGCGGCCGTGGACGACGTGATCCTCGGCTGCGTGGACACGATCGGGCCGCAGGCGGGCGACGTCGCGCGTACCTGCTGGCTGGCGGCCGGCCTGCCGGAGCAGGTGCCCGGGGTCACCGTGGACCGGCAGTGCGGCTCCTCGCAGCAGGCGCTGCACTTCGCCGCCCAGGCCGTGCTGTCCGGCACCGCGGACCTGGTGGTGGCGGGCGGCGTGCAGAACATGTCCATGGTGCCCATCTCCGCCGCCATGCTCGCGGGCCGGCCGTTCGGGCACGAGACGCCGTTCTCGGGCTCCAAGGGCTGGGCCGAGCGGTACGGCACCCGCGAGGTCTCCCAGTTCGCCGGCGCCGAGATGATCGCCGAGCGCTGGGAGCTGTCGCGCGAGGAGATGGAGCGGTACGCGTACGCCTCGCACCGCCGCGCCCTGGACGCCGTCGACGCCGGTCGCTTCCGCCGCGAGATCGCCCCGTACGAGGGCGTCACCACCGACGAGGGCCCGCGCAGGGACACCACCCTGGACAAGATGGCCGCGCTCGAACCCCTGACCGAGGGCGGCCGCCTGACCGCCGCGCTGGCCTCACAGATCTCCGACGGCGCCGCCGCCCTGCTCGTCGCCTCGCCCCGAGCCGTACGCGAGCACGGCCTGACCCCGCGCGCCCGCGTCCACCACCTGTCGGCCCGCGGCGACGACCCGATCATGATGCTGTCGGCCCCCATCCCCGCCACCGCGCACGCGCTGCGCGTCACCGGCATGGAGATCGGCGACTTCGACGTCGTCGAGATCAACGAGGCGTTCGCGTCCGTCGTCCTGGCCTGGATCAAGGAGACCGGCGCCGACCCGGCCCGCGTCAACCCCAACGGCGGCGCCATCGCGCTCGGGCACCCCCTCGGCGCGACCGGCGCGGTGCTGGCCGTCAAGCTGCTGCACGAGCTGGAGCGCGCCGGCGGCAGGTACGGCCTGCAGGTGATGTGCGAGGGCGGGGGACAGGCGAACGTCACCGTCGTCGAACGCCTCGTGGAGTCAGGATGACGACATGGCCGACCCGTTCACGCTGGGCGTCGCCTCCGGCGAGCCGATGCCCGACGGCGTGCTGCTCTGGACCCGATTAGCCGTCGATCCCCTCGCCACCGACCCCGCCCGGCCCGGCGGCATGCCGCCGAGGGCCGTCGAGGTGGACTGGCAGCTCGCCGAGGACGAGCGCTTCACCAGGGGCCTGCGCCAGGGGCGCGTCAACGCGCTGCCGGCGTGGGCGCACAGCGTGCACGTCAGGGTGGCCGGGCTGGCGCCCGGCACCGACTACTTCTACCGGTTCAGGGCCGGCGCCGAGCAGAGCCCCGTGGGCCGCACGAGGACCGCCGACGACCCGGGCTCCACCCGTCCCGTACGCTTCGCGGTCGCCTGCTGCCAGCGCTGGGAGCACGGCTACTACACCGCCTACCGCCACCTCGCCGCCGAGCGGCCGGACGTGATCTTCCACGTCGGCGACTACATCTACGAGTCGCCGCAGTCGGCCGCCGTCGTCCGCGCGCTGGGCCCGCTGCCCGGCGAGGCCGACACCCTGCGCGAGTACCGCCTGCGCTACGCCCGCTACCGCACCGACCCCGACCTGCGGGCCGCCCACGCCGCCGCGCCCTGGGTCCCCACCTGGGACGACCACGAGGTGCTCGACAACTACCGGGGCCGGGGTGACGGGTCCGCGGGGTTCCTGCGCCGGCGGGAGGTGGCCTATCAGGCGTACTACGAGAACCAGCCCATCAGGGTGCGGCCGCAGGGCGGCGGGCTGCAGATGTACCGCAGGCGGACGTACGGGACGGTCGCCGACTTCATGGTGCTCGACACCCGCCAGCACCGGGACGCCACCACCATGCTCGGGGCGGCGCAGGAGGCGTGGCTGCTCGACCGGCTGCGCGGCTCGCCGGTGCGGTGGCGGGTGCTGGTGCAGCCGCTGTTCTTCGCCCGCCGGTTCGTGCCGGGGCCGGCGCCCAATCTGCGTACGGACTCGTGGGACGGCCACCCGGCCGAGCGCGCCCGCATCCTGGCGGCGGGCGCCCCTGGCCTGGTGGTGGTCAGCGGCGACGTGCACAACGCCTGGGCGGGCGAGCTGAAGGCCGACTTCCTCGACCCCGGCTCGGCGACGGTGGGCGCGGAGTTCGTGTGCTCGTCGATCAGCAGCAGGCCGCCCGCCACGGACGGCCCCGCGGTGCTGGCCGCGAACCCGCACCTCGAGTTCTTCGACGGCCGCCGCGGCTACCTGTCGTGCGTCGCTGACCCAGGGGAGCTGCGGGTGGCCTTCCGAGCCGTGGACTTCGTGGACCGCAGGGACGCGCCCGTGCGGACGGTGGCGGAGTTCCGCACCGACGGGAGCGGGTTGACGTCAGAAAATGCCTCTAGCAAATAGGAAACTTTCCTATTAGATTGCGGTGCATGTCCCTCAGCGGTGACCTGCTTCGCCTCGCCGACGCCGTCCTCTTCCCCGGCTTCACCGGCCGCACCTCGCCCGACTGGCTGCGCCGCCGGCTCGGCGCCGGGCTCGCCGGCGTCGCGCTGTTCTCCCGCAACATCGCCGGCCCCGGCCAGCTCGCCCGGCTCACCGCCGAGCTGCGCGCGGAGAACCCCTCGGTGCTCATCGGCACCGACGAGGAGTCGGGCGAGGTCACCAGGCTGGAGGTGGCCACCGGCAGCAGCAGGCCCGGCGGGTACGCGCTCGGCGTCGTGGACGACGTACGGCTCACCGAAGCCCTGGCCCGCGACCTCGGCCACGACCTGGCCAGGGCCGGCATCACCATCGACTTCGCCCCCTCGGCCGACGTCAACTCCAACCCCGACAACCCCGTCATCGGCCTGCGCGCCTTCGGCGCCGACCCGTCCCTGGTCGCCCGGCACACCCGCGCGTTCGTCCGCGGCCTGCAGTCCGCCGGGGTGGCCGCCACCGCCAAGCACTTCCCCGGGCACGGCGACACCACCGTCGACTCCCACCACGGCGTGCCCGTCGTCGCCGAGAGCGGGATCCAGGACGCCCTGCACCCGTTCCGCGAGGCCATCGACGAGGGCGTCAAGGTGATCATGACCGGGCACCTGCTCGTGCCGTCGTACGACGCCGAGCGGCCCGCCACGCTCAGCCCCAAGGTGCTCACCGGGCTGCTGCGCGAGGAGCTCGGGTTCGACGGGCTGATCATCACCGACGGCATCGAGATGGCGGCCGTGTCGGAGGCGTACGGGATCGGCGGCGCTTCTGCCCGAGCCCTGGCCGCCGGGGCCGACGCCATCTGCGTCGGCGGCGAGCACGCCGACGAGGCCACCGCCGACGGCGTCCGCGACGCGATCGCGACCGCCGTCACCACCGGACTGCTGCCCGAGGAGCGGCTGGCCGACGCCGCTCGAAGGGTCCGCGAGCTGGCCGGCTGGGCCGCCTCCTCGGGCAGCCGGGGCCACTCCGACGGCGGGACCGGCCTGGAGGCCCCCCGCCATTCCGACGGCAGGACGGGCCTTGAGGCGGCCCGCCATTCCGACGGCGGGGTCGGCTTGGAGGCGGCTCGCCATTCCGACGGCGGGATCGGCTTGGAGGCGGCTCGCCGTGCCGTCCGCGTCACCCGCCACTCCACCGCGCCCGTGCTGCCCATCGGACCTGCGCCGCACGTCGTCGAGCTGGCCCCCGAGATGAACCTGGCCATCGACAAGGGCACCCCGTGGGGCGTCGGCGAGCCGCTCGCCCGCCTGCGGCCCGGCACCACCGTCACCCGCCTCACCGCCGGCTCGGCCACGGGGGCCGAGCTGGACCGCCTGCTCGTGCTCGCCGCCGACCGCCCGCTGGTCGTGGTCGTCAGGGACGCGCACCGGCACCCCTGGCAGGCCGAGGCGCTGCGGCACCTGCTCGGGGCCCGTCCCGACGCCGTCGTGGTCGAGATGGGGCTGCCCGTACGCTCCGACCTGGGCGACGTGCACATCGCCACGTACGGGTCCGCCAGGGTCTGCGGACAGGCCGCCGCCGAGGTGCTGACTGGTAGCCTCTGACGGTGATCTTCGACGGCGCGGACCTCTCCCACCAGGCGCTGGCCGAGCGGCTCTCCTCCGACGAGGCCCACGTCTTCCGCGAGTGCGACCTCACCGAGGCCGACCTGTGGGGCGCGCCGCTGGCCGGCGCCCGCTTCGAGTCGTGCGTCCTGGAGGGCGCCGACCTCCGCAAGGCCGACCTCGACGGGGCCGTGTTCACCGGCGGGGGCGGGATGCGCATCCGGTTCGCCGACGCCGACCTCATCGACGCCCGCTTCACCGACGTCGACCTGTCCTCCGCGCAGTTCGGCGGGGCGTTGCTGACCGACGCGTCGTTCGCCGGCTGCCGCATGATCGGCGCGATGCTCACCGGCTCGCGCGGCACCGGTTTCACGCTGTCCCGCTGCAACCTGACCCTCGCCAACCTCGGCGGCTGCTCACTGCGCGGCGAGACCATCGAAGGCGTCCGCTTCGACGACGCCGACCTGTCAGGCTGCGACTTCACCGAGGCAACCCTGGTGGATTGCCGCCTCCGAGGCACCCGCCTCCTGAGCACCAAGTTCGCGAAGGCCGACCTGAGAGGCGCCGACCTCGGCGAACCGGACGACACCAAACTCCGCGCCTTCTCCGGCGCCATCATCACCCAGTCGCAGGCCGCCGCCATCCTCGCCGCCCGCGGCATCACCGTCCTCTGAGCAGAGGCCCCGAGAGGAAAGGAGAGCAGAGGGCCCCCTCCTCCTGCGCGGCGAGTCCCCACCCTCCAACAGCCAGCGCCTGGGACCTGTGGCGAAGTGCGGCGAGTCCCCATCCTGCGACGACCAGCGCCTCCCCCCTTCGTCCCAAAGGGACCTGTGCCGAAGTGCGGTGGGTCCTTTTTCGCTTCGGTCACGGGAGACGGGCGAGGGTGGTTTTGGCCTCTGCCATGATGCGTTCGATCAGCTCCTGGCACGACGGCAGGTCGTCCAGCACCGAGACCACCTGCCCCGACGCCATCACCCCCAGGTCCGCCCGCCCCTCGACCATGGCCGCCCGCAGCAGCACCGGCGTGTTGGCGGCCTGGAGCACCTGGGCCCACGTCAGTTCCCGCCCGCGCCGCATCCGCCGCCCCTCGCGCAGCAGCGACCCCCACGACAGCCCCGAGAGCCGCTTGAAGCGCGCCGCGTTGACCACCGCCCGCACGAGCCGCGACCGATCGAGGGAGGCCACGAACGGCGTGTGCAGGACCCGGTGCGGGACCCCGTCCACGTTCCTGGTCACCACGGTCTCCCGGGCCGTCAGGTAGACCCGCTTCACCTCGTCGGGCACCGGCGAGTCGCTGGTCAGCAGGAAGCGGGTGCCCATGGCGATCCCGCAGGCCCCGTACGCGAGCGCCGCCACCAGCCCTCGCCCGTCGAAGAACCCGCCGGCCGCGACGACCGGGATGTCCACCGCGTCCGCCACCTGCGGCAGCAGCAGCGTGGTCGCGAGGGGCCCGGTGTGCCCGCCGCCCTCGCCGCCCTGCACGATGACCGCGTCCGCCCCCCACCCCGCCACCTTCTCGGCGTGCCGCCGCGCCCCCACGGACGGGATGACGACGACCCCGGCGTCCTTGAGCCGGGAGATCAGCTCAGGTCGCGGCGCCAGCGCGAAAGACGCCACCCGCACCCCCTCCCTGACCAGCACCTCCACCCGTTCGGCCGCGTCGTCGGCGTCGGCGCGCAGGTTCACGCCGAAGGGCGCGTCGGTACGCTCCTTCACCCGCCTGATCGCCGCCGTCATCTCGGGCACCGACATGGTGGCCGCCCCGATGACGCCGAGCCCACCGGCTCGCGACGTGGCGGCGGCGAGCCGGGCGCCCGCGACGTACCCCATGCCGGTCTGCACGATGGGGTACCGGCAGCCGACGAGCGAGGTCAGCGCGGTCCTCACACCGGCACCTCGCGGTCGCGCAGCCGGCCGGGGTCGAGGCGGCCGAGCACCCGCAGCTCCTCGGCGGTCGGCTCCCGCGTACGCGGCACGTCCCCGTCGGCCCCGGCCAGCTCGAACCCCGTCGCCGCCACCACGTCGGCCACGCTCACGCCAGGATGCGCCGACACCAGCCGCATCGTCCCGCCAGGGCCGGAGAAGTCGAGGACGGCGAGGTTCGTCACGACGCGGCGCAGCTCGTACGCGCCCCGGTCGGTGCCGATGCCGCTCACCATGTCCACCTCGGGCACGAACACCCGCCGCCCGTGCCGGGGGATCCAATAGCTGGTCGGGTCGCAGCGCGTGTTGCCCGGCGCCCCGCGCACCCCCAGGAGCTGCGCCTTGGGCCGCGCCCAGTCGCCGACGCAGGAGATGTTCGTGTTGCCGTACCGGTCGATCTGGCTCGCGCCGAGCATGACGTGCCGGCGTCCGTTCAGCACCAGCCACAGGTGGTCGCGGAACGGCAGCCACCCTTCCACCACCTCGGGCGCCGCCCCCAGCGCGGGCACGTCGCCGGTGAGCAGGCAGACGCCGTCGCTGGTGAGCAGGTCGGGCTCGAACGTCAGCCGCGCCAGCCGCGCCGCCAGCACCGTGACGGGCCCGCCGATCCCGGCCGCCAGGATCTCCCCGTCACCCCTGAACGCCTCCGCGCACGCCACCACGCACACGTCAGCACGCGTCACGGGCGGGGTCGTGGTCGTCATCTCAGCCGAGCCGCTCACGGTAGTCCTCCCAAGACGTCTCGGCGTACACCCGCTGCTCCGCCTCGTCGCGCCCGTAGTCGGGCTCGCACGAGGTGAACCCCGCACCACCCGGCGCCTCCACCACCCCCGCCACCATCGACCGGCTGATCAGCAACGACTGCACCGGGCCCTCCTTGAGCAGGTCGGCCGGGTCCACCAGCCGCTCGCACGAGACGTAACACCGGGCCGCCGCCTTGGCGTAGAGGTCGTCGAAGTACGGATCGGGCCCCAGGTACTGGGCGTTGCCCCGCGCGTCGGCCCTGTTGAGGTGGACGAAGGCCACGTCCATGGTCAGCGCGGGCACCGCGACCAGCTCCTCCCCGTCCCCGTACGGCGACCGGACCGTCCGCAGCTCCGGGTTGACCCGCAGCACGTCGGAGCCGAGCCCCGCCCGCGTCGGCAGGAACGGCAGCCGGTGCGCCGCCGCCAGCAGGCCGAACATGAACATGCCCTCGTCGTACTCGGTGAACGCGATCTCGCCGCGCTGCCTGGCCCGCCGGAAGTGCGGCTCCAGGGGGATGGTGTCGAGCGTGACGAACGGGGCCACCACCCTGCGCACCTTCCCCGCCGCGCAGAGCATGCCGACGTCGGGGCCGCCGCAGGAGACGATCGTGAGGTCGAGTACGGGGGAGCGGAGCAGGGCCGACACCAGCGCCATGGGCTTGCGCCGTGACCCCCAGCCGCCGATCCCGACCGTCATGCCGCTCTCCACCTGGCCGGCCACGTCGGAGGCCGTCATCACCTTGCTCACGCGAACCGCTCCCGGTGCCGGTCGCCGACGCCCATCAGGTTCAGCTCGAAGGTGAAGCCCTGCTCGAAGCGGTAGCTGCGGTTGACGTCGATCGGGTCGATGCCGTTGAGCGACTCCTTGGCGCGGCGGATCACGTACGGGTCCTTGGCGGCGATCTGCCCGGCCACCTCCATGGCGGCGTCCCGCAGCTTGTCGCGCGGCACCACCTCCAGCACCGACCCGAACGCGTGCAGCTGCGCCGCCGTCGCGTTCCTGCACGTGTAGACCATCGCCCGCATCAGATGGCCGGGCACCAGCCTGGCCAGGTGGGTGGCGGCGCCGAGTGCGCCCCTGTCCACCTCGGGCAGCCCGAAGTAGGCGTCCTCGCCGGCCACCACCACATCCGCGTTGCCCACCAGCCCGATGCCGCCGCCCAGGCAGTGGCCGTGCACGGCGGCGATCACGGGGACGGCGCACTCGTAGACGGCGGCGAAGGCCGCGTGGCAGGCGCGGTTCGCCCCGACCAGGGCGGTGAAGCCGTCGGTGTCGCGCATCTCCTTGATGTCCACCCCGGCGTTGAACCCGCGGCCCTCGGCCCGCAGCACGACCACCCTGGTCGCGGGGTCGTCGCCGGCCGTGCGCAGGGCCCGCGCCAGCTCCTCCCAGTGGCGTACGGCCAGCGCGTTCACCGGCGGCACGTCCACGACCACCTCCGCGACGGGCCCGTCCAGCAGCGAGATCCCCATCCACTCTCCTCCACCTAACGCTTGCTTGGTACGGTAGCACCCGTGACCGTCTCTTACGACTACGCGGGCAAGCACGTCCTGGTGACGGGCGGCACCCGCGGCATCGGCGCCGGCATCGCCAAGGCCTTCCAAACCGCCGGCGCCACCGTCACCATCTGCGCCCGCACCCCACCCCCAGCAAACGACTCGCGACCCCCTCATGCGGATCCGCGACCCCCTCGCGCGGATCCGCAGCCCTCTCACGCGGATCCAGAGGAAGATCCGCGGCCCCTTCGCGCAGATCCGGGGAGAGACCCGAGGCCGCCCCGCGCGGATCCGAGGGGAAGATCGCGGGGTCTTCGCGTGGACCCGGGGGAAGACCCGCGGCCTCCTCGTGCGGGTGCTGGGGGAGGGTCATGGTCTTCTCCCGCACACAAAGGGGAAGATCCGCGGGCGCCTCATGTGGGTCCGGTGGGAGGGTCGCGGGCTCCGTGCGTGGATCTGGGGGGAGAGCTGCCGGCTCCTCGGTTCGTACGGGCCGACGTGCGGGTGCCTGAGGACGTGGAACGGCTGATCTCCGGGTTCGAGCGGCTCGACGTGGTGGTCAACAACGCCGGAGGGTCGCCGCCCGCGCCGCTCGTAGGCACCTCGCCGCGCCTGCACGCCAAGGTCATCGAGCTCAACCTGACGGCCCCGCTGCTGGTGGCGCAGCGCGCGTACCCGCTGCTCGCCGCCGTGGGCGGGGCCGTCGTGATGATCGGCAGCGCCAGCGGGGCCAGGCCGTCGCCGGGCACCGCCGCGTACGGCGCCGCCAAGGCCGGGCTGCACCACCTGGCCCGCTGCCTGGCCGCGGAATGGGCGCCCCACGTCCGCGTGAACACGGTCGTCGTCGGCCTGGCCGCCACCCCCGACGCGGCGGCCCACTACGGCGGCCACGACGTGGACGCCTCCGCGATCCCGGCCGGCCGCCCGGCCACCCCCGAGGACGTCGCCGCCGCCTGCCTATGGCTGGCCGCCCCGGGCTACGTGACCGGCGCAGAAGTCCGCGTGGACGGCGGCGGCGAAGTCCCCGCCTGGCACCTCCTCACCACCGCCCCACCTTGACCGCCTACTTCGAAGGGCGCTCACACCCCGCCTATGGGAAGCCGCCCGGGGGGCGCTGCCTCCGCGCCTATGGGAAGCCGCCCGCGGGCGCTCGCTCCGCGCCTGTGGGGAGTCGCGTGGGGTGGCGCCTACCCCCTGCCTTGCTCTCGGAGGGTGGTTTCTGGGGGCGTTTGCTGGTATTTGTGCTTGATCCTTCTTGGGAGGTCTGCGTGGGTATCTGTGCCAGGCGCGTGGTGGTCGTGACGGGTGCCGGTCGGGGCATCGGAAGGGAGCACGCGCTGGAGTTCGCCCGGCAGGGCGCTCGCGTCGTGGTGAACGATCTCGGCACCGGGCCCGGCGGCGAGGGCGGCTCGGCGGGGCCCGCCCTGGCGGTGGCGGAGGAGATCCGCGACCTCGGCGGGCAGGCGGTGCCCAGCAACGAGGACGTCGCCGACTGGGACGGCGCGGCGCGGCTGGTCAAGACCGCCGTCAGCGCGTACGGGCGGCTGGACGTGCTGGTCAACAACGCCGGCTTCGTACGGGACAGGATGCTGGTCTCGATGACCGAGCAGGAGTGGGACGACGTCGTACGCGTCCACCTCAAGGGGCACGCGGCGCCGTTGCGGCATGCGGCGGCTTACTGGCGGGAGCGGGCCAAGGCGGGCGACCGGGTCAGCGGCCGGGTGATCAACACCTCGTCGGGCGCGGGCCTGATGGGCAGCGTGGGGCAGGGCAACTACGCGGCGGCCAAGGCGGGCATCGCCGCGCTGACCCTGGTGGCCGCCGCCGAGCTGGCGCGGTACGGGGTGACGGTCAACGCGATCGCGCCCGCCGCGCGTACCAGGATGACCGAGCAGGTGTTCGCGGAGTCCATGGCCCGCCCCGTGTCCGGCTTCGACCCCATGGACCCCGCGAACGTCTCCCCGCTGGTCGTCTGGCTCGGCTCGGAGGAGTCGGCGCACGTGACGGGCCGGGTGTTCGAGGTGGAGGGCGGGACGATCGCGCTGGCGACGGGCTGGCGTCACGGCCCGAAGGTGGACCGCGACGCCCGCTGGGACCCGGCGGACGTCGGCCCGGTAGTCACCGACCTCCTGACCACGGCCCCACCTCCAGAACCCGTCTACGGCCAACCAATCTGATTCGCCCGCCTCCCGGCCAGCGCCCGGCCCCCCGACCAGCGCCCGGGCCCCCGGCCGGGAGGCCCGATCGGCCCTCCACGTCAGCGCATGGTTGAGCGGGCCGTTGGGTGGAGTTTGAGGCGGAGTGAAGGGGCGGTGAGGTGGGGGGTGATCATCGGGAGGTCCACCTCCTGCTCCTTCTCCGGGCTGTCGAAGCGGGCGAACCACACGAACACGTTCACTCCGGTCCGTACGGGCAGCCGCGGGTAGGTGTTCTCGGCGTGCTCGCTCTCGAAGCACGCGACGACGGGCACCCCCGCCTCGGCCAGCACGGGTGCGACCTCGCGAGCGAAGATCCCGGCGAAGCCGGCCCCGACGTGGTGGACGGTGGCGACGTACAGGGCGGGCGGCAGGCCGGTGGCGCCGGCGGGCGGGCGCTCGGACAGGGGCGGCTCGGGCCCGACGGGCCGCAGCAGCAGCACGTCGTCGGAGTCGTCGAGGGTGGCGTTGGCGGCGTCGCGGTGGGCCTGCCACACCGGCCCGCCGTAGAAGGTTTCGAGCGAGGCGCGCCGCTCCTCCATGGAGGGAAAGGCCCGCAACCAGGGGAACGTGTCCGGCTCCCCGGCCTCGCGGAAGGAGCCGGGCACCCGCATGCCCGCCGCCTCCTGTCCTTCGATGAACTCCCGCTCGAACAGCGAGATCAGGGTGTCGCGCCGTCCCGGGCGCATGCGGTAGCGCCGCAGTTCGTAGATCATGCGCGGACGGTAAGCCCGGGTCACTGACACCCCTTGTCAGCGTAATCTCCGAACAATGTTCTGATCACTCCTAGCTACCATTCGACCACGCATGGTTATATGCTCGCACTGACCTTGATCCCCTGAGGTCAAGGAAGCCCCAACGGGGCCGGCGGCGCCCTTCGGGCCCGGTGGCCGCCGTCCCCGGCGGGCTTCCCCCTCGGATGGCGAAGGAGCAGATGTGATCAGAAGGGTGTGGACCGTCGCGGCCGTGCTCGCAACGGCCGTCGGCGGAGCGCTACTCGCAACCCCCGCTCACGCTGACGACGACTGGGCCCGGTGGGCAGGCCCCTGGGCGGGTGGCAACTGGGCCGTCAACCGGAGTGCCAACACCGACTCGGCCCAGTCGGGAAACGCCTTCGGAGACGTCCTCGCCGGCAACGACGGCGACGGGCTCTCGACCAACGTCAACAACATCAACGGCATCGCCCCGACCGCGACCAACGGCGGGATCACGGTGACCTACATCTTCTACTGACCGGCTGACGTCCGAGAAAACAGCACCTCGAAAGGACACATCATGATGAAGAAGCTCTGCGTGACCGGTGTCATCGCCGCCACCGCCGCCGGCGTCACCCTGCTGTCGGCCCCCGCCTACGCCGACACCAACGCGGGCAACTCCAGCCGTAACGCCAGCTCCTCGCAGTCGGGCAACAACTTCGGCAACGTCGTCAACGTCAACGTCAGCGGCGGTCGTGGCGCCACCAGCTTCAACAACGTCAACGGCAACGCCGTGACGGGCACCAACGGCAGCGACGTCGTCGTGGACGACGTGGTCGACTAGCACAGCCAGGGCCGCGCCGCGCGACCGCCGGACCGCGGCGCGGCCCGACCGCAGCGAGCCGGGCCGGAAATAGCCCGGCTCGCGGCGTATTAGCATCCCTGCGTGACTATCTGTGCTTATGCCACGTTTGACGGGCCCGATGACGAGCTCGCCCCGATGCTGGCGGCCTGGCGGGAGGCCGGCATCGAGGGGCGCGCCGAGCGCTGGGACGACCCTGACGCCGACTGGAGCGCCTACGACGCCGTGGTGGTCCGCAGCGTCTGGGACTACGTGGACAGGCGCGAGGAGTTCGTCGGGTGGGCGCGGCGCGTGGCCTCGGTCACGCGGCTGCTCAATCCGTACCCCGTGATCGACGCCAACACCGACAAGACCTACCTGCGTGAGCTGGGCGTGCCGATCGTGCCCACGCACTGGTCGTCGCGAGAGCTGCCCCACTGGCCGGAATACGTCGTCAAGCCGGCCGTCTCCGCCGGCGCCCGCGACACCACCAGGACCACCGACCGCGCCGAGGCCGCCCGGCTGGCCGCGGCGCTGGAGGCCGCGGGGCGCACGCCGATGGTCCAGCCCTACCTCGACATGGTCGAGTCGGAGGGCGAGACCTCCCTGCTCTACTTCAACCGCCGTTTCAGCCACGCCGTACGCCGCAGCCCCATGCTCGCCCCCGGTGCCACCACCGAGGACAACGAGCGGGCCGAGCTGCGCACACCAGCCCCGGACCAGGTCGAACTCGCCGAGAAGGTGCTCACCGCCGTACCCCATGACCTTCTCTATGCCAGGATCGACCTGGTCCGGCTACCCGGCGGCGAGCCGGTGCTGATCGAGCTGGAGCTGACCGAGCCGTACTTCTTCCTCAACCTCGACCCCGCCGCTCCGGCGCGGTTCGCGGCGGCGCTGCGCGAGCTGCTGGGCTAGCAGGTGATGCCGCCGTCCACGGGGATGACCGCCCCCGTGAGGTAGGCCCCCGCCCGCGACGACAGGTAGATGGCCGCGCCCGCCATGTCGTCGGGCCGGCCGATGCGCCCGAGCGGCACGCTCTGCGCGACGGCCTCGCGGGTGCCGGGGTCGTCGAGCGCGAACGCCATCATCTTCGAGTCGAAGGGCCCGGGGGCGATGGCGTTCACCGTGATGTGCTCCTTGGCCAGGCGCTGGGCGAGGTGGCGGGTCAGCATGTGGACGGCCGACTTGGTCGAGGAGTAGGCGTAGCTCTCCAGCGCCGGCACCCTGATGCCGTCCACCGAGCCCACGTTGATCACCCGCGCGGGGTCGTCGGCGCCGGCCGCCTGCCGCAGCTGCGGCAGGAACTTCTGCGTCAGGTAGAAGACGCCCTTGACGTTGATGTTCCAGAGCTTGTCGAAGGCGTGCTCGGGGAACTCCTCCAGCGGCGCGCCCCAGGTGGCGCCGGCGTTGTTCACCAGCACGTGCAGCGGCCCCGCCACGGCCGACACCAGGCGGTCGATCCCGTCGGGCGTGGACAGGTCGGCGGGCACCGCCCGGCAGCCCAGCTCGGCGGCCGTCTTCTCGACCTCGGCCGTCTTGCGGGCGGAGATGTACACGTCCGCGCCGGCGGCCACGAACCCGGCCGCGATCATGCGCCCGATGCCGCGCGAGCCGCCCGTGACGACGACGGTCTTGCCTTCAACGGAGAACAGAGTCATGTTCTGGGAGCATGCCATACCAACTGGTCGGTCGCCAGGCGTCGCGCCGGTCAGGGATGCTGCGAGGAGACCGAGACCACCTCGCCGGTCATGTACGAGGAATAGTCGCTGGCCAGGAAGACGATCACGTTCGCGACCTCCCACGGCTCCGCCGACCGCCCGAACGCCTCCTTGGCCGCCAGCTCCGCCAGCAGCTCCTCGCTCGTCACCTTCGCGAGGAACGGGTGCACCGCCAGCGACGGCGCCACGGCGTTGACCCGGATCCCGTGCTCGGCGGCCTCCAAAGCGACGCACCTGGTCAGCGCCATGACCCCGGCCTTGGCCGCCGCGTAGTGCGCCTGCCCGCGCTGGGCCCGCCAGCCGACCACGGAGGCGTTGTTGACGATGACGCCGCCGCCCTGCGGGATCATGTGCCGCAGAGCCGCCCTGGTGCAGCGCATGGTGCCGGTCAAGGTGACGTCGATGACGGCGTGCCACTCCTCGTCGGTCATGTCGGCGAGCGGGGCCGTACCGCCGAGTCCGGCGTTGTTGACCACCACGTCCAGCCGCCCGTGCGCCTCCACCACCGCGTCGAACAGCGCGAGCACCTGCGCCTCCGAGGTCACGTCGCACGGCACGGCCAGCGGCTTGACGCCGGTCAGCTCGGTCAGCGCCTCGGCGGCGGCGGCCAGGCGGCGCTCGTGCCGGTCCGACAGCACGATCGTGGCGCCCTCCTCGGCGCAGCGCCGGGCCGTTGCGTAGCCGATGCCCGCGCCCGCGGCGGCGGTGACCAGCGTGACCCGGCCGTCGAGCAGGCCGTGCGCTCTGGGGTAGGACGTGGGCATGGGTGCGGCTCCGTTCAGCGGGGGAGCTTCAGCGTGCGCTCGGCGATGATGGTGCGCTGGATCTCGCTCGAACCGGCATAGATCGTGTCGGCCCTGCTGAACAGGTAGAGGCGCTGCAGCGCGTCGAGCTCTCCTACCAGCCCCGCCCGCCCCTGTACGGCCTGCGCCAGCTCGCCCAGCCTGCGGTGCCACTCCGACCAGTAGAGCTTGGCGATCGACGCCTCGGGGCCCGGCCGGTCGGAGCGGAGCATCCTGAGCGCGTTGAGCCGCATGATCTCCAGCTCCAGCCACGACCGGACGAGCCGGTCGCGCAGCACGGGGTCGCCGGCCGCCCCGGTGCGCTTCGCCGTCTCGATGACCCGCCGCAGCTCCCGGCGGAAGCCGATCTGCTGGCCGAGGGTGGAGGCGCCGCGCTCGTGCCCGAGCGTGGCCATCGCCACCCGCCAGCCGTCGCCGGGCGCGCCGAGCAGGTTCCCCGCCGCCGTGCGGGCGCCGTCGAAGAACACCTCGTTGAACTCCGAGGTGCCGGTGAGCTGCACGATCGGCCGTACCTCGACTCCCGGCCGCTTCATGGGGACCAGCAGGTACGACAGCCCGCGATGCCGCTGCGAGCCCTCCTCCGTCCTGCACAGCGCGAAGCACCAGTCGGCCACGTGCGCCAGCGACGTCCAGACCTTCTGCCCGGTGATCACCCACTCGCCGCCTTCGAGGCGGGCCCTGGTGCGGATGTTCGCCAGGTCGGAGCCGGCGTCGGGCTCGGAGTAGCCCTGGCACCACAGCTCGTCGCCGCGCTGGATCGGCGGCAGGAAGCGCTCCTTCTGCTCCTCGGTGCCGAACTCCAGGATGGTCGGGCCGATCAGGCCCTCGCCGATGTGGCCGACCCGGGCGGGGGCGTCGGCCCTGGCGTACTCCTCGTGGAAGGCGACCTGGTCCTCCAGCGAGGCGGCGCGGCCGCCGTACCGTTCGGGCCAGGCCAGGCACGTCCAGCCGTGCTTGCCGAGGTGGCGCTCCCACGCCTGGCGCAGCTCGTGGCCCTCGTGCTCGCGACCGGGGCCGCCGAGCCCGCGCGCGTGGGCGAACGGGCCGCTCAGGCTCTCCTCCAGAAAGGCCCGCGCCTCCTCACGCAGGCTCAACGAACCCCCCGACGAATCCGCCGTAGCCGCCGCGGAAGAACACCAGCGGGCCGCCGTCGGCGTGCGTGTCGAGCTGGAGCACCCGCGCCACCACGATCACGTGGTCGCCGGCCGGATGTTCGGCCTCGACCGCGCAGTCCAGCCAGGCCAGCGCGCCGTCGAGCACGGGGTTGCCGCCGGGGGAGCCGGTCCACGCCAGCCCGGCGAACTTGTCGCCGCCCTTGGCCGCCATCTGCACGCAGACGGCCTGCTGGGTCTCGGCCAGCACGTTGACGGTGACGACCTTGGCTCCGCGCACCTTCGGCCAGCTCGTGCTGGTGTGGCCCACGCAGAAGGCGATGAGGGGCGGGTCGAGCGAGACGGAGGTGAAGGAGTTGGCGGCCAGTCCGTACGGCCGGCCGTCCACCGGATCGACGGCGGTGATCGCCACCACCCCGGTCGCGAACCTGCCCAGCACCTGCCGGAAACGGCGGCTGTCCAGCCGGCCGCTCTGGCCGTTCTGACCGCTTTGGACAGGCTGGGCTGGGCCCGTGGCCATGGCGGCTCCGTTGCGAATCCTGCGCTGATGGGGCGTGGGAAGGCCGCGGCAGCCGTCCGGTGCGATGAGCCGGGCAGCGTGTGTGCTCATGGGTGGGCCTCCTCGTCCGCCTGTGCGCTCAATCTTACCAAGCGCTTGCTTGGACGCTAGGGGGAAGCCGAAACGGCTGTCAAGTCGTACCCTCCGACCTGCGTTGACAGCGGCGAGAGCGGCTGCCTACGGTGCCATTGTGCCCAAGCGCTTGCTTGAATTCCGCGACCGCACCGCGGTCGCGGGCGTCGGCTGGACCCCCTTCTCCAAGGACTCGGGAGTCAGCACGCTCACCCTGGCCTGCCGTGCCGTGCTCGCCGCCCTGGAGGACGCCGGGCTGCCGCCCGACGCCGTGGACGGCCTGGCCACCCACCGCGTCGGCGACTCCGTCCCGCCCGCGCTCGTCGCGCCCGCGCTCGGCCTGACCGGCGTCACCTGGCACCTCGACCAGTTCGGCGGCGGCAGCGTCTCGCACGCCGTCGTCGGCCAGGCCGCGCTCGCCGTGGCCACGGGGATGGCCGAGACCGTCGTCTGCTACCGCGCCATCAACGCCCGCTCCGAGTTCCGCATGGGCGGCACAGGACGCGCCCTGCCGGTCAGCCCCGAGGTGCAGTACCAGGCCCCATACGGCTACGTCGCCCCGCCCCAGCAGTACGCCATGTACGCCCGCGCCCACATGATCCGCTACGGCACCACCGCCGAGCACTTCGGCCACCTGGCCGTCACCCAGCGCGCCCACGCCGCCGCCAACCCGCGCGCCCTCATGCGCACCCCCATCACTTTGGACGACTACCTGGCCAGTCGGTGGATCGCCGAGCCGTTCCGGCTGCTGGACTGCTGCCTGGAGACCGACGGGGCGTGCGCCGTCGTCGTCACCACGGCCGAACGCGCCCGCGCGCTGCGCCGCCCGCCCGTCCTCATCTCGGCGGCGGCCTGGGGCGGCGGTACCTCGCACCTGTCGGGCGGCGCCGCCGACCCCACGGTGACGGCCGCCGCCGAGCTGGCGCCCCGCCTGTACGCCCAGGCCGGCCTCGGGCCCGCCGACATCGACGTGGCCGAGCTGTACGACTGCTTCACGTACTCGGTGATCGTGCAGCTGGAGGACTACGGCTTCTGCCCCAAGGGCGAGGGCGGCCCGTACGTGGCCTCCGGCGCCACCGCGCTCGGCGGCCCGCTGCCGGTCAACACGCACGGCGGCTTCCTGTCGGAGGGATACGTGCACGGCATCAACCACATCGCCGAGGCGGTCTCCCAGCTGCGCGGCGAGGCGGGGGAGCGGCAGGTGGCCGGGGCCGAGGTGGCGCTCTCGACGGCGCAGCCCGGCTACGTCCTGCCCGCCACCTCGGCCCTGATCCTGAGGAGCGACCGATGACCGGCTTTCGCGAGGAGCCTTCGCTGACCGGCCACCTCTGGAGGAGCGACCGATGACCGGCTACCTGCCCCAGCCCGACCGCGACTCGGCGCCCTGGTGGGAGCGGCTGGCGGAGCGGCGGTTCGCGGTGCAGGAGTGCTGCTCCTGTGGCGCGCTCCGGTTCCCGCCGCGCGCGTTCTGCGCGGCCTGCCGTACGGAGGAGTGGCGCTGGCGGGAGGTGGCGCCCGAGGGGACGGTGGAGAGCTGGATCGTCAGCCGTCAACCCTTCGTGCCGGGAAGACGCGATCCATACCTAGTGGTAATGGTCCGGCTGGCGGCGGTGCCGGGCTGCCTCGTGTACGGGAACTGGCGGGCGCCGCGGCCACCGGTGCCCTGGGAGCCGGTGACGGGAGAATATGTCGAGGTCGCGGCGGGGGTGACGCTGCTGAACTGGGCGCCGGCCGGCGACGGGAGCGAACCTGGGACGGGCGCCGCTGCGGGGACGGCGCCGTAAATCCTCCCGGTTTCTGACCTTGAGCCGGAAATTGGATTGGTACCCGTAAATCCCACCAGTCCCACCATCACGAAAGGTGTCCCCACGTTCGGCCCTGAGGGTTGATGATGAGGCAGTAGGCGTCGTCGACGCGGACGGCGCGGACTTGGGGCAGACGTGAGCGTTGCGTACGCGAAGGCTCGCGTGACCGCGAGGAGGTCACGCGGTGCTCGCATGTCCGCCCGCGCACCGCCCCCCGCACATGGAAAGGCCCCCATCGGGAGATGGAGGCGTCGGTTCTGCCGGTCCCCTCGGAGGAAAGCGCGCCCTGGCGGGCGTGGGGGACCCGCCAGGACGCGCTTCCTGCCCCGTGTGCGACGATCCAGGACTCCGGCGAGGGATGGAGTCCTAAACCGTTGATCCGCACACGGAGTCGATGGGGGAGCGCGAAGGCTCCAGCTGCCGGATACGTGCGATGCGTCGAACTGCTCCGACCGGGTCATCGATGGAATGCGCGACGGGGGCGCCAACCTCCTCGTTGCGGACTAAGGATCCGTCGGCGCATCTCGCAGTCAGCTCAGCCGACACCGTGTGCGCGGGCGTGCCGCCGCCCATGCTCTGGTAGGTGTGGGTTGACCGCAGGCGGAGCGACGCGTAACGCAGTGAACGCGTTGCTTCGCGAGGGTCCTGCCAGGGCAGGTATGGCGTACCCGCGCGGACCGGCAACACTGGCCTTCACCCCCTCACCGGCCTTTAGATGGATTTGTACCAACGAATGGATGATGGGCCGGTCAAGGGGGTTCGGTCAAGGGGTTGTGGCCTGCTAGAACCAGATCGTCTAAATTGTTGGAACAAAAGGGGTGAAAGTGGCAAGGTCGGTGCTGTATCAGCAGGTGGCTTCGGAGTTGCGTCGAGCCATCTACTCGGGTGTCCTCGGCCCCGGGGCACAGCTGCCGACCGAGGCGCAGCTCATGGAAGACCATGGGGTGAGCAGGAACACCGTGCGACTGGCCCTCGGCGAACTCGTCAACGAGGGGCTCGTCACGCGCACGCCGCGGCGCGGCACGGTGGTCCGAGACCGGCGCCCGTTACTGATCTATCCGCAGCGGGAGCTGGAGCCACAACCCACCGGGGAACTTCGCGAGGCCTTCGCCTACGCCGTCGCGCAGGAGGGCCGGGCGCCCAGCCAGTACATCGAGGTCCTGACGGTGTCTCCGGTCGAGGAGATCGCCAGCAGGCTCGAGCTGGCCGATGGGGAGCTGGCGGTGGTGAGACGCCGTCTGCGGTTCGTGGACGGACAGCCGTACAACACCAACGACTCCTACTTTCCCCGTGATCTAGTCGCAGATTCCGAGATCGCCAGGCCCGGTGACATCGCGCGAGGGGCGAACCGGGTGCTGGAGGAGCTGGGCCATGCGCAGGTGCGCGTCGTCGACGACATCTGGGCGCGTATGCCTAACCAAGAGGAGGCAGAGCGGCTCCAGCTCGAACTCGGTACACCAGTCATGGTGTACGTCAGAGTGGGGTACGACCGGGCTGACATGCCTGTGCGTGTCGCCGTGTCGGTTTTGCCAGCCGACAAACATCTGATCAGATACGAGCTTGATCGCCGCTGAGAGCTCGTGGGTGAAGGGGTGATCCCGCCGGCCGGGCGCAGCGAGAATTAGCCGCCTCGCTGGCCATGGGGAGTCGTGCATACTCCCCTAAATCGCCATTTATCCATATACATCGGGTATATGGCCCCATTTCGCCCCAGCGCACCATTGCGCCATTACGCATCGTGCCGCTGCGGCCACCCACGGCATCGAAGGGTTTGTATTATGCACACCACCACCCTCCTGCACCCGCTCTCCCTGCGCAGAGCGGAACCCGCGGACCTTCCCGGCATACTCACGCTGCTCGCCGACACCGCCGAGTGGCTCTACATGCGGGGAGTGCGGCAGTGGCCGCGGGGAGGGTTCGGCCCCGAGCGGATCGAGCCGCTCATCGCCGAACGCGTGCTCTTCCTGCTCGATGACGAGCTCAGGTATCTCGACCCCGACGAATCGGCCCCGCCTGTGGCCACCATAGCCCTTGACGACCACGCCGACCCCGAGTTCTGGCAACCCGCCGACGACCCGGGGGCCGCGCTCTACATCCACAAGCTGGCCGTCGCCCGTCCCTGGTCCGGCTCCGGCCTCGGGGACGCCCTGCTGGACTGGGCCTGCTCCATGGCGTACGCGTCCGGCCTGCCCTGGCTGCGGCTCGACTGCGCCAAGAGCAACCCGCAGCTGCAGGACTACTACCGCAGCCGCGGCTTCCGCCACGTCCGCACGGTGGATCTGCCCCATCGGTCGTCGGGCGCGCTCTTCGAGCGCCCGTCGGAGGACGTGCCGGCCACGGCCTTCCGTGACCTCACGATGGCGGAGCTGATCAGCGCCTGACCCACCGCCGGCCCCGGTCCCACCCCCCGCCGGGGTCCATGCGGAACGTCACATTCCGTACAGAAATGACAGCAAAAGTCGATCTTGTCGGGTTAGCGGTCGGCTAGTTACGCTTTGCCCGGTTCAGTCAGGGCTCCAGAGCCGCACGAGTCAGGCACGCGCCTGCCGGTGGGGTGGAGCGACGTCCGACGCCCTGGTCAGGGGCGTCCCTCGTTGTGGTTCGGAGTGTGACGCGCCGTGCGCAGATTCTTGTCGCATGCCTTCTTTTCCCGGACGGCGGCTCTCGTCCTGATCGCAGGTCTGCCGGGGCTGCTCCAGTTACCGGCGATGCCCGTCGCCGCCGAGGTGAGCGTCCAGCAGACCGGCTTCGTGACGCGGCAGGCACCGTTACGCGGCGCGGAGGCCCTGCCCGAGATGACGGGCCGGCCCGCCGGGGAAACCGCGTCGGACGACGCGCAGGACCCGTACGTGCCGGGCGCCCTGCCCCGCGACGCCGGCGGATGGCCGCGTACGGCGCTGAAAGCGGACAAGAAGCCTGAGTCGGAGTTGCCTCCCGCGATCAGGCGCGCAGAACAGCGGGACGTGGCGACCGCAGCCGACACCTTCCCCTTCATCGACACGGTGTACCCGGAGTCGGGCTCGCTGGTCGGCAGCACGACGCCGCTGCTCACCGTCCGTGCCTCGCGGCTGGGCGGGCCCACGATCCCCATGCGCTACCGGTACAGCCTCTGCGAGAAGCCGGAGAAGACGGACGACGACGAGGTCGTCTTCCCTCCCCCGCCCGACCCGCCCTGCTGGAACTCCTCCGACATGCTGGGCGCCGACACCTGGCGGGTGACCGCCGGCTGGCTGGAATGGGGCAAGCAGTACGAGTGGTGGGTCCGCGTCACGGACCCGGAGAGCCGGGCGACGGCGACGTCCGAGAAGCAGCTCATCGGCACGCAGTCGCCGCAGCCGTTCAACAGCCCGCACCTGGGCGAGCAACTCGGTGACGGCAAGGAGTTCTCGCTCGAGTCCGGCAACTACACCACCACGGTGGTCGACGCGCAGGTGCAGGTGGCGGGGCCCGACCTGGCCGTGGTGCGCACCTACAACAGCCTGGACTCGCGGACCGACGGCATGTTCGGTCCCGGCTGGTCGGCCACCTGGGACATGAACATCGTGGCCGAGCGCGCGGGCTCGACGATCACCGGGCTGCTGGTCACGTACGCCAGCGGCCGCCGGGTCCGCTTCGCGCCCAAGGGCGACGGCACCTACCAGGCTCCGCCGGGCAGGAAGGACACGCTCGCCGACGTCGAGGGCGGCGGCTGGCGGCTCATGGACACGTACGCGACGACGTACGTGTTCAACGAGAACGGCCGGCTGACCAGGATCGAGGACAACCGGGGCCGGGCGCAGACGCTGTCGTACAACGCCGACGGCACCTTCGACACGGTGAGCGGCCCCGGCGGCCGGGCGCTGCACTTCACCTGGGACGGCGGCCGGGTGGCCACCGTCTCCACCGACCCGGTGGACGGCACGGCGCAGACCTGGACCTACTCCTACACCGGCGGCAACCTCACCTCGGTGTGCTCACCGGCCGCCGCGCCGAACTGCACCACCTACGCCTATGGCGACGGCTCCCGCTACAAGGGCCTGGTGCTCGACGCCGAGCCGCTCGGATACTGGCGGCTGGGCGACGCCCGGAACGAGCCGGCTGCGAACCTGGGCAGCGAGGGCGGCGCGGGCATCTACAACAACGTCACCGTCGGGCAGCCGGGAGCCCTGGAGGGCACCGCCGACACGGCGGCCGGGTTCACCAAGTCCACGATGATGCTGCCCTGGAACATGCTGGACAAGGCCCAGAACTCGGTGTCCATCGAGAGCTGGATCAAGACCTCGCAGAACGGCATCGTCCTGTCCGCCGGCGAGTTCGGCTACGAGTTCGGCGCGACCGAGCCCGTGGTGTACGTGGGCACCGACGGCAAGCTGCGCGGCCAGCTCGGCTACGTCGACGGCCGCTACACGCCGATCACCTCCGCCGGCGCCGTCAACGACAACCAGTGGCACCACGTGGTGCTCACCGTGGACGGGGAAAAGCAGAAGCTGTATCTGGACGGGCAGCTCGTCGGTGAGCTGACCGGCACGCGCTACGACGATTACCTCGCGGACGCCTACCTGGGCAGCGGCGACCGCGCCAGCTCCTGGCGGGACATCCCCGGCGGCCAGACCACGTCGGGCGCGTTCGCGTTCAAGGGCTCGATCGACGAGTTCGCCGTGTACGGCAAGCCGCTCACCGAGGCCGAGGTGCAGGCGCACTTCGCGGCCCGCGCCAAGGTCAGCCACAAGCTCGTCAAGACCACGCTGCCCTCCGGCCGGGTCTGGGCCAGCAACACCTACCACCCGTCGAGCGACGCGCTCCAGACGCACACCGACGGCGACGGCGGCACCTGGCGGATCGGCGACTTCGACATCGACTGGCTCGAAGGGCTCTACAAGGTCACGCTCACCGATCCGCGCGGCGAGACCCTGCAGTACGCCTACGACTCGCTGCGCAACAAGCGGCTGGCGTACACGGTCGACCAGGCCGGCGGCAAGACCACGTACGACTATGACACCGGCGGGTTCGCCGTCAAGCAGACCGACCCCAACGGCACCGTGTCGCAGCAGTGGCACGACAAGCGCGGCAACGCCATCAGGATCAAGACCTGCCGCAAGTCCGGCGACTGCCAGTACGTCTACCGCGACTACTGGTGGGACAAGGACAAGCCGCTCGACCCGCGCAACAACCTGCTGACCCACGTACGGGACGCCCGCTCGTCGAGCGAGACGGACAACCGCTACCTCACCACGATCGAGTACAACGAGTACGGCGAGCAGGTCAAGCAGACGACCCCGGCCACGTCGGACTTCCCGAACGGCCGCTCCCGCACCGTGACCTACACCGACGGCACCGAGCCGGCCGTCGGCGGCGGCACCACGCCCGCCGGTCTGGTGAAGACGGAGACCGACCACCGGGGCAAGGCGACCACCCACGCCTACACCGCGGCGGGCGACCACGCCGAGGTCCGGCTGCCCGCCGGGCTGGTGACCAGGTACACCCACGACGCGCTGGGCCGGATGACCTCGAAGACGGAGGTGACGGAGGAGCATCCGGACGGGGTGCGGACGACGTACACCTACGACGCCGTCGGCCGGCTGCTGTCCACCCGGGGGCCCGGCATCAAGAACGAGGTCACGGACGTCACCCACACCTCCGAGGTGACCTACACCTATGACCCGGACGGCAACGCGCTCACCGAGACCGCCTCCGACCTCACCGGCGGCGACCCGCAGCGCGCCATCACCTACACCTACGACGACTACGGCCGCGTGGCGACGGTGACGGGCCCCGAGGGCGGCACGGTCTCCTACGGCCACGACGCCATGGGCAACCAGACGCACATGGTGGACGAGCTGGGCAACCGCTTCGAGTACACCTACACCCAGCGCGGTGAGCTGCACAGCACGACGCTCAAGGGCTACACCGGCAGCCCGGTGTCGCCGCAGCCGGCCAAGGACGTGGTGCTGGAGGAGCTGGCGTACGACCCGGGCGGGCGCCTGAGCCTGCGTACGCTGCCAGAGGGCCGCAAGACCGAGTACGTGCACTACGGCGACAACCTGCTGCACCGGGTGGTCGCCAAGGGAGCCAAGCTGAACGGCTCGACCAGCACCCGCGACGTCGTGCTGGAGGAGAACACCTACGACGCGGCCGGCAACCTCGTCCACGTGGCCGCCGGCGGCACCCCCACGCAGAGCGCGAGCCGGATCGAGGAGATCAGCTACACCGTCGACGCGGCCGGGCGGGTGACGTCCGAGACCTTCGACCCGGCGGACCTGGCTCGCAAGACCGCCTACGTCTACGACGCCAACGGCAACGTCACGAAGGTGACCAGGACCGGCGCGGGAACCAGCCGCGCCGAGTCGGTCGAGTTCGCCTACAACGACGACGACGTGCTCGTCCGGCGTACCGTCGAGAACGGCGACGAGGACGTCACCACGCGCTGGAAGGTCGACGAGCGCGGCCTCATCGTCGAGTCGGTCGACCCGCGCGGCAACGCCTCGGGCGCCGACGAGGCCGGCTTCACCACCCACTACCGCCACGACGCGGCGGGCCGGCTCGTCGAGGTCAAGGCGCCCGAGGTCGCGGTGGAGGAGTACGGCGCCGAGCCCAGGCGGGCGCGGCCGAGCATGAAGTTCGGCTACGACAGCGGCGGGCGGCGTACGCACGAGGTGGACGAGGCCGGCGCGGTCACCACCTCCGCCTACGACCGGCTGGGGCGTCTGGCGTCGATCACCGGGTTCCCGTACCAGCAGCCGGGCGGCCCGGCGCTGACGCCGAAGGAGACCTTCGCCTACAACCCGGCCGGCCAGGTGACGCGCTACACCGACCCGCGCGGCTCGACCTGGGTGACCGAGTACGACGCGCTCGGCAACCGGGTGCGTGTGACGGAGCCCTCCGTCGAAGGCCGGGCCGCCGGGCAGTGGGTGTACGAGTACGACCTCGCCGGAGAGCTGCGCGCCGCCGTCGACCCGACCGGGGCACGCGTCGAGAGCGACTACGACGACCTCGGCCGGATGTGGCGGACGACGGTCCTGGAGCGCAAGCCCGCGGCCGAGGCGTTCACCACGCAGCTGACCTACAACGACGTCGGCGCCCGTACCAAGGAGGTCGGCCCGCTCAACCGGACCACCTCGTGGCAGGTGAACGCGGCCGGCGAGATCACCAAGGAGACCGACCCGGCGGGCAACGCCACCTCCTACGCCTACGACCCCTCCGGGCGGGCCACCAAGGTCACCGACGCGCTGGGCAACTCCGCGATCAGCGAGTACGACCTGGCGGGCCGGCTCACCGCGCTGAAGGAGGCCGACAGCACCGGCAAGGTCCTGCGGACGACGAGCTACGGCTATGACGCGGCGGGCAACGAGATCTCGGAGACCACGCCGGAAGGCCACACGGTCCGGAGCACGTACGACGCCACGGACCTGCTGACGAAGCTGGTCGAGCCGGTCTCGGCCGACAAGTCGATCACCACCACGTACGGCTACGACATCGCCGGCTCGCCGACCAGGGCCACCGATGGTCGCGGCAACGCGTTCTGGACGACGTACAACAGCCTCGGCCTGGCCGAGCGCACGATCGAGCCGGCCACCACCGCGCACCCGGAAGAGGCGAACCGGACGTGGACCTACGTCTACGACGCCGGCGGCAACATGATCTCGGCGCGGTACCCCGGCGGGGTGCGCGTCGACCACGCCTACGACGCGCTCGGCCGCCTCACCGAGCAGAGCGGCACGGGCGCGGAGGTGGACACGCCGCGGTGGACGTTCGACTACGACGCGGCCGGCCGCAACACCGTCGTCGGTGACTACACCCTCGACTACAACGACCGGGGGCTGCTCACCAGGGTCGCCAAGGGCGGCACGCAGACGGCGGCCTTCACCTACGACGCCTACGGCAACGCGACCAAGAAGCAGGACGTCAACGGCGCCACGACGTACGGTTACGACGCCGCCGACCGGCTGAAGACCTTCAGCGACGCGGTCAGCGGCCGGTCATTGACCTACGACTACGACGCCGCCGACCGCCTCAGGACGCTCACCTCCGCCAGCCCCGGAGGGAAGCAGGAGTTCGGCTACGACGACCTCGACCGCATCACCAGTCACACCCTGCGCAACGCCGCCGGCAGCCAGCTGGCGAAGATCACCTACGGCTGGGACAAGAACGACAACCTGCTCTCCAAGGTCACCGCGGGCACGGCCGGTGCGGGCACCAACACCTACGCCTACGACCAGGCCGACCGCATGACCTCCTGGACGGCCCCCGACGGCACCACGACCACCTACGAGTGGGACGACTCCGGCAACCGGGTCAAGGTCGGGGACACGCCCTTCGTCTACGACGAGCGCAACCGGCTGCTGTCGGGCGGCGGGACGGAGTACACGTACACGCCGCGCGGCACCCTCGCCACCGAGACCACGAACGGGGTCACCAAGCAGCTCACGTTCGACGCCTTCGACAACCTGGTCTCCGACGGAGACGCCACCTACACCTACGACGGCCTCGGCCGCCTCGCCTCGCGCACCCAGGGCGGGCAGGAGGAGCGCTTCGTCTACACCGGCATCGAGAACGACATCGCCGCCGTCACCGACCCGGCCGGCACGGTCAAGGCCCGCTTCGGCCGCGACCCCGACGGCAGGCTGGTGAGCCTGGCGGAGAACGGCGTCCAGCTGGGCGTGCTCAGCGACCAGCACGACGACGTCGTGGCCACTTTCACCGGGGACGCGCTGGTGGATTCGAGCGCGTACAACCCGTTCGGTGAGGTCATCGCGAGCAACGGTACCAAGCGGCGGCTGGGCTACCAGGGCGCTTACACCGACCCGAACACCGGCAAGGTCAACATGGCCTCCCGCTGGTACGTCCCGGGCATGGGTGGCTTCGCCTCGCGCGACGACTTCTCGATCGATCCGTATCCGTCGATCAACCTCAACCGCTACACCTACGCCGGCGGTAACCCGCTCGCCTACACCGATCCGTCGGGTAATTGCCCGTTCTGCATCCCGATTCTGTTCGCGGTGGTGCGGGTGGCGGCCCAGGTGGCGATCAAGCAGTTCGCCAAGGCCGCGGTGAAGCAGGTGGTCAAGCAGGGCGTCAAGCAGGCGGTCAAGAAGACCGCCCAGACGGGCGGCAGGAAGGTCACGCAGCAGGCCGCGAAGAAGGGCACCCAGCAGGCCGGGAAGAAGACCGCGCAGCAAGCGGGAAAGAAGGCCGGCCAGAAGACGGCCAAGAAGGGCGGGAAGCCGAAGAAGGCCACGAAGAAGAAGTCGACGACCAAGAAGCAGACGACCAGGGCGGGGGCGAAGAAGCCGACCAGGCCGGTCGCGAAGTCGCCGAAGGTCAAGACGCCCAAGGTCAAGAAGCCGCAGACCAAGACCCCCAAGGTCAAGAAGCCGAAGGCGAAGACCAAGAAGAAGACGACGAAGACGACCAAGAAGACCACGAAGAAGACGGCTTCGAAGCCGAAGACGAAGACTTCGACGAAGAAGAAGAACGAGACCGCCAACGAGGCCACCGAGATGGTCTTGGAGGAAGCGGAGATCTACGACTTCGCCAGCGACGGCGTCGAGTATGACGGCGTCGACTATGACGGTGACCTGCTGTGCCGCAGCATGATCTCCTGCGCCAAGGACGTGGTGGAGGAGCTGGGGGAGAACGCCGCCGAGGACATCGCCGACAAGGTGATCGAAGAGGTCATCGACGCCACGATCCCGGACGTCCCGCTGGACCCGCCTGGTACAACCTGCGCTTTGCCGAACAGCTTCGTTCCCGGCACCCCGGTGCTGATGGCCGACGGCTCGACCAAGCCGATCGAGAAGGTGGAGACCGGCGACGAGGTAGTGGCCACCGATCCGGCGACCGGCCGCACGGAAGCCCGCCCGGTCCTAACGCTGATCAGCAGCAAGGGCGTCAAGAAGCTGGTCGACATCACCGTCACGGTGGACGGCGCGAAGGACGTCATCACAGCGACGGACAACCACCCGTTCTGGGTCCCGAAGCGTAAGGCCTGGCTGACCGCCGGCGCTTTGCAGCCGGGCATGTGGCTGCAGACCTCAGCCGGCACGTACGTCCAGATCACCGCAGTCGCCCACCGCACCGCCACCCAACGCGTCCACAACCTAACCGTCGAGGACCTCCACACCTACCACGTGGTGGCCGGCAGTCAAGCGATCCTCGTTCACAACGATAGGATCAAGTGGCCGTACTACGACCCGAAGAAGACGGCAGCGTACGTAGACGGTATCTTCACTCTCAGCGGTTATGCGGACACTGTCCCGGACGGATTTGAACGCCCCAGTCTCGAAGATGTCCTTAAAGTGCAGGACTCGATTGGTAAGGGCCGCGTTCCCGACTTTCGCGACAATAAAGCAGGAGCAGGCGCTTACTACCTGTCCCATGCAGAGAAGCAGGCAGCGACCCTCCGGCCGGGCGAGGAGGTAACGGTAACGAGGCCGATGTGTGATGACTGCTTCGATTTCTTCACGGATATGGCTCGTCATACCGGGCAATGTTTAGCCGTAAATGATCCCAGCGGACGTTATCAGTTCAAACCGTAAACTACGGTTGTTGCCGACCCCGGTTTCCAGTACCATGGGTGATCTTTGTGGGCCAGGGTAGGCGAGGTTTGAGACGATGGCGAATCGATCCGGTAGTGATCTCTTCGAGTTGGCGGAGCAACTGCACGAGGCACTCGTGCGGGGGGATGCCGCAGCCGGCAAGCAACTGATGCGCATGCTTCCGCAGCTTGAGGAGATTGCTTCCGAGGGGCGAGCGGATGTCCAAGCTTTGGTTGCCGGGCTCTACCTGGAACGCCTTAGGGAGCCGGAGAAGGCGTACCGCCTATTCGTCGCCTCGGCCAAGGCTGGCCACCCGGCTGGCCAACGTGGGCTGGGCTCAATGCTCGCCAATGGTATAGGTGTAGAGCGGGATCTCGATGCGGCTCGCGAGCTGTTCGAGTCAGCGGCCCTCTCGGGCGACCTGTTCGCTCTCTTCAATCTGGCGATGATGTACCTACAGGGAGCTGGCGTCGAACAGGACGAAGTCAAGGGGCAGGAATTTTTGCGCCGGGCCGCCGACGAAGGACTGCCGGCCGCCAACGCTGTTCTGGGCGACCAGTTCGCGGCGCAGCAGGACTTCGCGCAGGCCCGCGTCCATTATGGCGTGGCAGCGTCAGGTGGCGTTTCAAGGGTCATCTACACGCTGGCGGAGTGGTATCGAGACGGAGTGGGTGGGCCGGTGGACAAGGTGCAGGCCGTGCGCTGGTTCCTCAAATTGCTCGACTTTGGCGATGGGGACGGCGTTCATGGGGCGATATCGCTGGCTCGCTCGATGTCCGATCAGGAGATCAGGATGGCGGCCCAGCTTGTTGACAGAAGCGCCGAGGCGGAAGCACTCATTCGCGTGGCGAGGAAATAGCCCTAGCAGCGACGGTTATCTTACGATCCTGTGAGTGCTTTTCATCCCGCCTCGCGGCGCTGAAGGACGAGGATCGCTTTGACGAGCTGACCTGCGAGGAGTGGGCAGCAGCGGAGTTTGCGCGGGGTACGCCAGGTCTTCAGCTGTGCTTTGGCCCGTTCTCTCGGTCCGCGGAGTGCCGTCCTCGTTCACAACACCAGTCCGTGTCGATTTGAAGTGGACTCGCGAGCGTAACCACAGATCTGGATGCTGAAATGACGCGGGCGGGTAAGCCATTTACGCCCGCCGGCAAGCGTAAGGTCGTCGAGAAATCCCGGAATAACAATGATGGGGTAACTGTCTGTGATGACTGCGGTGTTGAGGCAATTCCTGCGCAGCCTTCGCGTGTAGGCGTTTCTCCTGATCCTCGCGAAACGCGAATCGATCACATTTGGCCCGAGTCGCTAGACGGTCCAGGATCTCCCTGGAATGGTCGGGTAACATGTGTGCCCTGCAACGCTCGCTGGAGTAACACCCCCAAGGGGTCGCTGTAGTTTCGGATGCCAGGCTCGTGGAAAGCGTTACTGTCTCTACTGAGCGGCAATAGAAGTGCGAGGGTAGCATGTCCGCTTCAAGTGTTAGTCCTGTTCGTGTGGTTTTTCCACTCGAACAGGACCCGGACGGCTACCCTCCCTATACGGAAGAGGGAATCTGGGTCAGGCCGCTCGCTGACGGCGTGGGAGAAGTTCTCAGCGTCCCTTTCTTTGTGGTTGGAATCAGCAAGGGGGATTTCGTCTCCTATCGCGCATCTGCCGGTGAGGGGCGGTTCTCCGAACTGCTGTCTGCGAGGGGTCATTCAACTCTCCGACTTATCTTCTTCCGGGAAGATGCCGAGGTCCGAGTTAGGCGAGAACTCGAGCAGCTTGGCTGTGAGACCGAGGCCGGTCCAATCCAGTCTCTGCTTGCTGTCGATGTGCCGCCGGAGGTTGATTACAGGGTTGTTCATGGTCTCATCGACCGTGAGTCCGCAAAAGCTATCCTGGACTATGAAGAGGCGTGCGTCTCACGCAAACACAGATGAACCTCGTCGCCCAAATCAGTGACCTCTTTTCACCCTCAGGGCGTCTGCGCAGTGCAGTACAGAGGATGAAAGTCTGGGGTTTCATGTCGACCTCGGGTTCGTGATCAGGCCGGTGTGTGCCGGGAAGGCGTCCAGGAGGTCGGGTCGGTACTGCATCCGTTTGGGCCGGCTGGGATGATGTTGGCGAGGTCATCGAGGGTGGAGGGGGCCAGGTTGCTCAGGGAACGTTTGAGGTGTGACCACACCGACTCCATCGGGTTGAGTTCGGGCGCGTAGGCCGGCAGGCGGAACACCGTCAGCCACGGGCGTGCCTCGATCAGACGGCGCATCAGAGCGTCGATGTGGATGTTGACGTTGTCCCAGATCAGCACGATCGGGCGCGGAGTTGTTGGTGAGCGGCGTCGAGTAAGGGGGCGTAGTCGTTCTCGCCGAACCCTTTGCGTTCGTGTTTGCGTCGCCGGTAGATCATGATGGGGTAGAGCAGCCGGGTTCGTTGTCCCGGTTTGACGCAGAGCAGTCTGGCCAGGTTGATGCGGCCGGAGCTCTTGCCCGAGACGGTGACGACGGGGGGGTGTCCACGGCGGGACCAGGTACGGGCCTTGGGCGGCCTCAGCGATGGGCCTGCTTCGTCGGCGAAGCAGCTCCACGCGTCCTGATCCCGCGCCGTTGTCCCGCCAGCGGCCAGGTGTCCTTCATCCAGGTTGCAATCGCTTCTTCGTCGCGTTCGGCCGCCTTGCGCTGGGGCGCCTGCGGGCTCCAGCCCAGCCGGTGCAGCAGATAGGAGACCCCGCGCGGGGTGTAGGTGACGTGGAACAACCGGCCGATCAGCGCAGTGACCCGAGCCAGGGTCCAGCGCTGATCCTCGGTCCACCCCAGATGGCAGGACCGGCGTCCAGCGCCGCCTCCAGCCGCTGCACCTGCGCCTCGCTCAGCCTGCAGCGCGGCCCACCCGGCCCTTTCGACTTCAGCGCCTCAACTCCCGCGGTACGCCGCACCCGGTGAGTCGTGCTGACCTGGAAAGGAGCTGGGCCGGTTAGGGCGGCGCCCCTTTGGGGATCCGCGCCACCTGCTGGGCTTGCTGGTCGTTCCTCCTGTAGCGGATGGTCATGTTAACGCGCGGCGGTTGAAGAGCTGATCAGGGCAGCCGTGGAGATCGCCATCTCCGCCGACTTCCGTCCCCGACGAAGAAGAACGAGACCGCCAACGAGGCCACCGAGATGGTCTTGGAGGAGGCGGAGATCTACGACTTCGCCAGCGACGGCGTCGAGTATGACGGCGTCGACTACGACGGTGACCTGCTGTGCCGCAGCATGATCTCTTGCGCCAAGGATGTGGTGGAGGAGCTGGGGGAGAACGCCGCCGAGGACATCGCCGACAGGGTGATCGAAGAGGTCATCGACGCCACGATCCCGGACGTCCCCGTGGATGCGCCCGGCACGACCTGCGCTTTGCCGAACAGCTTCGTTCCCGGCACCCCGGTGCTGATGGCCGACGGCTCGACCAAGCCGATCGAGAAGGTGGAGGCCGGCGACGAGGTAGTGGCCACCGACCCGGCGACGGGCCGCACGGAAGCCCGCCCGGTCCTGGCGTTGATCAGTAGCAAGGGCGTCAAGAAGCTG
>NZ_JBFAPT010000028.1:0-143048 GCF_040676845.1 Nonomuraea sp. NPDC049504
TCAAGACCGGCACCCTCTACGACGAGGCAACCGCCTGGTCGCGTCACACCGAGTCGCTTGCTGCTTGACAACTAAAGCTCCTGGGATGTCTTTCCTTACGGAGGTGGCCGGGTGCCGGTCGGCACCCGGCCAGCGGATCACGTGTTGTCGGGACGGTGGGGGCCGCGGTCGCGCGGGTACCAGTCGCGCTCGGCCGCGTTGTCGGAGGTCACGGCCGGAGCATCCACCGACGTGCTGGAGCGGATGAACTCGCGGGGGTCGGGCACTGATGTCATGATCATCTTTCCTTTCGTTGGGTTGATCACCGATCGGCAGTTGGCTTGAGGGGGAGCGCGGGCGGCGAGTCGACGGCGTCCGCGTCGGTCAGCGGACGGGCGTCGCCGGCGAAGCGGTCCAGCTCGGCGCCGCTGAGCAGCGGTGTCCCGGCCGGCGGGCCGCCCGCGACGACGAGGTTGCCGATCCTGTCGCCGCGCAGCACGTCGGGCTCGGCGAACAGGCGAACCTCGTCGAACACCGCCCTGAACGTCGCGACCTGGCGGCGGGCGAAGGCGAAGGGGACCGCGTCCAGGATGTTCAGCGCGTAGTGGCCGCCGGGCTTGAGCGCCGCCGCCACCGCGGTGAGGAACTCCAGGCTGGTGAGCCGCGCGGGGACGCCGGTCCTGATCAGCACGTCCGTGACGATGAGGTCGTAGGCGTGCGGGCGGGCGGACGTGACGGCGTCGCGGGCGTCCGCGATGCGGATGTCCAGGCCGGGCGGCGGCGGCAGCACCTCCGTGACCGTCTCCATCAGCGTGGCGTCCCGGTCCACGACCAGCTGGGACGAGCCAGAGCGGGTGGCGGAGACGTAGCGCGGGAGCGTGAGACCTCCGCCGCCCAGGTGCAGCGCCGTGATCGGCGTGCCGGGGGGCGCGGTGCCGTCCGCGATGGAGGCCAGCATCCGTACGTACGGCATTCTCAGACGGCGGGGGTCGGCGAGGTCCACATAGGACTGCGGGAAATGGTCGAGAATCAGCACCCACATATTCGGGCCGCCGGCGGCCGGCGTCAGGTCGACCGTGCCGAAATCGGTCGACACGGTGACCGCGCCTTCAGGTCCCTGATGAACGGTCATGGAGTAACGGACCTTTCTCGCGACCCGTCCTTCGACAGTATTGAGCTTAGGTCGGCGCGCGCATCCATTACAGGTCAGCGACAGGCCATTCACCGGACATTTCCCGCGATTGCCGGTCGCGCGGCGTTGACGGCAGGTCCCCGCGTCCGGCGAATGTCCGGCAGATACCCTCCGCACGCCCTTTGAACTCCTGACCTGCGCGTCGATACTCCTGAAGGAGAACGCACACAGGAAGGTGGAAACGGCATGAAAACTGCTTTAGCGTCGGTGGGCGACAGGCTGCTCACGCTGCTCGCGCCCAAGGCGGTCGCCAGTGCGGGAGCCTGTGAATACGAGAGGTTCTGCAGTTCCCCGCAATGCAAGATAGGGACCAACCTCTACCCGCGAACGCTGTACACCCTGTACAGCAACTGCGACATCGTCTCCTCAGGCTGCTGCACCACCTAGCGCCGCATCGACGATTCCGCTTGGTTCCGCGGCACGCGGGACCAAGCGGAATTCGTCCCGGACTTTTGTGGAGTCGGAACATTGCTGGCTTATGTAGGTTTCGGGTGCCGAGTGTTGCTCGCGGTGGTCTTCCTGGCCGCGGCGGTGAGCAAGGTGCGCGGCCGGCGCGATCGGGCCGCCTTCCGGACGTCTCTGGGGGCGTTCGGCGTCAAAGCCCGGTTCAGGCCCGCCGTGGCCGCGGCGGTGATCGCCGGCGAGCTGGCCACAGCGGCGCTGCTGGCGGCCGACGTCACCGCGCTCGCGGGGCTGGCTCTCGGCGCGGCGCTGCTGATCGCCTTCACGGTGGCGATCGGCTCGGTGCTGCGGCGGGGAGCGCCGGTGAGCTGCCGGTGTTTCGGCTCCTCGACGCAGCCGCTGGGCCGTCGGCACCTCATGCGCAACGCGCTCCTGCTGCTGGTCGCGGCGGCGGGCGTCACGGGGACCGCGCCGGCCGTGGGGTGGAACCCGGGGGCGCTGCTGGTGGCCGGGTTCATGGCGGTGATCGTGGCCGCTCTTGTCATCTCTTATGACGATCTCGTGTCGGCGGTCCTCCCCCGCTGACGCTTTCCGAAGGAGAGTGGGTCGATGGATGTGGTGCTGATCGCCGCGGTCGTCGTGGTCGGCGTGCTGGGCGGGCTGAACCTGCTGCTGATGCTCGCCGTGCTGCGGCGGCTGCGCGAGTACGACGACACATGGGCTCGGTCGGGCATGGACAACCTCGCCCAGCGCAGGTTCCTCCCCGACGCGGGCACGCGGGTCGCCGACTTCACCGTCACCACGCTGGACGGCGCCGAGATCGCCTTGCGCGACCCGGCCGGGGTGAGCGGGGTGGACGGTCCGCTGCTGGTCGCGTTCTTCGCCACCGGCTGCCCGGCGTGTCACGACGAGCTGCCGCGTTTCGTCCAGTACGCCGCCACCGCGCCGGGCGGCCGCGAACGGCACCTGGCGGTGGTCTCCGGGGCGCCCGACGAGGTCGCGGACGTCGTCGAGGCCGTCTCGCCGGTGGCCCGCGTGGTGGTGGAGCCGGACGAGGGCCCCGTGACGACGGCATTCGGCGTACGGCGCTGGCCCTTGTTCGTCCTGCTCGGGCAGGACGGCACGATCCTCGCCGGCGTCGGCGGCGTCTCCGCTCTCGAGCGGCAGGCCGTCTCGGTGTGATGCGCGCTCCCGAGGAGGATGAGTCCGGCTGGCGGGAACGCTGCGTGACCGCGCTCGGCCTGGCCTGGCGGGCCAGGCCGGCGCTGCTCGCCGCGCAGCTGGCCGGGGCGCTGGTCATGGGCGCGACGCCGGTCGCGGTCGCGTGGCTGACCAAGCAGATCCTGGACGAGCTGCTGGGACGGCGGCAGCCGATCGGCTGGCTGGTCGGGCAGAGCGCGCTGCTGGCCGGGCTCGGGCTGGTCGCGGCGGCCCTGCCGCATCTCTTCCAGTACGTCGACGCCGAGATGGGCCGCTCGATCCGGCTGCACAGCCGCGACCGGCTGTACACGGCGCTGTCGCGGCTGGCCGGGCTGTCCAGGTTCGAGAACCCGGCCTTCCACGACCGGATCCGGCTGGCCCAGCAGGCCGGCGAGATCTCACCTCAGACGATGCTCGACGCCTCGCTGGGGGGCGTGCGGACGGTGGTCACCATGCTCGGGTTCACCGGGTCGCTGCTGGCGGTCAGCCCGGTCATGGCGGCTGTGGTGCTGGTCTCGGCCGTGCCGGTGGTCGCCGCCGAGCTGAGCCTGAGCGCCAGGCGGAGCCGGCTGATGTGGACGGTCAGCCCGCACGAGCGGCGGCAGGTGTTCTACTCGCAGCTGATGATCGACCGTACGGCCGCGAAGGAGATCCGGCTGTTCGGCCTGGCCGGCTTCGTCCGCTCGCGGATGCTGCACGAGCTGCGCCAGGTGAACGCCGCACAGCGGCGGCTGGACCGGCGGGTGTGCCACACCCAGTTCGCGCTGGCCGCCCTGACCGCCACCGTCGCCGGGGTCGGCCTGGTCTGGGGCATCCTGCAGGCCCGCGCCGGCCTGCTGACCCCGGGCGACGTGATCGTCTTCATCGCGGCCGTGGCCGGCGTACAGACCGGCCTGTCCGGGCTCGTCTCCCAGCTCGCCTCAGGACACCAGGCGCTCCTGCAGTTCGCGCACTACCTCGCCGTCCTCAACGCCGAACCGGACCTGCCCGCCCCGGCCCTCCCCACCGCCGCGCTCCCGTTGCAGAGCGCGATCGAGCTGCGCGACGTCTGGTTCCGCTACGACCCCGACAAGCCCTGGGTGCTCCGCGGCGTGAGCCTGCGCATCCCGGCCGGCTCCCTGCTGGCCCTGGTCGGCGTGAACGGCGCCGGCAAGAGCACCCTGGTCAAGCTCCTGTGCCGCCTGTACGAGCCAACCCGCGGCTCGATCACCTGGGACGGAGTCGACATCCGCCACATCCCCGTCGCCGACCTGCGCGAACGCATCGGCACCGTCTTCCAGGACCACATGAACTACGACTTCACCGCCGCCGACAACATCGGCATCGGCGACCTGCCCGCCCTGCACGACCGAGACAGGATCCGCACCGCCGCGACCGCCGCCGAGGTCGACGCCACCGTCACCGCGCTCCCCCACGGCTACGACACCCTGCTGAGCCGCATGTTCTTCATGAACGCCGACTCCGACGACGCCACCACGGGCGTGACCCTGTCCGGCGGCCAGTGGCAGCGCATCGCCCTCGCCCGCGGCCTCATGCGCGGCCGCCGCGACCTGCTCATCCTCGACGAACCCAGCTCCGGCCTGGACGCCGAGGCCGAGCACACCATCCACCGCCGCCTGGCCGAACACCGCCACGGCACCACCAGCGTCATCATCACCCACCGCCTCAATGGGGTCCGCATGGCCGACCACATCGCCGTCCTCGACGACGGCCGCATCACCGAGCAAGGCACGCATGAGGAGCTGATGGCGTACGACGGCACGTACGCCCGCCTTTTCCGCATGCAGGCCTCCGGCTACCAGCCGGACCCGATCCCATGATTCCCCTGAGTCTGCTGACCGCCCTGGTCCTGACGATCATCCTTGTCCGCCGCACCGTCGTGATCGTCACCGTCTCCGGCACCAGCATGACCCCGACCCTGCGCCCTGGTGAAAAGCTCCTGGTCCGCAGATGCGAGCTCACCGCGCTGAAGGTCGGCGACATAGTGGTCCTGGGGCCCCCGCGCATCCCCGTCTCCCCAGAGGTCACAGCCCTGGCCCCGTTGCCCGCGCGAACGAGATGGCAGGTGAAACGCGTAGCCGCCCTCCCCGGCGACCCGATTCCCGAACCGGCGAGAAAAGCATCCGGCACACTGCGAACCGTCCCGGACGGCACCCTGATCGTGCTGGGCGACAACAAGGCCAGCCACGACTCCCGCCTCGCCGGCCCCTACCCCGCCACCCACCTCCTCGGCCGCACCCTCAGGAAACTCTCCACCCCCATCTGACTACTCGTCGGCGTAAGGCGTGAAGAGCGTGTCGCGTCGCATCCAGGACTCGGTGAGCAGCTCGCTGTGCAGCTCACCCTGGACGATGCCCAGGAGGAGGCCGGTGGTGGGCAGGTCGTATCGCTCCCATAGGTCTCCGTTGCGGTCCGAGATCCGGATCGCGTACGCCTGGGGTGAGATCTGCCAATAGAGCGTGACGCCTGTGCCGGTCGAGGCCCAGGGCAGCAGCCTGTCACCAGGGGCGAGATCGTCGGGGCGTCCCACGACCTCGTCCTCGAACAGGTCCTGGAGTTGTTCCCATTCCAGCGTCGATCGCTCCAGGTCGACGTGCTTGGGGCCTGCGGGCACGTGGAGTCTCAAGAAGCCCAGCCAGAGACCGCCTCCGCCTGCGTCGAGAAGCTCGCGGTAGTCGTGCGGTACGGCGGTTCCGAGCCGGTGCGTGACCCGTTCCCAGTCGTACGGCACGGGTGGTGCGGTGAGACGTGCCCTTTCGATCAGCTGCTGAGCTGCGGTTGCCATGTCGGGTGTGCCCTCAGGATCGCCGGTGTGCCTTCAGAGCCTATTGCCAGGCCCCCGTTCATCGAATATCGTCGATTGTCGATGAAGGAAGAGACGGGGCCGCTGCCGCGTGCGGAGGCCGAGGAGTATGCGAGCTGGTTCAAGGCGCTGGCCGACGCGACCCGGATTCAGATCGTGTCGTTGCTGGCCAGGCGGCGTGAGCCGATGAGCGTGGGCGAGATCGTGGCCGCCTCCGGGGTGGGGCAGTCCACGGTGTCGCATCACCTGAAGATCCTGGCCGAGGTGCGGTTCGTCCTGGTGGAGCGGCAAGGGACGTCCAGCCTGTACCGGATCAACGAGAACTGCGTGAGCTGTTTCCCCACCGCCGCCGACGTGGTGATGGGCAATCCGGTGCCGGCCGCGCCGACCTGTGAATGAGGAGATCTCATGGCGTCCGACGAGATCATCGACCACTACTCCGCCCTGGCCCGCAGCGCGCTTCATGGGCAGCGCATCACCGACTGCGATCCCGTCGCCTTCACCGGTGGCGGTTTAGGGCCCGCCGGTTACGACGACACCACCACGCTCCCTGACGGGGCGCTTCGCGCCAGCCTGGGGTGTGGCAACCCGGTCGCCGTCGCGGAGCTACGTGCCGGTGAGACGGTGCTCGACCTGGGCTCCGGTGGTGGCATCGACGTGCTGCTGTCGGCGCGCCGCGTCGGCCCGTACGGCACCGTCTTCGGCCTGGACGCCAGCCCCGCCATGGTGGAGCTGGCGCGGCGCAACGCCGAGCAGGCGGGCGTCACCAACGTACGGTTCCTGCAGGGGACGATCGAGGCGATCCCGCTGCCCGGCCACGCGGTGGACGTGGTCATCTCCAACTGTGTGATCAACCTGTCCGGCGACAAGGCGGCGGTGCTGGCCGAGGCGTTCCGGGTGCTGCGGCCGGGCGGCCGGTTCGGCGTCAGCGACGTCGTCACCACGCAGGTGCTCGACGAGCAGGCGCGGCAGCGGGCCGAGGAGCGCATCGGGTGTGTCGCCGGATCGCTCACGGTGCAGGAGTATCGGGAGCTGCTCGTCGAAGCCGGCTTCGTCGCCGTCACGGTCACGTTGACCGCCGATCACGGCGATGGGGTGCACTCGGCGATCGTCCAGGCCGTGAAGCCCGCCATCGGGCCCGGCCTGGAGATCCGGCCGATGCGCGAGAGCGACGCCGCGGAGGTGCTGGCGATCTACCAGGCCGGGCTGGACACCGGCCAGGCCAGCTTCGAGACCGTCGCGCCCAGCTGGGAAGGGTTCACCGCGAGCAGGTTGCCGCGCCTTCGGTACGTGGCCGTGGACACCGATTCGGGCGAGGTGCTCGGCTGGGTGGCGGCCTCGCAGGTCTCGGCGCGGAGCGTCTATGCCGGGGTGGTCGAGCACAGCGTCTATGTCCACCCCGGCTGCCAGGCTCACGGCATCGGCCGCGCCCTGTTGACGGCGTTCGTCGCCGCGTGCGAGGACGCCGGGGTGTGGACGATCCAGTCCGGCATCTTCCCCGAGAACACGGCCAGCCTGGCCCTCCATCAGGCGGTCGGTTTCCGCATGGTCGGGACCCGCGAGCGCGTCGGCTGTCACCACGGGGTGTGGCGGGAGGTGGTGATGGTGGAGCGGCGCAGCCCGGTGGTCGGCACCTGACCGACGCGGCGACATCGGCCCCGCCGTACGGCGGGGCCTTCGCCGTTTCCGGTTCCCCTCCCTCCGCCCCGCCTGTTCAGACTGGATTCGATGTATGTCAATATAGACGCACATCGATTTCAGTGACGGTCCAGAGGGAGGGCGTGTGGAAGTCCTGCAGATCTTGGAGTGCAGCCCGCCGCTGACCCGCGAGCCGCTCGACGCCGAACAGGCCGCGGCGGTAGCCCGGGTGTTCAAGGCGCTGGGTGATCCGGTGCGGCTGCGCATCCTGTCGATCGTGGCCAGCCGCGCGGGCGGTGAGGTGTGCGTGTGCGACATCACCGACGCGTTCGAGCTGTCCCAGCCGCCTTGCTGCTGCTCAACTGGGTGCTCGGCCCGGCGCTGATGTTCGCCCTGGCCTGGAGCTTCCTGCCCGAGTACCGCACCGGCCTGATCATCGTCGGGCTCGACATCACCGCCGCCCACCCCAAGGTCCTCACGGCCGACGCGGTCGAGACCTCCGACGTGGTCATCACCATGGGTTGCGGCGACGCCTGCCCGATCTTCCCCGGCAAACGCTACGAGGACTGGAAACTCGACGACCCGGCCCCGGGCAGGACATCGAAGCCGTCCGTGCCATCCGCGATGACATCCGATCCCAGGTCGTCAGGCTGCTCCGCGAGCTGCTGCGCGACGGCAGGGGCGGTTAGCGGTCGGCCAGCGGGGCGAACAGTGCGCCCAGCCGGTTCACTGCCTCGGGGATGATCCAGTAGTAGACCCAGGTGCCGCGCCGCTCACTGCCGATCAGTCCGGCGGTGCGCAGCACCTTGAGGTGGTGACTGATGGTGGGCGCGGTCAGGTCGAAGGCGTCGGTCAGGTCGCACACGCACGCCTCGCCGCCGGCGTGAGAGCCGATCATGGACAGCAGCCGCAGGCGTACCGGGTCGGCCACCGCCTTGAGCAGCACGGCCAGCTCGGCGGCTTCGCCTTCGCCGAGCGGCTCGCGGGCGATCGGCGCGCAGCACGCCCCATCCTGCGCGCCCTGGCCGGCCTGGACGAGGGGCAGCGTGGTGGTGGTCATGCGGGGGCCTCCGGACCTGACGGGTGCTTCGACGTTCGTCTAAATGATAGTCGGTGGTAGCCGGTGAGTGCGGCTGCGGCGATCAGACAGGTGAAGGTGACGGCGGCCATGACCCAGCCGTAGCCGGCGGCACCGGCCAGGACCAGGGCGGCGGCCAGGCTGACGGCTTTGGCCACGGTGGACGGCAGAGCCAGGCGGCCGGACAGGCTGGCGTACGCGGTGGTGCCGTAGCTTTCCGTCAGCAGGTGCGGCTTGGTGATGGTACCCACGCCGAAGCCGAGCCCGAACAGCAGCACGGCGGCGATCGCCCCCGCGATGGTGGCGCCGATGAACGGCAGTGCGGCCGCGGCCACGGCCTGCAGGGCGAAGATGGTGGCGGCGATCAGGGCGGCCGGCAGGCGGCGCTGCAGGCCGGTGGTGATCAGCCGGCCGGTGACCGACAGCAGGCCGAGCAGCCCGGCCACACTCGCGGCCAGCAGCGGCGGGTGGCCAAGGTGGATCAGGTAGGTGATGAGCAGGACCGAGATGGTGGCCACACCGGTGCTGTGCAGGGTGAAGGCGGCGGCCAGCAACCAGAAGGCCGCCTGGCGGGTGGCGCTGCGCACCAGCGCCACCCGTTCGTCCGCGCCGCCGCCCGCCGGGGCGCAGGCCGATGACGCCGGGACGGGCCGGCGTGCGGCCAGGGCGTGCAGCGGGATGGCCGCCGCGCCGTACACCAGGGCCAGGATGATCAGAGCCTGGCGCCAGCCGTGCGCCTGGGTCAAGACGCCGGTCAGCGGCATGAAGACGGAGGAGGCGAAGCCGGCCACCACGGTGATCGCGAGCAGTGCCGTGGCCCGGGCGGGAGCGGCGAAGCGGGCGACGACGACGGCGAAGGCCGCCTCGTACAGCGCCATGGCCGAGGCGAGGCCGATGAGGACGAACACCACGTACAGCTGCGCCACGCTCTGCACCTGTGACCAGGCCAGCAAGGCCACGGTGCCGAGCACCGAGCCGGCCGTCATCAGTCCCCGCCCGCCGCGCACGTCCAGCCACCGGCCCGTCACCGGCGCGGCCAGCGCCGCGACGAGCACCGAGGTCGTCAGCGCCAGTGAGACGCGGGAGGCGTCGGCGCCCAGGTCGCGGCTCATCGGGGTGAGCAGCACCGAGAAGCTGTAGTACAGCACGCCGAAGCCGATGGTCTGGGTGACGGCCAACGCCGCCACCAGCCGCCAGTCCTTGAGGGAAGGGCGGCCGGGGACGGAGTCGGGGCCGCTCCCGCCGCCGGTCGAGGCGGCGGTGATCGGATCGGGGGCGGGCATCGAATCTCCAGGTCAGCCGCAGCAGCCGCCCTGGGACGCCCCGACCAGGGGCAGCGGAGTGCTCAGGAGACCGCCGCCGATCCCGGTGGCCAGGCCGACCCGCTGCTCTTGGGCCTCGGCGAGGTTGGAGGAGCAGACGCCGGTTTCGGGCAGGTCGAGCTGGACGTCCCGTGCCGCCTCCCAGTCGCCGGCCAGCGCGGCGGCCACCGAGCGGGCCTGCTCGTAGCCGGTGGCCAGCAGGAACGTGGGGGCGCGGCCGTAGCTCTTGACGCCGATCGCGTAGTAGCCGTCCTCGGGGTGGGCGAGCTCGTCGGCGCCGTGCGGCGGGACGGTGCCGCAGGAGTGCGCGTTGGGGTCGATCAGCGGGGCGAGGGCGCGGGTGGAGCCGAGGATCGGGTCGAGGTCCAGGCGCAGTTCGCCGGCGATGGTGTGATCGGGACGGTAACCGGTGGCGGCCACGATGCGGTCGGCGGTGACGATCTGCTCGTGGCCTGAGGAGTCGCGGCTGAGCACGCGTACCTGGTCGCCGTCCCGTTCGACGGCGTGGGTGAAGAAGCCGGTCACCAGGCGGATGCGGCCGCTCTCGACGTGGGCGTGCAGGCGGGTGCCGAGCGCTCCCCGCGCGGGCAGGGCGTCCGCGTCGCCGCCTCCGTACGTACGGGCGGCGCTGCCGGCGCGGATCGCCCACGTGATCGGGGTGTCCTCCAGCTGGGCCAGCGCGAGCAGCGTGGTGGCCGCCGAGTGGCCGGCTCCGATCACCAGGACGTGCCTGCCCGCGTACCGGTCGCGGTCGGCGCCGAGGACGTCGGGCAGGGCGTGGTCGATCAGGTCACCGGCGTCGGCTTCGCCGTGGGCGGGCAAGCCGGAGGCGCCGAGCACGTTCGGGGTGGCGTAGGTGCCGGAGGCGTCGATGACGGCACGGGCGTGCAGCTCGCTCCCGTCGGCCAGGCGGATCAGGAACGGCGCCTGCTCACGTCCCGCCGTACGGACGCGGTCGTAGCCGAGCCTGCTGATCGCCGTCACTTTCGCCCCGGTACGCACCCGCTCACCGAACAGCTTGGCCAGCGGCGACAGGTAGTCGTCGATCAGCTCGGCACCGGTGGGCAGCCACTCGGAGTCCGGCGCGCTCCAGCCGTCGGCCTCCAGGAGGCGGCGGGCGGCGGGGTCGATGTCGTACTTCCAGGGGCTGAACACCCGTACGTGCCCCCACTGCGCGATCGACGCCGCCGCCCGCTCCCCCGCTTCCAGCACCACGAAGTCGAGCCCGCGCTCGGCGAGGTGGGCCGCGGCGGCCATCCCGATCGGGCCGGCGCCGATGACCACGACGGGCAGGCCGTCGGGTCGTGCGGCCTGGCGGCTGGGCTCCAGCTCGACGGCGGTGGGACCGCAGCATCCAGTCATGGCACTTCTCCTTGCTTCGATGTCCGTCTAAGTAATGTCATCAGCAGGATGCCCGAGGACTTAGATGGATGTCAAATTCGACCCTCATCTAATCAACCGGCGTGCGGAGGCCGCGGCGCTGGCGCGGGCGCCCATCACCCGCCAACGCACCCATCTCGGCGAGGTACGGCAGGTCCGGCCGGTATCCGGTGGCCAGCAGCACCGCATCGACGCGCTCGCGCCGGCCATCGGGCCAGACCGCTTGATCGCCCTCCAGCCGCGTGAACATCGCCCGCCACGCGTAGCGCCCCTCGCGCAGCGCCCGGCGGTAGCGGCCGTCATCGAGCACGGGCGACGGCGGCGGGGCCTCCGCGCGGGCCGGCGGCAGCCGCTCGAACCCGGTCACGCGGAACCAGAAGTGCAGGTCACGGCCCAGCGGGCACTGCTCGACAAAGCGGATCGGCGTGCGGCCGACCAGCGTCACCCGGCGTCCGGCGGCCAGCTCGTACGCGATCTGGACCGCGGAGTTGCCCGTCCCGACCACGACGACGTGCCCACCGTCCAACCGGGGACATGCCCGCCGCCCACGACACGTTCGCCGGCCCGGCCTCGGCAGGGGCGCTCCAGGTGGTTCTGACGCGCGGAAGCGGGCACGGTCAAGGCATGCCGGAGGACAGCTTCGACGAACGGATCGCGGCGACGTACGAGGCGAAGTGGCCGGAGCTGTTCGACCCGGCGGTGATCGAACCGGCGGTGAGCTTCCTGGCCGGGCTGGGCGGCGCCGCGCTCGAGTTCGGCGTCGGCACAGGGCGCATCGCGCTGCCGCTGGCGCGGCGCGGGGTCCGCGTCGAGGGGATCGACCTGTCGGCCGCGATGATCGCGCGGCTGCGCGCCGAGCCGGGCGCCGCCGCGGTCCGTACGACGGTCGGCGACTTCGCCACCACCAGGCTGGACGCGACCTTCACGCTGGTCTACCTGGTACGCAACACGATCACGAACCTGACCACCCAGGACGAACAGGTCGAGTGCTTCCGCAACGCGGCGGCCCACCTCGAACCCGGCGGTCGTTTCGTCATCGAGAACTACGTCCCTGAGCTGCGCCGGCTGCCGCCGGGCGAGACCGTCCACGCCTTCGCCGTGGGCCAGGAGCACCTCGGGTTCGAGGAGTACGACGTCGCGTCGCAGATCGCGACCTCCCACCACTACTGGCTGGCGGACGGCCGGATGGAGACCTTCTCCTCGCGGCACCGGTACGTGTGGCCGTCCGAGCTGGACCTCATGGCGCGGATCGCCGGGATGCGCCTGGAGGAGCGCTGGGCCGGCTGGACGCGCACGCCCTTCACCGGCGAGAGCAGGAGCCACGTGTCGGTCTGGCGGAAGGCGGACGGACGGTGAAATTTTCAACTATCCGAAATTTTCACCCGCTCGGCGTCGGACCAAGTGAGCGCGGCGTTTCGCGCCCATCCGGCCGGACCCCCTGACTGACCACAGTTGACAGGGCAACGGCACATTCTTGACTCTTTTGGGAGCGCTCCCACGTCTTTCATCTCCGGTTCTGGAGATGACACCAGTCAGCACGTTGAGGAAGGACGCTCTATGGAAGCACTGGTCAACCGGCAGCAGGATCTTTTCCTGGCCCTCTATCGCATCGTGCTGGGACTGCTGTTCGCCTGCCACGGCGCGGCCACACTGTTCGGTGTTCTCGGCGGCCCGCAGGGCGAGGCGCCGGCCTTCGCCGAGTGGCCGGGCTGGTGGGCGGCCCTCATCGAGCTCGTCGCCGGAGGCATGGTCCTGCTCGGGGTGGCCGCGCGCGCCGCCGCCGTCATCTGCTCGGGCACCATGGCGTACGCGTACTTCGTCGTGCACCAGCCGCAGGCGTTGTTCCCGATCGAGAACGGCGGCGAGAAGGCCGCCCTGTTCTGCTGGGGTTTCCTGCTGATCGCGGTGCTCGGTCCCGGCCGCTGGGCGCTGTCCCTGCTGCGCGCCCCGCAGGCGTCGCTGGCGTCCCCTCAGCCCGACCAGCCCAGCACCGGCCTGCCACGGCCATCCTGACCTGCGGTGACGCGCTCGCCATCCGGCCTGTCGCGGCGGAGGCCGTTGGCCCACAACGGAACGCCCGCCCCGTGGTGCCGGGGGCGGGCGTGTCCCGGTGCGCACTACTTCAGCCAGGCGTGGCGCCGCACGATCGGCAGGCCACCGAGTCCGAGGGTGGTGCCGGCGCCGGCCATAGCCAGGCCGATCAGGACGATGGAGTAGACGATGTGGTCGTCCATGAAGGGGTTGTTGGCCAGGGGCAGCTCGGCCGCCCACATCAGGGCCAGCATGAACGTGCCGGCGAGGGCGGCGAGCCTGGTGGCGATGCCGAGGATCAGCGCCAGGCCGATGCCGAGCAGGCCGGCCATGAACAGCCAGTCCACCCACGCCTGTCCCGCTAACGCGGAGAAGAACCCGCCGAGCGCGTTCTCACCGGTGCCCTTGAGGAACCCGGTCGTCGGGCTGCCGCCCGCGATCCAGGCCCGGTCCGACGGGGTGGCGAAGCCCCATCCGAACGTCTTGTCCAGGAACGCCCACAGGAAGATCCAGCCGATCGCGATCCGGGCGGCTGCCCAGACGTAGTCGACCGGACGGCGTCCCTCAGTGACGGTCGCGCCCGCCTGCCCGGCGGACCTGTCGATCGTGGCGGCCATGACGGCCCCTTTCCTCGGTGGTGTGTCTCGCGCTCTCATCACACCGGGAAGGGGCCCGTCCGAGGCAGTGCCGTACGGCCGTCGTACGAAGGACCTTGGTCCTGGGCCGGTCGCGCAGGAAGCGTGCCGGCCTTCGGCTGCAGGAGGCCGGGTCGGTGGGCCGGGGGGCGCGGTGGGCCGGCAGCCGGCGCCGTCGCGTCAACGCTGACCGGCGATGGTGTCCAGCTCGGCCAGGTCCTCGGGTGAGAGGGAGAGGGCGGCGCCGGTGATGTTCTCGCGCAGGTGGGTCACCGATGAGGTGCCGGGGATCAGGAGGATGTTCGGGGAGCGCTGGAGGAGCCAGGCCAGGGCCACGGACATCGGGGTCGATCCCAACCGCGAGGCGACGGCCGAGAGGGCTGAGGACTGGAGCGGGGTGAAGCCGCCCAAGGGGAAGAAGGGGACGTACGCGATGCCTTCTGCGGCGAGGCGGTCGATGAGCTTGTCGTCGTGGCGGTGGGCGAGGTTGTACAGATTCTGCACGCACACGATCGGCGCGATGCTCTGCGCCTCGGCGACCTGCTCCTCGGTGGCGTTGCTGACCCCGAGGTGGCGGATCAGGCCCTCCTGCTGGAGTTCGACCAGCGTTCCGTACGCCTCCGCGAGCGAGCCGGGCTGGGGGCCTTCGGCGTCGCCGAGACGGAGGTTGACCAGGTCGAGGACGTCGAGCCCCAGGGACGTGAGGTTGTCGTGGACCTGGCGGCGCAGGTCCTCGGGGCGCCGGGCGGGCGGCCAGCCGCCCTGCTCGTCGCGGGTCGCGCCCACCTTGGTCGCGAGGTGCAGCGACTCGGGGTAGGGGTGCAGGGCCTCGCGGATCAGTTCGTTGGTGATGCGCGGGCCGTAGGCGTCGCTGGTGTCGATGTGGGTGATGCCGTTGTCGGCCGCTTCCCGCAGGACGGCCAGGGCGCCCTCGCGGTCGGCGGGCGGGCCCATGACCCACGGGCCGGCCAGTTGCATGGCGCCGTACCCGAATCGGGTGACGGTCAGGTCTCCCAGGGTCCAGGTGCCGCCGGGAAGGGATGTGCTCATTGGGGTTCCTTTCGTTGTCGCTCTGCATCAGTATTGGGAAGCAACTTCCTTCCGGGAAGTAGGCACTCCGAAGTGCGTAACTCACCCACGGGCGAGAGGTGTGAGCGGTGGCGACGATGAAGGCGGCCCAGCAGCGGGCTCAGGCCAAGGTGGAGTACAACGCGTTCCTGGCGGGGTGTCCCAGCCGGCAACTGCTCGACCGCATCTCAGACAAGTGGGTCGTCCTGATCCTGTGCGCGCTGGGCGGCGGCGAGGAGGGGCCGAGAGCGATGCGGTACTCGGAGATCTCCCGGATGCTGGCCGGGGTCAGCCAGAAGATGCTGACCCAGACGCTGCGGTCGCTGGAGCGTGACGGGTTGCTGACCCGTACCGTGACGCCGACCGTCCCCGTCACCGTCTCCTACGAGCTGACCGGCCTCGGCCTCTCCCTCCACGACCTGACGCGCGGGCTCAGGAGCTGGGCGCAGACGCACATGAGCGAGGTCCTCGCGAACCGCGAGGACTACGACTCCAGGTGAGGGCCGCGAGCGCCGCCAGGGTGGCGGCCAGGATGAGGGCGGCCATGAGCGACCAGGTGGCGAGCGGGCCCGCGATCGCCGCGCCCAGGGCGAAGCCGGTGATCTTCAGGCTGGCTCCGGTGGTGAAGATCTGGCTGCGCAGCCGCTCAGGGGCTTCGCGGTGGCGGATCGCGAACAGGGCGGTGAGCTGGGGGCCCTGGCCGATGCCGAGCAGCAGCATGGCGGCGACGAGCACGGCCGCGTGATCGACGGCGGCCAGGGCGAAGGCGGCGGCCTGCAGCAGGGCGCTCGCCCAGACGACGGTGCCGGGGGAACGCGGCCGCCGGGCGAGTACGGCGTTGGCGGCCAGGGCTCCGGCGGCCGCGCACGACAGCAGCAGCGCCCCACGGTCGGCGTCGCCCAGCACGCGTAGGCCGAGCAGGGGAAGGCAGCCCACCAGCATGCCTTCGGCCGTGCAGCAGATGACCGAGACCAGGGTCGCCCGGAACAACGGCCGGTTCGCGATCATGACCCGCGCTCCGGCGAGCAGGGAGCCCGCTTCCCGTGACGGTGGACGGGCGGGCAGCGTCCACGCGCTGGGCACCGCGAAGCCGATGAGCGCCACGGCGACCACCACGGCCGTCGGTGCTCCGAGCAGCTCGGCCACTCCCCCGGCCAGCGCGGGACCGGCCAGGCTCGCCACGCTGAAGGTCATCGCGTCGAACGCGTTGGCCCTGGGCAGCTTTGCGGGCGGCACCACGCGGGGCAGCTGGGCCGTCCAGCCGCCCGACAGCGCAGGACCGAGCAGCCCGGTGCACAGCGCGATCACCACGCTGATCGCGATCGGCAGATGCCCGAGTCCCATGAGGATCGCGCCGAGGCCCGCCGCGTACAGCGCAAGAGCGCAGGCCAGCAGCCGGCCCGGCCGCGCCGCACGGTCGAGCAGCACCCCGAGCAGCGGGCCGCCGACCGCCGCCGCGGCGGTGATCCCCGCGAGCAGCGACGCGGCGTCGGTGGCCGAGCCGGTGACGGCGAATCCGGCCAGCATCAGGGCGGGCCCGGACATCTCGTCGCCTGCGCGGGCGGCCACCGCCCCGGCCAGGTAGGACCTGATGGAATACACCCGCGCGACCCTAGCGAGGTAACGCAAAACATAGCAATATGCGTTACATTGCCAGGATGTCGCACACCGACGACTGGTCCACCCGGCATTCCGTGCTGACCATGGCCCGGCGCACCGCCGCCCTCGTCAACGCCCTCACCGACGACGCCTCCCCGGAAGCCATCGGCGAGCTGCTGCGCGCGTACGGCGAGCTGGACCCCATCGAGGTGACCGAGCAGGACGTCGCCGCCATGCGGACGGCCGCCGCCCTGCTACGCGACGTCTTCGCCGCCACCGACGCCGACGCCGCCGCCACGGCGCTCAACCGCCTCCTGCGCGAGCACACCGGCCCGCTGCGCCTGACCTCGCACGGCGGCACCACACCCTGGCATCCGCACCTCGACCGCGACGACGACGGCCCCCTGGGCGAATGGTTCCTCACCTCGTCCTGCATGGCGCTGACCGTGCTCGTCTGGGACCGCCAGCGACCGCCCGGCAAGGTCTGCGCCGCGACCGGCTGCCGGAACGTGTTCATCGCCCAGGGCAGCGGCCAGGAACGCCACTACTGCTCCCGCCGCTGCGCCACCCGCGAACGGGTCAGGGCCCATCGGGCCGGACGCTAGGAGCGCCGCAGGTCGCAGGCGGCCCTGGCGTGCTCAGCCGCGACCTCGCCGTCCTCCAGGATCTCGACGCAGAACGCGGTGACGAGCGAGTTGCAGGCGTCGATCCTGGCCTGGGTCGTCGGGTAGCCGTGACTGTTGAGGTAGGCGAGGCAGTCCTGCGGCGACTGCGCCGAGGCGACGGCCGGCAGGGCGAAGATGGTCAGGGCGAACAGCCCCACGACGAAGGCGGCTTTCTGCAGAGCACGCATCACGGATCGGGCCCCTTTCTGCGAACGGAGACTCGTCCGATTCTCAAACGGCGGCAGCGGCCGGACCAGGGCGCCGGCCGGACATTCACCGGGCACGCTCAGGCGGGCAGGGCGTCTCCGGGGAAGCCGTGGCAGGCGTGGACCTCGTACCGCATCATCCCGGCCCGCACGTAGGCCACCCGCCACATGCCCTCGTACTGGACTTCGACCCTAGCAGCTCAAGTTTCCTTAGGGAACTCCGAAAGCTAGACTGCCGCCATGCAGCGAACCCGCTTCAGCGAGATGGCGTGCTCCATCGCCCGCACCATGGACGTGATCGGCGAGCCCTGGTCGCCCCTGATCCTGCGCGACGTGTGGGCAGGGGTGCGCCGCTTCGACCACATCCAGGCCGACCTCGGCATCTCCCGCAAAGTCCTCACCGAACGCCTCCACCACCTGGTCGAGCAGGGCGTCCTCGAACGCCGCCCCTACGACGCCCGCCCCCGCTACGAGTACCACCTCACCGACAAGGGCGCCGACCTCGTCGCGATGCTCATGGTGATGGCGCGCTGGGGCGACCGCTGGCTCGCCGGTGAGGCAGGACCACCCGTCCTCTACCGCCACCACGCCTGCGGGCAGATCGCCCACGTCGAGCCGGCATGCAGCCACTGCGGCCAGCCGATGCACGCCGGCGACGTCGACCTCCTGCCGGGCCCCGGCTCGGCAGCCGGGTGAGCGCCGTGGACGTGTACGAGGCCGTGGACAGCCGCCGGGCCGTGCGGGCGTTCAGCGATGAGCCCGTACCCGCAGACGTGCTCGAACGCGTGCTAACCGCCGCGACGCGGGCCCCGTCGAGCGGGAACCTCCAGCCGTGGCGTCTGTACGTCGTGACCGGCGAGCCCCTGGCCGAGCTGAAGAAGCGGGCGACGGCCAGGGCACTGGCGGGAGACCCGGGCGACGAGCGGGACTATCCGATGTACCCGGCGGAGCTGACCTCGCCGTACCGTGACCGCTTCGCCGCCGCTGCCGCCCAGCGGTATCAGGCGCTGGGCATCGAGCGTGACGACCCCGACCGGCCCATGAAGATCGCCGCCTTGAACTCCGAGGCGTTCGGAGCGCCGGTCGTGCTGTTCTGCTACCTCGACCGGGCGATGGGGCCGGGGCAGTGGGCGGACGCGGGGATGTACCTCCAGACGATCATGCTGTTACTGCGGGCGGAAGGACTGCACAGCTGCCCTCAGGTGATGTGGACGATGTACCGCGAAACGGTCGGCCGCATCGTCGGAGCGGATGACACGCTCGCGCTCCTGTGCGGTGTGTCGGTGGGGTTCGAGCGGGAAGGCGTGCCGCCGCTGCGCACCGATCGTGCGGACATGTCGGAGACGGTGACCTTCGTCGGAGCGTGACTCAGGGTTCGCGCAGTGCCGCGTCGAGGAGGGAGTCCAAGGCGTTCTGCGAGGTCTGGAGCTGTTCGATGGTCGTGGCGATGCGGGTGCGTTCGCGGCGCAGGTCGTCGATGAAGGTCGGGCAGTGGGACGGCGTGATGAGCCCGTCGGATCCCTGGATGCAATCCAGGACGCGGGCGATGACGGCGGTGGGAAGTCCGGCGGCGAGCAGGGCGCGAATGTGGCGGACGGCGGCGACGTCCGACTCGCGGTACTCGCGGTAGCCGTTGCCCAGCCTGACCGGCCTGAGCAGGCCCTGCTCCTCGTAGTAGCGCAGCAGCCGCCTGTTGACCCCGGTCCTGCCGGCCAGGTCCCCGATCCGCATGCCTTGACCTTCACATCGATGTGAGCCCTTACCGTCCTGAGTATCGCCGAAGCAAGGAGGAGATCAGATGGCGGGGGTTGTGATCATCGGGGCGGGTCCCGGGATCGGGCAGGCGGTGGCGCGCAGGTTCGCCAGGGAGGGGATGCCGGTCGGGCTGATCGCCCGCAGCGACCACACGTTGCGGAGCGCGGCCGACGCGGTCGCCGGCGAGGTGGTGACGTGCCGGGCCGACAGCACCGACCAGGCCGGGCTGAACGCCGCGCTCGACGAGGTGGCGCGGGCGCACGGCGTCCCCGATGCGCTGGTCTACAACGCCGCGATCATCCAGGCGGACGCGCCGGGTGAGCTGTCCGTACGCGGCCACATGGACGCCTGGGCGGTGAACGTCGTCGGCGCCCTCAACGCCGCCGCCCACGTGGCGCCCGCCATGGCGGCACGCGGCCACGGCACGATCCTCATCACCGGCGGCATGCCCGAGCCCAAACCGCAGTACGTGAGCCTCTCCCTGGGCAAGGCCGGCGTCCGCACCCTGGTCACGCTGCTCGACCAGGAGTACGGCCCGGCCGGCGTCCACGTCGCGAGCGTCACCGTGGCGGGCCCGGTCGCCCCTGGCACCGACTTCGACCCCGACGACATCGCCGAGCACTACTGGCGCCTGCACACGCAACCTCGCGGCCAGTGGACCCACGAGGCCCTGCACGCGGCGCCGTAAAACCGGAAACCGCTCCTGCGCGCCACGGACGCTTCCCATGCCGTGCGCGACAGGTCCCTGATCTGCGTACGTAAGCGACTTTTCCCGAGATGTCATCAAATTTCGTGATCTTTGTGATATTCACGACGCGAGATCCAGCACTCCCAGAAGGGAAGCACTACGTGCGACTGATCACTCACGCGATCGCGCTGGCCATGGCCCTGACGGCGTTATGCGCGGCCCCCTCCACGGCCGCCACCACGGCCGCCACCACGGCCGCCGCCCCCGAGCTCATCGTCAACGGCACCTTCACCAGCGGCACCGCACCCTGGTGGAGCTCGGCCAACACCACGATGGGCACCGACGACGGCAGGCTCCGGGTCGGCGTGACCGGCGGCACCGCCAACCCGTGGGACGCGATGGTGGCCCAGAACGACATCCCGCTGGCCCAGGGCAAGGCGTACACGCTGTCCTTCACCGCCTCGGCCGGCAGCGCCGTGAGCGCCGTCGCCACCGTGCAGCTCGGCGACGCCCCGTACACCAACACCCTCACCGCGCCGATCTCCCTCACCACCAGCGGCAAGCGCTTCAGCCTTCCCTTCACCTCGTCCCTGAGCACGACCGCCGGCCAGGTCACCTTCCAGCTCGGTGGCGGCGCCGCCCACACCTTCTTCCTCGACGACGTCTCCCTGACCGAGAGCGGCCAGTCCTCCGGCGGGCCGCTCGACCTGACGAACGGCTTCTACGTCGATCCCGAGTCCAACCCGGCCACGTGGGTACGCGACAACCCCGGCGACTCCCGCGCCTCGCGCATCCAGTCGGCGATCGCGTCCAAGCCGATGGCCTTCTGGGTCGGCGGCTGGTTCGGCGACGTCAGCGCCACCGTGTCTTCCCACGTCGCCGCGGCCGACGCCGCCGACAGGCTGCCGGTCCTGGTGGCGTACAACATCCCCGGCCGCGACGCCTGCGGCGGCCACTCGGGTGGTGGCGCCGGGAGCGAGAGCGCGTACCGGGCGTGGATCTCCGCCTTCGCCTCCGCCATCGGCGACCGTCCCGCCGTCGTCGTCATCGAGCCCGACTCCCTGGGCGACTTCGCCTGCATGGACGACGAGGACATCGCGGCGCGCAACCGCATGCTGACGTACGCGACCGAGCAGTTCCGCGACCACGCGCCCAACACGTGGGCCTACCTCGACGCGGGCAACGCAGGCTGGGTCGCCGCCGGCACCATGGCCCAGCGACTGCAGAACGCGGGCGTGGGCAACATCCGCGGCTTCGCCGTCAACGTCTCGAACTACTACACGACCGCGCAGTCGGCGGCGTACGCGTCGGACGTCAACGCCGCCCTGGGCGGCGGCGCAAAGTGGGTGATCGACACCAGCCGCAACGGCAAGGGCTCCAACGGCGAGTGGTGCAACCCCGCCGGCCGCCGGCTCGGCACGCCCGCGCGGGTCGGCGGCGACGCCGGCACGGAACTGCTGCTGTGGGTGAAGGTCCCCGGCGACTCGGACGGCAACTGCGGCATCGCGCCCGGCACGCCGGCCGGGACGTTCAGTCCTGAGCTGGCCATCCGCCTCATCGACGGCTCATAGCCGGAAGGGGTCCGCCTGCCAGGCGTAGTGGCGGGGCAGGCGGACCCCGCTCAGGGGGACCACGCGATCCGGCGCGCCCAGCCACTTCCGGCATTCGCCGGACGGCGGCTGATCCAGGACGAGCGTGCTGTAACCCTCTCTCCGCAGCTCGAAGCAGAGCGCCTCGCCCAGCCGGGCGAGCTGCCGGGGGCGACGGAGCCTGGCCATGCGGAGATAGCGCAGCTCACAGGCGTCAGGAGCGGGATGCCCGAGCACGGCGCCGACGACACCGATCAGCTCACTGTGATGATCCAGCCCGAGGACCACCAGGAGGCGCCGCTCCCCCGCCCCTGCGTCCTGGAAGATCTCCCTCCGCAGCTCGTCCACGCTGCGCGCGCCGGTCAGCGCGGTCACCAGCGGTTCGTCGTACGGCTCGTAGTCGCGGACGCGGTCCGCCTCTCCCAGCCGCAGGTCCAGGTACGCGTCGTGCGTGCAGGGCATCATGAACCCGTGCCGGCGCGTGCAGCCTGGGTCCCAGTGGTAGGCGTAGTGGATGAGCGAGGCGGCCAGGTCGGGGTGCGCACTCGCCCAGACGTCGTCGAAGGCATAGGTGTGCTCGTAGACGGTGCCCTTCCGCAGGACGATCTGCACCAGGTGCTCTCCGACGTGAATGACGGGAGCACGCCGGGGAGCACGTACGTCTCGTCCCAGCCCAGAGTGTCGTGCCGCGCGTTCAGGCTCGTGAAGAGCAGGTAGGTGGCACCGGTGTCCCCGGCAGGCGCGAGCTCCACGCAGGGAAAGGGCGGGACGAACGGCGCCGGCCCGGGAGCGGCGGCATCGGGCAGCGGCCACGATGGGTGGAGCGGGTAGGCCCACCGCTGCGGCTGCTCGGCGACGCGCGCGTCATCGACGAAGGAGAACGCCTCCTCCAGGTGGATGCCCATGCTCCTGATCCGGACGCTGTGGTCGTCGATGTGCAGCTCGTTGTCGGCGTATAACCGCATCCGGATCCGCCGACGCAGCTCGACCATGTCCTCGGGAGGCCCGTCGCCGCATTCCCGCAGCAGTTCCAGCTCGTAGGGCGCGGCCATCAGGTCGGCGTGCGCCCGCTCGAGTCCGTCCGGCTCCCACAACCCCTGAAACCATTCGAGCACCGTACGGCCGGGAACATGCCGGACGCGCTTGCCCAGCGGTCCGGCTTCCCAGTTGCGATGGATGAAGTACATCAGGGCTCCCGAGGAGATGGCGTCGTGGCGGCTGCCGCCGTGGATGGTGCGTTGTCCTAAGCCTGCCGTCCGAGGTGGGCCAGCAGGCGGGTGAGCAGCGGGGCCGTCGGGGGGACAGGGATCGCCGGGGCGAACTGGCCGGTGCGGCGCCGGGTGTCGCCGATGCCGGTTTCGGCGTGCTGCCAGACCATCCGCACCACGGTGTCGTCGGCGTGGTACGGCAGGTGGGCGCCCGTGGCGATGTCCCAGCCGTGGATCAGCGACTCCTGGAGGCTGATCGAGGCCAAGACGGCGCCGGGCACGGTGGTGCCCATGAAGGCGATGGGGCGCTCCAGGATGCCGGGGGTGGTGAAGGCCGCCACCGACCGGTCAGCAATCGCGCGGAAGGCGGCGGCGGGGTCGGCGCCGAGGTGGTCGGTGTCGGCCTGGCGCTGTTCGTCGAGTTCGGCCGGATCCGGTTGCTCTCCCTCGGCGAAGCGGGCGAGCAGGAGGAGGGCGCCGGCCAGGTGGTCGGCGGTCTGGCGCACGGTCCATTTCTCGCACCCGCCGGCGGCCTCCCACTGCTGCGGGCTGATCTGCTCCAGCACCCGGGCGACCTCAGAGTGGCTGCGCCTGAGCAGGCCGACGTGATCGGACGGGGCGGTGGTACGCGGTTCCATGGTGTCTTCTTCCGGTGCGGGTCGCGGAAGCGCGACCGTTCGCCCTGACAGATCCGGCGCGAGGCGCCGACTCATCGGTCGCGACGGATTCTCCGCTCCATGGGCAGCCCGAACCTACGGAACAGCTCCTGATCAGGGAACCCGACGATCTCCGCCACCCCTTGGGCGGTCAGGGACAGGACCATGATCCCGAAGCCGCGGCAGGCTCCGGCGTCGTCGGGAAGATAGGCCGCCAGCGCGGGCTGGCCGTTCGCGGCGACCTCGACCAGCTCGATGAGGTCCAGCCGCCCACCGGCCGGTCGCGTGGCGAAGAACTCCACCACCGCCGCCCGGCCGGCGAACTCGGCCGCTTCCGGCGGCATGCGCAGGATCACGTCATCGCGCAGGAGCGCGGCCAGGCCGTCGATGTCGCGCAGCTCCCAGGCGCGGACGAACCGCCGCAGCAGTCGCCGCTCGTAGTCGATCAGCGGCCGCGGCGGCCGGGTGTCATGAGCGCGCAGGGCCGCGCGGCCACGTTGCAGCGAGCTGTTGACCGCCGGGACGCTGAGGCCGAGCAGCTCGGCGACCTCGGCGGCGCTCCAGCTCAGCACCTCACGCAGGATGACCACGGCCCGCTGGGCGGGCGGCAGCAGTTGCAGCGCCGCGATGAACGCCAGCGCCACCGCCTCGCGCCGCTCGGCGATCAGGGCCGGGTCGAGCAGGGAGTCAGGACAGGGCTGCAGGTAGGTGATGTCGGCATGGACGGCCGGCAGCCGCTCGCGCCGCTCGGCGGCTCGCAGGCAGGCCATGGTGGCGATCCTGTGCAGCCAGTGGTGCAGCGGTGCCCGGCCCTCGTAGCCGGCCAGCCCGCGCCAGGCCCGCAGCAGCGTCTCCTGCGTCGCGTCGTCGGCCTGGTCGATCGAGCCGAGCATGCGGTAACAGTGCAGGTGCAGGGCACGCCGGTGCGGCGCGACCAAGGCGTCGAAGGCCGCGCGATCGCCGCCGCGGGCGGCGGCCAGCAGGTGCGCCTGACCGGCGCCGGTGTCCTCGACCGTGCTCACGGTCGCGAGCCTAGCGAGCGGGTCCGACACGGAAGCGATGAGTACGCCGCCGCCCGGGTCTTCCGCGCAGGGTTCGCGATCCGCTAGACGGTCTCCTCGGAGAGGCCGAGGCTCCCGGTCTCCGTGGTGGGGGCGGGAGACAGCCGGACGCGGACGATGGCGAGGCCCTCGACGGCGAGGACCTGCAGGCGCCAGCCGCCGGTGACGACGCTCTCCCCCGGAGCCGTGGGCACGTGGGCGAGCAGGGTCAGGACGAGGCCGGCGACGGTGGTGTAGTCGCCCTCCGGGCGTTCCTCCAGGTGCACGTCGATGTCGGGCAGGTCGTGCACGGGGAAGGCGCCGGGCACCACCACGCTGCCGTCGCTCTCGCGGACGGCTTCGAGGACGTCCCTGTCGGTCTCGTCGTAGATCTCGCCGACCACCTCCTCCAGGAGGTCTTCGAGCGTGACGATGCCGTCGATCGAGCCGCGCTCGTCCACGACGAGGGCGAACTGCTGGCGTTCGGTCTTGAAGCGGCGCAGTGCCTCGGCCACCGGCAGGCTGTCGGGCAGCAGGAGCGGCGGCTTGGCCGCGTCGGCGGCGGTGACGGCGTTCTCGTCGGTGAGCAGGTCGCGCAGGTTCACGATGCCGGTGACGTCGTCGAAGCCGCGGGCGCCCACGACGGGAGCGCGGGAGTGGCCGGAGCCGGCCAGCAGGCGGCGGGCCTGTTCGACGGGGGTGCCGGCGTCGAGGGTGAAGACCTGGCGGCGGGAGACGAGCACCTCGCGCAGCACGCGTTCGCTGATCTCGACGGCACCGGAGATGATCAGGCGCTGTTCGGGGGTGAAGCCGCGGTGGGTGGCGACCAGGTCGCGGATCTCTTCTGGGCTGATCTCCTCGCGGTGCCGGCGCGGGTCGGCGCCCATCAGCCGTACGGCGAGGTCGGTGGACTTGCCCAGCGCCCACACCACCGGCCTGGACACGGTGGAGATCGCGCTGAGCGGCCGGGCCGCCAGCATGGCCCAGCTCTCGGCGCGCTGCATGGCCACCCGCTTGGGCGCCAGCTCGCCGAAGACCAGGGTGAGGAACGTCAGCACGATCGTCACCAGCACGATGGCCACCGGGCCCGCCGCGTCGCCGAGGAAGCCCAGCAGCGGCACCAGCGGCTCCGACAGCGTGACCGCCGCCGTGGCGGAGGCGAGGAAGCCGGACAGGGTGATGACGAGCTGGATCGTGGCCATGAACCGGTTGGGGTCCCGAGCCAGCCGGACGAGGATCCGCCCGCCCTGGCCGCGCTGCTCCAGCCGGCGCAGCTGGCCATCGCGCAGCGAGATCAGCGCCAGCTCGCTACCGGCGAAGATCGCGTTGACGATGATCAGTACCACGACCAGGCCCAGTTGAACCCAATAGCCGTCCACGGCAGACATACTCCTCGACATGAGAACCCGGCGGCGCGCCGGTGATGGGGGAAGCCGGCGAGCCGACGCTGCGGGGCCGGCGTGTGAGGCTGCGGGACGTCTCGTTCACGGCGATCGGGACGACGGCGTCTGGGCACGTCCCGCCTGCCGGATGGGCGCATGGGTGACGGGACGCCGGGCGGTGGCCCGGCCTGTTCCTGCACTCTTCCACTGAAGAGCCGTCACTCCATTCGTTCATGATCCGTTCACACAGCTATGTGCATGAACGCGACATAGCTTAACAAAGTTCCCCATAGCCACCGGTGAGAGCCGTGCTCGTTTGCGGGCGTACACCATCGGGAAGCAACGCAATGCCGACGTGTCTCTGCGACCTGCCGCATCAATGTCAAGCAACCACCAGAAGGGCGGCGCAGCATGGAAGTCACCGGTATCATTTCGGCGCTCATCATCGGCCTGGTCATCGGCGTCATCGGGCGCCTGGTGGTGCCCGGGCGCCAGAACATCCCGATCTGGCTCACCATCGTGATCGGCATCGTCGCCGCCCTCATCGGCACGGCCATCGCCGCCGCGGTCGGCGTCGCCGACACCCGGGGGATCGACTGGATCGAGCTGGTCATCCAGGTCGTGCTGGCCGGGGTGGGCGTGGCGCTCGCCGCCGCCCTCTACGGCAAGCGCGGCACCACGTAGAAGACGAGCCGGGCCAGGCTCAAGGGCAAGGGCCTGGCCCGACGATCGTCATCTCGCCACGGGCGCGGCCTGGAGGACGGTCACGGAGAACGGCCGGTGGGTCTCGATCTCGACGTGGTGCAGAATCGGCGTCATGCCGCTGATGTAGGTGTAGAGGCGTTCGGCCTCTGGCCAGGGGTGGACGAGGGTCAGCAGGCCGCCGGGGGCGACGAGCTCGGTCAGCCGGGCCGAGGCGAGGCGCAGGCGTTCGCCGCGGCCCAGGTAGTAGAGGGTCTCCGCGCAGAAGACGAGGTCGAAGGCGCCGGGCGGGGTGTAGGAGATCAGGTCGGCGCAGGTGAACGTCAGGCGTTCGCGGGCGGGACGTGCGCGGGCCCGGTCGAGTGCGCGCTCGGAGACGTCCACGCCGGTGACCTCGGCGTCGGGATACCTCGTGGCCAGCATGTGCGTGAAGACGCCCTCGCTGCAGCCGACGTCGATGATGCGGTGATAGGGGCGGGCGGGCAGGAGACGTAACGTCGTGGCGTATTTGTGCTGCTCGTAGTCGTCGGTACGGAGCCGCCAGGGGTCGGGTGAGCGGTGCCACCAGTTGAAGTAGCGCCGCAGCAGCACCGCCTGTGATCGGGGCGGCAGCAGGGACACCGCCTTGAAGAGGGCTCGGTGGAGGAGGTCGGGAAGGGGCTGCCGGTCAGCCTCGGGCGGGCGCGGAAGCATGCTTCGAATCTAGGTGCGCGCCCGCTGATCGTCATGAGCCTCAGGTCGGAGTTGCGGTCTCGTACTCAGGAGGGAGGACCCCTGAGTATCAGGTTACAAGATTTGAAATCTGTCACCCATGGGCGTAGGTTGTGCCGCGTGGAGCAGAAGCGCACCCCGCTGGACGCGGACACGATCCTGGCGGCCACCGAGGAGATCCTGCGCCGCCACGGGCCGGACAAGGCGACGGTCGTGGACGTCGCCAGGGCGCTCGGGGTCAGCCACGCCGCCGTCTACAAGCACTTCGCCTCGAAGCAGGCGCTGCGCGAGGCCGTGACCCGGCGCTGGCTCGACCGCAACCGCGACACCCTCGCCGCCATCGCCGCCGACCAGGGGATGCCGCCGGCGCGCCGGCTGCGTACGTGGCTGCACGCCGTCCTGGCACTGAAGCAGACCAAGATCCGCGAGGACCCCGAGTTGTTCGCCGCGTACGGGAACCTCGCCGCCGCCCACAGCACCGTCGCCACCGACCACGTCGCCGACCTCCTGGGCCAGCTGACGGCCATCATCACCGACGGCGCCCGCGACGGCGGCTTCCGCACGAGCGACGCGGAGTCCACCGCCCGCGCGGTCCTCCACGCCACCGCCAAGTTCCACCACCTCGCCCATGCCGCCGAATGGCGGGAGCCCGGCATCGACACCGAGCTCGACGAGGTGTGCACCCTGCTACTCGAAGGCCTCCAGCCGTAAGGAGTGACGCATCGCCATGGTGTACGCAATCGGAGCCACCCAGCTGGGCGGACCTGACACGCTCGTCGAGTTCGACCTGCCGCCGCAGCCCCTCGGCCCCGGCCAGGTCAGGATCCAGGTGGCCAGCGCGGCGGTGAACCCGGCCGACGTCATGGCCCGGTCACTTCCGCGGCAGCACGGGGACGACTCGGTACGGGTGCCGGGCATGGACGTCGCCGGCACGATCACCGAGGTCGGCCCCGGCGTGGACCGGCCGCTGACGGCCGGGGACGCCGTCATGGGCATCGTGGTGCCCTCGGGCGAGCACGGCGGCTACCGGGCGGACCTGGTCCTGTCGGCACGGTCGGTGACGAAGATCCCGGCAGGGCTCTCGGACGCCGAGGCCGCCACCCTTCCCATGAACGGCCTCACCGCGCAGCACGCACTCGACACGCTGGCGCTCCCCGCCGGCGCGACGGTCGCCGTCACGGGCGCCGCCGGCATCCTCGGCGGGTACTTCGTCCAGCTCGCCAAGGAGGCCGGGCTGGTCGTCGTGGCCGACGCCGCCCCGCAGGACGAGGACTTCGTCCGCTCGTGCGGCGCCGACGAGGTGGTGCCGCGCGGGGACGCGTTCGTGACGGAGGTCCGCCGCCTCCACCCCGACGGCGTGGACGGGCTGCTCGACACCGCCGTCCTGGACGCCGCCGTGCTCCCGGCCGTCAAGGACGGCGGCACGCTGGTCACCGTACGCGGCTGGCCGGGCGACGGGACCGACCGCGTCCGCGTCGCCCCCGTCTTCGTCCTCAACTACGCCGAGGAGGCGGAGAAGCTGGACCGGCTCGCCGAAGTCGCCGGCCGGGGACGCCTCACCCTCCGCGTCGCCGCCCACCTGCCCGCCGCCCAGGCCGCCGAGGCCCACCGCGCACTCGAACGGCCCGGCGTCCGAGGCCGCTACGTCCTGACGTTCGCCTGACCCACGGCCACGTCTACCGGGGGTGTGCCGCGCGTATACCGCCGTTCAACCCGTCGATCTACCGGCACCGCAGCGTCAAGGTGAGCTACACCTGCTATGCCGGCCGGTGCAGGGTCACCAGCACCCTGTACGGCATGTGGATCAACGGAGTCGGCAAGCCGATGTGACCCGCCCTCCGCCCTCTCCCGCCCTCTCCCGCCGGTTCGAGCGGGAGAGGGCGGACGGTCGCTCAGGCGGTCGCCGGGGCGGGGGCCGGTTCTTCGTCGGGGGTGTGCCACAGGCGGGTCGCCATCCACGCGACCCCCACCGCCGCGACCACCAGGCCGGTCAGGTAGACCGGGAGCGGCACCGCGTTCCGTAACGAGCCGGGGATCATTCCCGCCGCGTACAGCACGACGCCGATCACCGGCAGCGTCCCCGAACGCAGGGCGGCCACGCTGAAGGTCAGGACGCCTGCGAGCAGGACGATCGCTGTGATCATGAAGGCTTGTCCCGTGCTTCCCGCCAGCAGGCCGGCCACCGCGCCGCCGCTGAGGTAGGGGAAGACGAAGTGCAGGATGTACTCGATGGCGAAGGCGCCGGCCAGGCCGGCGCTGTTGAGCACGTACCCGATCAGGCCCAGCGTGCCCGACGCCGGACGGATGAGCAGGTAGAGGCCGGTGATCGCGAGCAGCCCCGCCAGCGCCGCGAACGGTGCGACGGCGTGCGTGAACGCCGTCTCCGGCACGATCCCGCCCCGCCGGGCGCAGTTGACCACGAGCAACACGGCGCAGAGGAACCCCGCCACCGCGGTGACCCGGTAGATGCGCATTTCGTCGGCCTTTCTCTCGACGGCTGTGATGCTCGTCATGATGCGCGCCGCACCGGGCCGTGCGGAGAGGGCGGCGGAAGCCGTAAGCAGCCCGAAAGAGGTTGCCCGAAAGAGGTTGTCTGTCGTCCGGGGCCTACGTCATTCGGTGTAGCGGGAGCGTCATCCACGGGCGGACGTCGTACGGGGGCGGAGTCGCGACGATGGGCGGTGAGTGCTGAAACCCTGAGGTGAGGCGAGATCATGGCACCGCGCATGCGTAAGACCCTGTTGGTCGTCCACATCGTCGCTTCCGTGGCGCTGGTCGGTGAGGTGTGGGGGCTGGTGGCCCTGAACACGGCCGCCACCTTGACCGATGACCTCGCGCTGGCGCACATGGCGTACCGGTTGATGCCGGTCATGGTGTTCGCGGGCGGCATCCCGCTGAGCCTCATCGCCTTGGCCAGCGGCGTCACGCTCGGCCTCGGCACCCATTGGGGGCTGATCCGGTACTACTGGGTGGCGATCAAGCTGGGTCTGCTCGTGGCCGTCGTGTGCGTGGGCATGTTCCTGTTCGACCCTGAGGGCATGGCCGCCGCCACGGAGGGCGCCAGGCAGGCGGTGACGTCCAGTCAGTGGGCCCAGGTCTGGGTGCTGGGTGCCCAGGTCGTCATGCTGCTGGTCTCGACAGCGCTGTCGGTGTTCAAGCCTCGCTGGAGGCTCCGGTCGCGGTAGGTCGGACGGGTGCGACGGCTTCCTCTCTGGTCGCGATTTTCCGGATATGTCGGGTGGCGAGGAGGGGGACCGAGACGCCGATCAGGTTGCAGTACGCCACCGCGGTGTAGAAGCCGTCCGCGGTGCTCGTGGTCGTCGCGCCCACCGCGACGATCAAGGCGAAGTAGATCGCGTTGAGGATGATCGCGCGGAAGCCGCCGCCGGTCTCCTCCATGACGGTGAGCGAGGCGAGCACGGGGCCCTGGACGGCGTACGTGAGGGCCACGGCGCCCAGGTAGGCGCCCGCCTCCGCGGCCACCCCCGGGTCGCCGCCCAGCAGGTCGGCCAAGACGTCGTGGAGCGACGACACCAGCACGGCGATCACCACGTAGACCATGACGGTGACCTCGATGCCGCCGCGCATCGACGTACGGATGTGCCGCCATTCCCCGGCGCCGCGTCGCTGGTTGATGGTGATCGCCGTGGCGGTGCCCAGGGCCATGGCGGGCAGCAGCACGGCGTTCTGCAGGGCCGAGACGACGGTGAAGGCGGCGACGGCGTTCTGTCCGTAGGCGCCCAGGACGGCGATGACGGCGACGTTGTACGCGGAGATCACGAGGAAGGACAGGGCGATGGGCACGCCGATGCGGCGCAGGTCGGTGAGCACCTGGCCGCGCCAGATCCGTACGGCCCGCGGATGCCACAGCTCGGTGCGGCGCAGCAGGGCCAGGCCCATGGCCAGGCCGGTCACGGCTGCGGCGGCTTCGGCGACGGGCACCGCCGCGATGCCGAGGCCGGGTCCGAGGGCGGCGACGAGGGCCACCCGCACGCTCGCCGTGCAGACGACCAGGGCGGTGGCTCGGCGTACGTACCCGTAGCCGCGCAGGCTGGAGGCGCACAGTTCCTGGCCGAGGATCAGCAGACCGGCGGCGCTGGTCCAGCGGAGGAACGAGGTGAACGTGTCCCGCAGCCCGGCGTCCACGTGGAGGAGGCCGGGCAGGGAGGGCGCCGCGATCGTGAGGGCCAGGTAGAGGGCCGCGCCGAGCCCGAGCCATACCCGGGCCAGGCCGGCGGCGTTCGCCATGACGTCCTGAGGACGCCCGGCTCCCTTGGCGATCGCGGCGGCGACCTGGTTGCAGACGGCGAAGCCCACGCTCAGGGCGAGGACGATGAGGCTGACGGGCTGGTACAGAGAACGCACATAAATGGCCTCGCCGCCCATTCGCCCGAGAATGGCGACGATGCCGAGCTGGGACGCGAGATTGAGCGATCCGGCCACGAAGAGCGGAATGGCGAGGCCGGAAATTTCTCGCCATACCTCCTTTCTTGCCAACATTCGAACCCCCAGACGTTCATCGGCCTGTGGGACGGTAGCGACATTTATTGAGGAATGTCCAGCACGGCGAGGGCATCAATCTCGACGAGCAAGCCCGGAGGGAGCCGCACGCTGACGGTGGTGCGGGCGGGGAACGGGGCTTCGACGATCGACTCGTACGCCTCGTTCATCTCGGCCATGTGGGCGGGGTCGGTGAGGTGGACGCGGAGCATGACGACGTCCGCCCAGGTCGCGCCGCCCGCCTCCAGCACGGCGGCCACGTTGCGCAGGGCCTGGGCGGTCTGCTCGGCGACCGTGGCGCCGACGACCTCGCCCGTCTCCGGGTCGAGGGGAAGCTGGCCGGAGACCTGCAGGACGGGGCCCTTGCGGACGCCCTGCGACAGGGGTGCGGGCAGGGCGGGGGCGTTCTCGGTGGTGATGATCATGTCCAGATCTCGCGTTCTTCGGGGCGGGGGTCGTCGTGCTGGGTCCACTCGGTGTCGATGCGCATGGTCGCGCGGCGGCCGGTGTCGTACGGGGTCCAGCCGGGATCGCCGGTCCTGGCGAAGCGGATCCAGGTCTCGTGGACGCGGGTCGCGAGGTCGGCGGGGGCGTGGCCGGGGCCGAGGAGGGCGTTGGGACCGTTCAGCTCTGGCCGGTGCGCGAGGTCGAAGACGAAGGGCACCTCGACCGCGTGGGCGGCGCCGAGCTCCCCGTCCAGCGCCTTGGAGCGCCAGGCGAACTCGTACGCGTACGTACCGGAGCCCGGATGGGCCGCGTGCGCGGCGGCCAGCGCGCGGCTGCCCGCCCCGAACAGGGCGTCGCCCATGATGGCGGAGCGCAGCTCGGCATGCGACGCCCCGGGGCGGGACCTGCGGTAGGTCTCGACGAGGCGCTCGGGCGACGGGTGCGAGCGCGCCGCCGTCGCGTGGACGTCGGCGGCGGTCGAGGTCGCGTACGTGTCCACCGGCACCAGGTAGAGGTTGCCCTCCTCGGCGTTGGTGCCGACGAGCAGATCGACACCGGCGCCCGGCCCGGCGGCGACGGCCTCGGCGGGCTGCGTGTCCAGGACGAGGCTGAACGGGCTGAGCCCGATGAGCGGGTCGGTGCGGGTCTCGGTGCGCAGGTCGATGCCGGCGAGCTGGGAGGCGGCCTCGACCAGGCGTTCGTCGGGGATGCCGGCGAAGACGTCCACGTGGGGTTCGATGCCCAGGACGTCGGCCGCGGCCTTGGCGACGCGGGCGGCCTGCTCGGTGCTGAACGCGCCCAGGCCGCTGCCGCTCTGCACGATCGCCCGGCGGAACAGCCCGGCGGCCGAAGGGGCGGCGAGGACACCGCCGACGATGGTGGCGCCGGCCGACTGGCCGAAGAGGGTGACGTTGCCGGGGTCACCGCCGAAGGCGGCGATGTTCTGCCGGACCCAGCGCAGGGCGGCGACCACGTCGAGCAGGCCGCGGTTCGGGGGCGCGCCGGGGAGGTCGAGGAAGCCGGCGATGCCGAGCCGGTAGTTGAGCGTGACGAGGACGACGCCGTCGCGGGCGAACGCGGAGCCGTCGTACATCGGGGCTCGTGTGGACCCGGCGACGAACCCGCCGCCGTGCACGAACACCATCACCGGCAGCGCCTCTCCCCCGGCGGCGGGCGTGTTGACGGTGACGGTCAGATAGTCGTCCCCGCGGCTCCAACCGGCGCCGAAATAAGGGGACATGTCAACGTTTCCGAGTCGGCGTTCGGACTGCGGCGCGTTGGGGCCGGGCGTGGTGGCGTCGCGTACGCCGTCCCACGGCTCGTGCGGCCGCGGCGGCGCGAAGCGGCCGGCGCCTCGGGGCGGGGCGGCGTACGGGATGTTCATGAACGTGCGGGCGGCGCCCCGGAGCAGGCCGCGGACGGCTCCCTGCGCGGTGGTGACGACGAGGTTGCTCATGATGGTGCCTTTCAGACCTGCTCGGCGTACGGGGCCTCGGTGTACGGGGCCTCGGTGTACGGGGCGAAGGGCGCCCAGCCCTTGACGGCGAACTTGTCCCCCTCGCGGACCACCTCGGCGGCGCCATGGCCGCCCAGGTGGGCCGGGATGATCAGGGCGTTGGTGTCGGCCGCCCGGCCCAGCAACTCGCGGCGGGTGGCGACGGCCGCCGCGGGGTCCTCGCAGAAGCAGCTGTTGACGTCGGGCTCGTGGATCTGGAACGGGTTGTGCAGCAGGTCGCCGACGAACAGGGCCCGGTCGGAGCCGGACTCCAGGGTCAGCACCGACGAGCCGGGCGTGTGGCCGGGGGCGAGGTCGAGGCGCAGGTTGCGGTCGATGCGGTGGCTGCCGTCCCACAGCCGGGTCTGGCCCGCCTCGTGCACGGGGGCGACGCTGTCCTCGAACACGTTCTGGTTGCCCCGGCCGAGCCGCGCCTTGTGGTCGTTGGCCGGGTTCCAGAAGTCGAAGTCCGCCTTGGGCATCAGGTAGGTGGCGTTGGGGAACGTGGGCACCCAGGTCCGGCCGTCGAGGTAGGTGTTCCAGCCGACGTGGTCGATGTGCAGGTGGGTGTTGACGACGATGTCGACGTCCTCGGGACGGACTCCGGCGCGGGCGAGATTGTCGAGGAAGCTCGTGTTGAGGCGGTTCCAGACGGGCGCGTACGGGCGGTCCTTGTGGTTGCCGACGCCGGTGTCGACCAGGATGATCTTGCCCTCGCTGCGCAGCACCCAGGTCTGGATGGCCGAGTTGACGATGCGGGTCCGCGCGTCGAGGAAGTCCGGCGCCAGCCAGTCGCTGTGGGTCTGCCACGCCTCCTCTGAGCTTTCCGGGAAGAAGACCTCGGGTGTCATGTCGACGGGGCCGAAGTACTCCTGGACGCGGGTCAGGGTGACGTCGCCCAGGGTGATGGTGTCCATTGATGCGTCTCCAGTCCGGTGAATGTCGGGGGGCTCAGCCATCGTGCGGCGGCCGATCGTGGTCGCGGTATCCGTCACGTGACTGCAGTCGCGCGGCGAGGACGCCGCAGCAGGCGCCGAGCGCGGTCTCGTGGACGCGCAGGACGAGCACGTCCGCCGAGAACGTGTCGAGCAGCGCGAGCAGCATGCAGAGCATGCCGGTGATGAAGAACGTGACCGCCCAGTAGGCGTCCGGCGAGGTGAAGAACATGCCGAACATGCAGGCCAGCAGCAGGACGAGGAGCAGCGGGCCGTACGGCGCCGCGAGCGTGGCCAGGCCGTAACCGGCCGCCGCCCCGAGGACGGTGCCCACCAGCCGGCGCACGCTCTGCCGCAGGACCTCGCCGGTGCTCTCGGTGTTGATGAACACGACCCAGGTGGTCACGACGGCCCAGTACCAGTGGTCAGGGGACACCAGGTGGCCGCCGGCGATGGCCAGTGCGGAGGCGGCCGTCACCTGGAGGGCTTGCCGGCTCGCGGCGCGGGACGGCTCCGCCGGGTTCGGGACGCGTACGCCCGTGCACAGGACGGCGCAGAAGGCGACCACCACCGCCACGCTCAACTGCGGCACGTCGGCCGCGCGCGCCTCGGTGAACTGCGCGAGGAAGTAACCCATGAAGGCGAAGACGCCCGCGCCGTGCCCGATGGGGCCGTGAAGGCGGGCGTGCACGGCGGCGTAGATCAGTGGCAGGAACACCAGCGCGGCAGCGACCGGGTACGGCCCCGCCACGGCTCCGGCCGCCAGGGCGGCGAGGTAGAGCGGCGCTCCGAGCGCCAGGGTGCCGAGCCGGTCGACGGCCAGCGCGCTCGTCATCACGGTGAAGCCGCCGGCCAGCAGCGACGTGTCCGGCTGCCCCAGAGCGGTTAGGACGGTCAGTGTCGCGGCGGTGCCGAGGACGGCGCGCGTCGCGGCGCTCAGCCGAATTCGCGAATTGTTCGTCGTGCCCATTCCGGTGCTCCGATGGTTGCTTTTCAGCTCACCATCGTGGTTATTTCGAGCGCCGGCCGGTATCCGTCATCCGACTGCACACCGGAATAATCCCGGCGGCTTTTGTGTTGTAGCGCACAGTTTTCGAGATCGGCGTCCCCATTTCCTGGAGCATCAGTGCATCACCGCGGAGACCATTCGGCAGTGGGCCGGGAAAACGAAATCGCGGAAATTCTCCGGCGTTTGGAGTCCGGCCGGGTGCTGGTGCTCGCGGGCGATCCCGGCGCAGGGAAGAGCGCGCTGCTCGACGTCGCGGCCGGCCGAGCGGGCCGGGTGTTGCGCGCGGCCGGCAGCGAGTCCGAGGCGTTCCTGGGGTTCGCAGGGCTCCATCAGCTGCTCCGCCCGGTGCTGGGCGAGCTGGACGGCCTGCCGCCACGGCAGCGTTCCGCGCTCAGGGCCGTCCTCGGGCTGGACGACGGAGCCTACGATGGCATGCTCGTCGGCTCGGCGGTCCTCACCCTGGTCTCGAATCTGGCGCCGCTGCTCATCGTGGTCGACGACGCCCAGTGGATCGACCGCGCATCGCTGGACGTGCTGTCCTTCGTGGCCCGCCGCCTGGACGCCGAACCCGTCTCGCTGCTGCTGGGCGTCCGCTCCGCGGCGCCGCTGCCCGGCTTCGGCGGCGAACGCCTGGAGCTCGGCCCGCTGAGCGACGAGGCGGCGAACCGGCTGCTCGACCGCCAGCCGGCCCCGCCCACCGGCCGGCGTCGGGTGCGCATCCTCCAGGAGGCGGCCGGCAATCCCCTGGCCCTGATCGAGCTCGCCCGCGCGACCCCGCAACAAGGTGTCGAGGGCCCGCTGCCGGTCACCGAACGGCTGGAGCGGATCTACGCCGACCAGATCGAGTTTCTGCCTGAGGCGACCCGCCGCTCCCTGCTGCTGCTCGCCGCCGCCGACGCGACGGACGTACGGACGGCCTCGAAAGGGCTCCCCGAGGCCGACGACAAGGCGTGGACGCCCGCCGAGCAGGCCGGCCTCGTCCGCCAGGACGGCGCCCGCATCACCTTCCGCCACCCGCTCGTCCGCTCGGCCGTCTACCACGCGGCCTCCTTCGACGAGCGCAGGCAGGCGCACCTCGCGCTGGCGGAGCTGAGCGAGGAGCCCGACCGCCGGGCCTGGCACCTCGCCGCCGCGACCATCCGTCCCGACGCGGAGGTGTCGGACGCCCTGCGGCGGACGGCCGGCCGGGCGCGCCGGCGGGGCGGCTACGCGGCCGCTGCCGCCGCCCTCGAACGCGCCGCCGAGCTGAGCCCGCACCCGGCGGACCGGGCCGGGCTGCTGGCCGAGGCCGCCGCCACAGCGGTGTTCACCGGCCAGCTCGGCTGGGTGGAACGCCTGACCGCCGAGGTGGCCAGGCACAGCGACGACCCTGCGCTGATCGGCGACGCCTGGCTGGCCACCGGGCGGCTCATGGCCCTGCGCAGCAACCACGCGGCCGCGTTCGCGGTGCTGACCCGCGTCGCGGACGAGCACCCGTCCAGGGCCATGGACGCGCTGGCCGCGGCGGCGGTGGTCCGCTACTACTCGGGCGAGGAGTCGCAGCGGCAGCGGATCGAGCGCCTGCTCGCCGCCTCCCCCGACGCCGCCTCCCCCGACGCCGCCTCCCCCCACAGCGCCCTGCCCGCCAGCGGCCTGCCCGACAGCGGCCTGCGCGTCTGGGTGGAGGCCGTCTCCGACCCCCATGGCGCGGGTGCCCGGTTCGTCCCGGCGCTGTCAGGGCTCATCGCCGACGCCGCGGGCGACCCCGGCCGGCTGACCGCGCTCGCCATCGTGGCCTGGATCCTCGACCAGACCGCGCTGGCCGCCAGGACCTTCGACGAGGCGTACGACCGGTGGCAGGCCGACGGCGCGCTGCCGGCCGGGCTGGGCAGCGCCGTCGGCTGGGCGTACCTGGAGCAGGGCCGGTGGGCCGAGGCCCGTACGGTGGCCGCCGAGATCGCGGCGACGGCCACGACGGCCGGGCTCGACCATGCCGAGGCGTGCGTCCACGCGCTCGACGCGACGGTGCTCGCGCTGCGCGGCGACGCGGACGGCGCGCGGCGCGGCGCCGAGCGGGCGCTTGCCCTGGTCGATCCGCTGGAGAGCCGGTCGATCGCCGTGTCCGCGCGCCGGGCCCTGGGGTTCGCGGCGGTGGCCGAGGGCGACTACGAGACCGCGTACGCCCAGTTCCGCTCCGCCTTCACCGACGACGGCGAGCCCGTGCACTACCACGTCTCCTTCACGGTCCTGGCCGAACTCGCCGCGGCCGCCGTTCGCAGGGGGCGGCGGGAGGAGGCCGCCGGCCTGCTGGAACGCGCGGCTTCCCGTCCCGGCCTGTCGGTACGCGTCCGCGCGCTGCTCGACCGCGGCCGGGCCCTGCTCGCCGAGCCGGACCACGCGGAGCCGTACTTCCTGGCCGCGCTGGCGGACGACGCGGGCGAGCAGTGGCCGTTCGAGCGGGCGCAGACCCGGCTCGACTACGGCGAGTGGCTCAGGAGGCGGCGGCGCATCGCCGAGGCTCGTCCCCTGTTGACGGCAGCGCTGGAGACGTTCCGGCGGCTCGGCGCGCGGCCCTGGGCCGAGCGGGCGGAGGCGGAGCTGCGCGCCGCCGGCATCGAGGCCACCGGCGCCGTGGCGCCCACCGCTCTCACCGAGCTGAGCCCGCAGCAACAGCAGATCGTCCGGCTCGCCGCCCGCGGGCTGACGAACCGGGAGATCGGCGACAAGCTCTACCTCTCACCGCGCACGGTCGGCTCCCACCTCTACCGCGTGTTCCCCAAGCTGGGCATCACGGCCCGCGCCCAGCTCCGCGACGTCCTCGAGAGCACCTAGACGGTGATCACGATCTTGCCGCGCACGTGGCCGCGCTCGGCGTAGGTGTGCGCGTCCGCGATCTCGTCGATCGGGTACGTCCGCTCGATGCGCGGGGTGTAGCGGCCCTGCCGGCCGAGGTCGCTCGCTTCGGCGAGGAGCGCGGGGTCGTTGGCCGCGTTGGCCATGTGCACGCCGAGGCGCTGGGCGTTGGCGTGGTCGGCGACCGTCGAGACGCGCTCGGGGTCGCCCGCGATCGCGATGAGGTCGGGCAGCGAGCCGGAGGCGGCGGTGTCGAGCACGATGTCGATCCCGTTCGGGGCCAGGGTGGCGAGGCGGTCCGCGAGGCCGGCGCCGTACGTGGTGGGGACGGCTCCGAGCGAGGTGAGGAACGCGTGGTTGCGCTCGCCGGCGGTCCCGATGACGGTGGCGCCCCACGCCACGGCGATCTCGACGGCGGCGCTGCCCACGCCTCCTGCCGCGCCCTCGATGAGGAGGGTGCGGCCCTTCACGGGGCCGAGCGCGTTCAGGCCGTTCATCGCGGTCACGGCCGCCAGCCCGGCGCCGGCGGCCTGCTCGTCGGTCCACGTCTCGGGCGCGTGGGCCCAGGCCGACAGCACGGCCAGCTCCGCCGTCGCGCCGGTCACGCCGCCCAGCCCGAAGACCCGGTCGCCGATGCTCACCCCCTCCACGCCCTCGCCGATCTCGTCCACCACGCCGGCGGCGTCACGCCCGGGAACGGCGGGCAGGTCCACGGGGAGCACCTCGCGCACCGCCCCGGAACGCACCTTCCAGTCCACGGGGTTGACGCCGGCCGCCGCGACCCGGATGCGGACCTCGCCAGGCCCGGGGTGCGGGTCCGGCGCCTGCTCGACCACCAGGGTCTCCACACCGCCGTACTGGTGATAACGAACTGCGCGCATGACGTACTGCCTTTCACTGTGATCAGTGGGTCGATGTCCGCTTACGCTAAAACCTGACGTCAACGTCAGCTGCAAATCGAGCCAGGAAGGCCCCCCATGCGCACCCTGTACGTCGTCACCCATCCGGAGGCGACACACCACGTCGAGAAGGTCGTCGGCGGCTGGCACGACTCGCGGCTGACACCGGCCGGGCTCGACGCGGCGGCCTCGATCGCCGAGGCGTTACGCGCCCGCATCCCGGACGACGCCGAGGTGGAGCTGTTCTCCTCGGATCTGCTGCGCACCCGGCAGACGGCCGACGAGATCGCCGGCTTGTTCGGTGTGCGGGCCGTTCTGGATCCCAGGCTCAGGGAGAAGTCCTACGGGGAGGCGGGCGGCAGGCCGCAGGAGTGGCTGGACCAGCGCTTCATCCCGCCGCCCGCGGCCGGTGAACGGCTGCGTCACGACGAGGGCGTGGCCGGCGCCGAGACGAAGGCGATGCTGGCGCAGCGCGTGTACGCGGCCATGGACGAGATCGTGCAGCGTTCCTGCGAGCACCAGGTCGTCGTCACGCACGGCGGCTCGCTGACGTTCGTCGTGACGTCATGGATCAGGATGCCGATCGAGGCGGCCGGTTACGCGGCCTTCCCGGTGGCGTCCGGCAGCATCACCACGCTGCGCGAGGACGACCGCTATCATAACCGCGCGGTGGTCAGCCTGGGTGACATCCGGCATCTCGCACGGAAGAGGCGGTTCCTCGTTCTGCACGACTACGGCATGGGCGCGATGTGGTGGTGGATGCGGGCCCGGTCGGCCAGGGAGATCGTGGAGACGTTCGCGGAGGTCGAGGTGGCCCATGATGCCCAGGCTCCGGACGGAAACGTGCCGGAGGTCGACATCGACTCCCCCGCGCTGCCCGGCCGGCTCGACGAGTTGCGGGCGAAGCGGGACGCCCAGCGTGCCCGGCCCGGCTTCGGGGCGTTCGCGGGCCGGGACGTGGTCTATCTGCGGCGCCGCTGGGACGGCGAGGACGGCGTGCCAGCGGCGAACTATCTGATGGAGGTCGGCTCCGACGGCCGGCGGCTCCGCCAGGTGGAGCAGCGCGACGACGGAGCCGCCTTCCGAAGCGATCAGGACGACTGGGCGTTCAACCCGCCGGTCGTCGATCTCTTCGATCCCGAGCTGGTGGAGATGGAGATCCGCCGGGAGGACTTCGAGGCGGCGTGGGCGCGGGCGAAGAGCTGCGACGACTCGTCCCTCAGTTGAGCACGTGCTGGGGCAGCCGCCGGATGACCAGGGCGGCGGCGATGAGCCCGATGACCGAGAGGCCGGCGGCGGTCACGAACGGGTTCGCCGAGTGCAGGGCGGGGGCGAAGCCGATCCCCACGTAGACCGTCACTCCGGCGGCGCCGCCGAGCTGGTCCACGCCGCGCTGGATCCCTGAGGCGATCCCGGCGTCCTCGTCGGTCGCGCCGCTGACCGCGAGGTACTGCAGCCCGATGAGCCCGAAGCCCATCCCGGCGGCGATCAGCACCATCGCCGCGATCAGCCACGGCGCCCCGGCGCCGAGGACGGCGACCAGGGCGATCAGGGCCATCGCGCCCGCGGTGCAGCCGAGGCCCGCCAGGACGCACACGCGCGCTCCCCACCTGCCGAGCAGTCGCGGGACGAGCAGGGAGGCCACGACCATGGCGACGCCCATGGACAGCATCGTGAGCCCGGCCTCCAGCGGGCCGACGCCGCGGACGTCCTGCAGGTAGAAGGTGAACAGCAGGAACGACGTGGACAGCGCGCCGCTGAGCAGCGTCGTGGCGATGTTCGCGGTGACCCTGGCGCGGTGGGCGAAGAAGCTCAGCGGTACGAGCGGATGCGGGGAGCGGGCCTCGACCCGTACGAACGCGGCACCGGCCAGGGCCGCGCCGGCCAGCGCCACCACGCTCACCCACGGGCTCGCGCCCGGCTCACCGGCCTGCACCACGCCATAGACGAACAGCAGCGGGCACGCCGTCAGCAGCAGCGCCCCCGGCAGGTCCAGGGGGCCGGGGCGGGTCACCGGCCGGTCGGATTCGACGAGGAGCAGTGCCGCCACGATCACGACCAGGATGACCGGCACCGAGATCAGGAACGTCCACCGCCACCCCAGGTGCGCGGTGATGACCCCCGACAGCACGAACCCGAGCACCAGCCCGCAGCTCGCGACGGCCGCCCACACGCTGAGCGCCCGTGACCTGCGCGGCCCCTCGGGGAACAGCAGGACGACGGTCGCCATCGCGGCCGGCAGCGCGACGGCCTCACCGGCGCCCTGCAGCAGCCGCGCCAGCACGAGGACGGGGAACGACGGGGCGAGCCCCGCCAGCAGGGACGCCGCGCCGAACAGGACGGTGCCGGACAGCAGCACGCGGCGGCGGCCCAGCAGGTCGGCCAGCCGGCCGCCGAGCATCAGCAGCCCGCCGCCGGCGATCGTGTAGCCGACCACGACCCAGGTCAGAGCGTGCCCGCCGGCGCCGAGGTCCGCGCCGATCGACGGGAGGGCGATGTTGACCACGGTCACGTCGACCGCGAGGAGGAACTGCAGCATGGACATCGCGCACAACACCAGCCATGCGCGCGTGGGGGAAGAGGAAGCCGGGCCGTGCCCGGGTGCGGAAAGCATCAAGCGCTCCGGTGCTCGAAGGTGAATCCGAGCAGCACGAAGGTGCCGCTCGGGACGGATCACGGAGCGACCGGACGTTCGCGAAGGGTTTGTGTGACGTGAACGCCCCGCCGCTAGCGGGACGTCCTGGTTACTGCCGCGCAGGCGGCCGAGCACGAAGCGGCTGACATGCCCTGCACCTTACCAGCCCCCTGTACCGAGGCCGGGCGCCCGGCCTCGGTGATGCACGGGGACGTGTCAGGCGCCGTCGGCCTGCTGGTCGTCCTGCTGGTCGTCCTGCTGGTCGTCCTGGGGGCGCTTCTCCTCGCCGGCGAAGCGTTCCCAGGCCGACTGGCGGGTGACGCCGAGTGCCGCACCGATCCTGGCCCAGCTCACGCCGCGATCCCGGAGCTCGGCGACGCGGCGGCGGAGGCTGACGTCGACCTGGGTGCCGACGCGGTCGATCCTGGGCAGGGCGCGCAGGATCTCCTCGTCGGACATGTTCGCCCATTCCGGGAGCTCCGGCTGGGCGGGGCCGACGTCGGCGGCCAGGATCTGGTTGCAGGCGGCGACGCATTCGTCGCAGATGTAGATGCCGGGGCCGGCGATGATCTTCTTGACCTCGGCGGCCTCCTTCCCGCAGAAGGAGCAGGTGGGCAGGGGAACAGCGGGGCTCATAGGCCCTCCTTTGTCAGGGTGATCCTGACGCGAGTCTATAGCGTCAGGGCTGGCCTGACAATCCGGTCAACGGCTGATCGCCTGACCGGGGAGGGTCAGGCGGACGACGTCGCCGTACTCGGCCAGCAGGCGGGCCTTGCCGGTCGTGACGTCCAGCGCGTAGGCGTTCCTGCCCTTGGCGTGATCCCGGACCATGACCTCCGTGTCGCTGAGCCACACGGTGGGCGTAGGGCTGCCGGGCACGTCGGTCGTGGGCAGCTGCCGTACGGTCTCACCGGTCTTGGCGTCGAGGACGGTGAGCACCGGTTCCTTCCTCGGGGAACCGGTCATGTCGAGCGCCACCACCGTGCGGCCGTCCGGCGCGACCTCGCTGAACGAGACGAACGTGCCGTCGAAGCGCACCGGCTCGCCGCCGCCGGTCACGGGCATCAGCCACAGATCGGTCTTGACGTGGCGGACCAGCTCCAGCACTCCGTCCTTGATGGCGACCGGCTGGAAGCCGCGCGGCAGCATCGTGGGCTCGTCTGCTCGCATGTCGATGAGCACGCCGGTGTACTTGTCGAACTCCTCAGGGTCGTCGAAGACCAGGTAGCGGCCGTCGTCCGACACCAGCAGCATGGCGCCGAGCGGGATCTTCCTCTCCGGCACCTTGACCGGCGAGACCGTCTCGGCTCCGGTCTCCAGGTCGCGCACCACGTGGGCCTGCGCGTCACGGCTGTAGTAGGCCAGCATGCGGCCGTTCCTGCTGATCGCGATGGGCGCGTGCGCCTTGCCGGTGGTGCGGGTGAGGGCTCGCGGCAGGCGGTAGGTCGCTCCTTCGGCCGTCACCACCCGCCACTCCTCGTCACCGCAGGGCGGCTGCTCGCACCTCGTCTCGTACGCGTGGCTGAGCGTCCCCACCGGCGCTTCGGGCAGGTCGGACACCACGTCGGCCTGTTCCACGCCCGGCGAGACCCGCACGGCGGGCACGGCGTTCACCTGCCAGGGCGTCGTCATGACCACGCCGCCGGCGCCCACGATCGCGGCGACCGCGACCGCGGACAGCGACGCCGCGACGATCCGCCTGCGCCGGTGGCGGGCGATGGCCGCCTCGGCCAGGTCCACCAAGGGTGCTTCTGCGGCGATGTCGTCCAGCGCCCGGTGCAGCCGCGTCATCGGATGACCTCCTCGATCTCGGGGTCGGACAGCAGGTGCGCCAGCTCGGGCGCGATCTCCCGCAGGCGGGCCAGGGCGCGGTGGGTCTGGCTCTTGACGTTGCCGATCGAGCAGCCGAGCACCTCGGCCGCCTGCGCCTCGGTCATGTCCTCCCAGAAGCGCAGCACGATCACCGCGCGCTGCTTGGGCCCGAGCCGGGCCAGCGCCTGGCGCAGCACGATGCGGTCGAGCGTGGCGTCGTCGTGGGAGACCCCGCCCTGGGGCACCTCGGCGCTCGGCAGCTCACGACGCGGCCGGCGCCTCCAGGACGTGTACTGGTTGACCAGCGACTTGCGGATGTACGCCTCAGGATTGCCGCCCCTGGCCAGCTTGCCCCATTTGCCCACGACCTTGGCGAGGACGCTCTGCAGCAGGTCCTCGGCCAGGTGGGCGTCTCCCGTGAGCAGGTACGCGGTCCGCATCAGCGCTTGCTGACGGACGAGCACGAACTCACGGAAGCCGTCGTGACGGTCCAATGTGATCTCCTCTCGCCCGTTCAGAACGCCACCCACGGGACGAAAGGTTGCACCCGGCTCGGAGATCGCTCAGCCGTCGCCCGCGCGCAGCACCTCACTCAGCCGCCGACGGCGCCGCACCGCCGCCTCGACGGGCACCACGACGGCGACGGCCACCACGAACGCCACCGCCACCGCGCCGACGCCCCACCACGGGGGTGCCGGGGCCGGGCCGGCACCGGTGAGGAGGTGCAGGGAGAGCGACCCGAACGTCAGGTGGGCCAGCAGCACCCCGAGCAACGGGCCTCCGACGGCGGCGAGCATCGCAGGGGGCAGCAGCTCCCCCGCCGCAACCCATCGGGTATCTCGGGACCGCAACCCGAGGGTCCGCAGCCGGGTGAGCGTCTGCCACCGTTCCGGCGCACTGGCCGCCGCACCCAGCGCGAGCCCCAGCAGCCCCAGGACCGGCAGCGTCACGCCCACCACCCAGGCCAGCCGCAACAGCCCCGCGGCCAGCGGCCCCGCCGCGGGACCGCCTTCGACCGCGGCACCGAGGGTGGGCGCGGGGGCGAGGGTGAGCGCGTTCGAGGGGTCCGAGCCGAGGGCGGCTGCGAGGGTGAGGGTGTACGTGGTGAGGGCTGCGGCGGTGACGAGGGTCGCCAGCGGGAGGACGCGAGTCGAGGTCGCCGCTGCCCGGGCGGCTCCGAACACCGCCAGCGGGCGGCGGGAGCGCAGCAGCCGCTTGAGCGCGACGCGGGTGCCGAAGGGCAGGGCCCGTGCCAGCATGAGCGCGCCGGCGAGCGCGCACAGGGCGGGGGCGCTCGCGGGCAGCACTCCCCCGCCGGTCCCGCGCTGGTGCAGGGCGACGGCGGCGCCGATCGCGGCCAGCAGCACCCCGAGCTCCGCGGCGGCCCGCCGTAGCCGTGCGGTGTCGCGCATCCACCGCCGTGCGCTCCGGTTGGCGGGGACGCGGCGGTCGCGGGTGGCGCGGGCGGCGGTGAGCGTGCCGAACACCGGTCCAGCGACGACGGCGACGATCACCACCGGCGCGATCCACTCCCAGGAAACCCCGGATGCCCCGGCCTCGATCAGGCCGGCTCCCGGCGCGACTGCTCCGGCCGCTCCAGGGCCTGGCGCGCCGGCCCCGGACAGGGCGACCCCAGGCGTGATGACCGCGGCCAAGGTGAGTCCCACCGCCGCGGCGAGCAGCGCCGTCACGGCCGATTCCAGCAGCAGTTCGCCGCCGATCACCGGGAGGGACATCCCGCGCTGGCGGGCGGCGGCGAGGGGGCGGGCGCGGCGGCGTACCAGGAGGTCGGCGGCGAGGAGCAGGACCAGGGCGGCGACGGTGAGCAAGGTGACGAGCAGCAGGGACGCCTGCGCGAACGCGGCCTCGACCTGCGCGCTCACGTCCCGCAGCACCCCGTCGAGCCGGGTCTCCCACTTCAGCGAGCCGTCCCGCGCGCCGGAGGACCCGGAGGCCGCCTTGAGCGCGACCACCTTGGCGGCGACCGGCGGCACGACGTCCCAGGAGAGGCGGGCCCGGTCGGGGGTGAACCAGGCGGTGCGCCGCAGCTCGTCAGGTCCGAAGGCGAGTCGGGCGTCGGGCAGGGATTCGCGGGACAGCAGCCCGGCGAAGCGGGTGCTTCCCCTGCCGTCCGCCCCGGCCACCGGCTTCAGCAGGGCGGGGGCCAGCCGCCAGGCGGGGTCGGCGCTGTCCGACGGCCGGAAGATGCCGCTGACCTGGACCTTCTTGACGTTCCCCTGGTCGTCGGCGAGCGGGATCTCGGCGCCGGGCCGGAGCTGGAGAGCGGCGGCGTCCGCCTCCGACAGGCCCACCTGCACCGGCCACGGCGGCGCGCCGTAAGGGACGGACGCCGTCTCTGAGCCGGTGGGCTCGGGCGGGCCGCCCGTGATCCAGGTGACGGCGGGGCCGCCCTCGCGGGAGAGGTAGGCGAGCTGGAACGTGCGCAGCACGCTGCCGTCGGTGATCTTGAGGGTGGGGCTGATGACAGTGGCGACGGGTGGGTGCACGGCCGCGCGCAGGCCGGGCCCGAGTTCCTCGGTGGCCCTGGCGCGGAAGTCGTCCACGCTCTCGGCGAGGCGCGGGTGCCGGATGCGGCTGGCGCTCGGCCCGCCGTCGTCCTCCATCCGGGAGTGGACCTGGAGGTCGCCGCCGTCCCTGCGGACGGCGTCCCGTACGGCGGCATCCGCGGTCGCGCTCAGCAGCGGCGGGATCGCGGCGGCCAGCACCGTGACCACGGCCACCACAAGGGCGGCCAGCAGCAACGGCCCGGCATCCGCGCGTGCGCGGCCGGCGATGCTGGGCCAGTGCGGTCCCGGGAGTCTCATGACGCCACCCACCACGCGTGCGTGCCGACGATGCCGGGCCCGTGGAGCTTCATGACGCCACCCGCAGGTGGGCGGCGTCGGCGCGACGGGCCTGGATGGCGACCACCATGCCGACCGCCAGGACGCAGGCGGCCAGCAGCCCGGCGAGCAGGGTGGACTCGGCGACCCAGGGCCAGACGGGCAGGACTTCGGGGACGGGGGCCGCGCCGGTGTCGGAGCGGATCTGGAGGGGGGCGACGAGGTGGGTGGCGAGGGCGCCGACCGCCGCGCCCGCGGCGAGCAGGGGCAGCAGAATCCCGATGTGCTGGGCGAGCAGCACCCTGCGGATCTCGCGCCGCGTCAGCCCCAGCCCGCGCAGCCGCGCCACCTCGACCGCGCGGGCCCGCAGGTCGAACGTCACGTGCAGGATGATCCCGGCGAGCATCAGCAGGAGCGCGGCCGGGACGAGCAGCCGGAGCACGGCCGGCAGGCCCGCCCGGAGCGGTCCGCCGGTGAGCCGGGCGGTCTCGGACGCGCGCGTGGTGGCGCCGGGGGCGTCGGCGGTGGGGTGGCCGACCCACCAGGCGTCCACGGGCGCGTCGAAGTCGCCGCGCACGGCCAGGGCTCGGGTGAGGGCGTCGAAGTCGGCCAGCACGGCGGCGGCGCCCGGGGCGGACGGCACGGCGGGGAGCACGTCGGCCACACGGACCGGTACGGGGGTGAGGCCGACGGTGAGGTCGAGCCGGGACCCGGGACGCGCGCCCACCTCCCCGGCGAACCGGGCCGAGACGGCGACCGGCACCGGCCCTGGGGCGGGGAAGGCGGTGGCGACCAGGCTGGCGGCGTCGGGCGGGCCCTGGAGCGAGACGGTGGTGGTCATCCGCAGCTCGGAGCCCTTGGCGGTCACGGCAGGGTTGGCGAGTTGCCTGGGGATCGGGCCGGCCGAGGTCGCGGTCCACGGTCCTTGCGAGGCGTCGGAGCCCGCCACGGTGAGGGTCACGGCGACGCGGCTGTCCGCCGCGGAGGTCCCGTAGAGGGTGTGGCCGGTGCCGACGTTCCCGGTGTCGATCTCGAACGGCAGCGACACCGCGACCAGCCGGAGCCCATCGCCGCTCGCGCAGTCCGGCAGCGGGTGCGGCTTGCCGTCGAGCGGGATGGGCGGTCCCGTGCAGGGGGTGCGCAGGCCGGTCGGGTCCTGGAGCAGCAGCCGGGGCGTCGTGGTGAGCGGGGTCGTGCCGGTGGCGTTCCCGGTCAGGGAGAGCGCGGCTCCGGCCGGGACGGCGATGCCCGCCACCCGTGACGGCGGTGCGAGGGCGGCGCCGACGGCGCTCCAGGAGCGGCCGTCGTTCAGCCGGCCGCGCAGCAGCGCATCGGCGCGGGTGGCGTCCACGGCGACCAGCCTGGGCGGGTCGCCGGCGCCGCCGAGCCACTGGCCGACGGCGATGCCGCGGTCGGTGGCCGGGCTCACCTCTCCCCCGGTGGCCGTGCCGACCGCCGGGCCCTGGCCGACGGCGGGCGGGGCGGTGAGCGCGAGCGCGAGGTCGGTGCCGACGGCCAGGTCGGCCTGGTCCTGCTGGGAGCGCTGCCAGGTGGCGTCGAACCCGATCCCGTACGTGGCCGCCGCGCACCCCAGCCCGACCAGCAGCCCGGCCGCGACCGCCTGCGGCCTGCGAGCGGCCTCGAACGCGGCCAGCGGCACCAGCAGCCCGCGAGCCCGGCGGGCCAGCCGTTCCACGACGCGCAGGGCGGGCCACACCAGACGCAACGCCAGCGCGGATCCGGCGATGAGCAGCAGCGCGGGGGCGAGCACCCGTACGGCGTCGATGGGCGAGCCAGAACCGGCCGGCTGGTCGCGCAACTGCCACCAGCCGACGGCGGCGAGCGCCACGAGCAGCACGTCGGCGCCTGACCTGGCGAGCAGCTCCCGCCGCCGGCGCAGCGCCGTCGCGGGGGTGCGCAGGGACGGCACGACGAGCACCGCCGCCAGCGCCAGCGCGCCACCGGCGACGGACAGCACCTGGGCGGCGTTCACCCCGAACGGCGTGGCGAGCCCGGCCCCTGACATGGGGGCCAGCCGGGTCAGCGTGGCGTGCAGCGCGGAGGAGGCCGGGATCGCGACCGCGGTGGCGAGCACGGCGAGCGCGCCCGCCTCGGCGACCGCCGCCCCGGCGAGTTGCCCGCGGCCGACGCCGAGCGCGGACAGCAGCGTGGTCTCCTCGCCGCGCACGCCCGCGCTGAGCCGGCCGGCGAGGGCGAGGGCGGTCGCGGTCAGGACGAGCCCGATGGCGGCGACGGCGAGCACGGCGGCCGTGGTGACCCGCTGCTGGTCGTGGGCGGACAGCAGGGTCGCGGGCAGTTGGGAGGCGACGCGCTGGATGCGTACCCGGTCGCCGAGCGTCTGCCCCAGCCTGCGGTCGGCGGCGAGCACGGTCTGGATGACGGTGTCGAGGTCACGGACGTCGGGGGCGGACAGGTCGGGGTGGGCGGTGATCTCCAGCCGGTCGAGGGTGGAGCCGCCGGCGAGCAGGTCGTGGAGGTCGGCCAGGAACGGCCCGTACGCGTGCACCGGCTGCGCCGAGCGGCCGTCGCGGTAGGCGAGGTCGTAGCCGGCGGCGGCGAGCGGGTCGCGCTCCCAGCCGGCGCCGGGCAGCGGGCGGACGACGCCGACCACGCTGACCTCGATCCCCTCGTCGGGGTCGTCGGCAAGCTCCCTGCCGAGGCTGACCCGGCTGCCGACGGCCAGGCCGAGCCGCCGCGCGGTGCTCTCCAGGACGACGGCCTCCACCGGCGTGGCGCCCGCGCGCGGCAGGCGTCCCGTCACCGGCTGGGCGCGGGACCGCAGGTCCTCCACCGCCGACAGGTACGCGACCGCCTGCGTCCCCGTGCCGGGCAGCCATCGCATCACCGACGACGTGCGGGCGGCCGTCGTCGCCTGGAAGGGGGTGAGGGCCGAGGTCAGCGCGGCGCGGGTGTCGTCGGCGACGGATCTCGCGTGCTCGCCGCGTACGGTGACGGTGTAGGCGGTGACGTCGATCTGGTCGGCGGTGGCGCGCGCGGCGGCGGTCTCACGGGCCTGTTCGGCGGTACGGGTGAGCAGGAGCGCGCACACGCCCAGCAGCGTCGTGCCGACCACGGCCACGGCCAGGAGCGCGGCCAGCATCGGCCACTGCGCACGGGCCCGCCGCGCGACCAGCCTCAGCACGTGCGGCCCTCACCACTCACGAATCGCCCCGCCCATCGGAGGACGCCCGCCGATTCCCGTCAGGCGAGGAGCGCGCGTCGAGATCATCGTCGAGGTGGCCGTCGTTGATGTGGATCACCCGGTCGGCGAGGGCGAGCATCGTCGGGTCGTGGGTGGAGACCAGGGCGGTCACGCCCTCCGACTCCACCACCCCGCGCAGCAACGCCATCACCGACAGGCCGGTCTCGGCGTCGAGCTGGCCGGTGGGCTCGTCGGCGATGAGCAGGCGGGGTGAGGCGGCCAGGGCGCGGGCGATCGCCACCCGCTGCTGCTGCCCGCCGGACAGCTCGCCGGGCAGTTGCTCGGCGTGGTCGGCCAGCCCGACCAGGTCGAGCAGCAGCGCGACCCGCCGCTCGCGTTCCGCCGGGGAGACGCGGGCGAGCCGCAGCGGGGCGCCCACGTTCTCGGCGGCCGACAGCACCGGGATCAGGCCGAAGGTCTGGAAGACGTACGAGACCTTCTCCCGCCGCAGCAGCGCCAGGCCGTCCTCGTCGAGGGCGGTGACGTCGGTGCCGTCGACGTGGACCGTACCGGCGTCGGGGCGATCCAGCCCGCCGATGACGTTCAGGAGTGTGGTCTTGCCGGAGCCCGACCGCCCGACCAGGGCGGTCATGGTGCCGGGCGCGAGGTCGAACGTCACGTCCCGCAGCGCCTGCACGGCGGTCGCGCCGCTGCCGAAGCGGCGGTGCACGCCGCGCACGCTGACCAGCGGCCCGCCGCTCATGCGGGCCCGCCGCCGTCGGGACGGATCGCCACGTGATCCGACTCGAGCACCAGCCGGACCCGCCGGGTCAGCGCCAGCGCCTCCCGGTAGTCGCGCGGCACCTGCACCCGTCCCGCCCGGTCCATCACCGCGTACTCCTCGGCGATCACCTGCTGGGCGCCGTCGTCGTCGGTGGCGGTACGCCGCAGGACCTCGCTGCTCGTCCGCCCGTCGCGGATGGCCACCGTCCGCTCGACCTGCCCGCTGACCGCGGGGTCGTGGGTGACGATGACGACGGTGACGCCCAGCCGCCGGTTGACCTCCCGCAGCAGCGCGAACACGGCCGCCGACGTGGCGCTGTCCAGCTCCCCCGTCGGCTCGTCGGCCAGCAGCACCTTGGGCTCGTTGGCGAGGGCGACCGCGATGGCGACCCGCATCTGCTGCCCGCCGGACATCTGGCCGGGCCGCCGGTCGGCGCAGTCGGCGACGCCGAGCAGGCCGAGCAGTTCGGCGGCGCGTTCGCGGCGGACGCGGGCGGGGGTGCGGGCGGCCGTCATCGGCAGGTCGACCATCTGGCGCGCGGTCAGGTACGGGATGAGGTTGGCGGCGGTCTGCTGGCGCACGAAGCCCACGGTGTGCCGCCGGTAGCGGACGCGGTCGGCGCGCGACATGTCCAGCAGGTTCCACCGGTCGACCCGCACGCGCCCTGCGGTGGGCGCGTCCACGCCGGCCAGGATGGACAGCAGCGTCGACTTCCCCGACCCGGACGCGCCGACGACGGCCACCATCTCGCCGGCGTCCACGACCAGGTCGAGCCCCTGCAGCGCCTGCACCTCGACCGAGCCGGTCTGGTAGATGCGCACCAGGCTCTCGCAGGCGATCAGCGCGTCGCGTCCGAACTCGGGTGCCTTCGCGGGCGGCTCAGGCAGGGACAGGGGCGTGACGGCCATCGCCCTCCTCAGTCCCGGCAGTGATCTCGGGGCAAGACTCTATCCTCCGGGCGAACCGTGCCCAACCCCAGTTTCTCCGGGTGATCGGGCGTATTCCCTGCGTATTCCACGCTGCTGCCGGCGCGTGCGACGATCACGCCCGATGAGCCTCGGCCGGGAGAGCCGATCTCCGGCCGTCGAAGGAGAAGACATATGCATCTGCTGAAGAAGGTCACCGTCGGCGTCGCCGCCGCGGTGGCGAGCCTCGCCCTGGCCGCACCGGCCCACGCGGAGAGCTTCAAGCGCGACGTCGGTGACGGGATCATCCGCTACAACGACGCCACCAACGAGCTGTGCGTCCTCGCGGACAACGTCACCGGCACGGCCTGGGTGGAGGTGACGCTCACCCGTCCCGGCACGATCGGCTCGCCCGTCGTCATCAGGGACGACAACGTCAAGCACCCAGGCGCCGTCTGCGGGCTGCTCACCGGCTTCGACGGCGTCACGTTCAAGGCCTCGTACGAGAGCTACTGGAGCGGGCGCGGCACCATCCTGCGCGGCTCGTTCGAGTTCCGGTCCTGACGCGATCGCGAGAGTTTTCCTCATGAACAAGCTGATGAAGACGGCCCTTGTGGCAGCGGTGGCAGTGAGCTCGACGATCGTCGGAGCGCTGCCGGCCCACGCGGCGAACCGCGACAACTGCCGCGGCAACGTCTCCTCCATCTACACGAGCGGCTCCGCCGTCGTCGCGTCGTACGTCATCGTCTGCGACCGGACGCAGAGCCACATCGTCGTCTCGGCGGACGTGACGCGCCAGGAGTACCCCTTGGCGAACCGGCGCGCCACGAAGACCTGCTACAACGCCGTCAGATGCTCGGTCCAGCCCCGCATCACCAACAAGACCGGCCGGCAGCTGTACTCCGGAGCGGTCTTCGGCGCGATCGCCAGGCGGGGCAGCTACATCGCGGGCTGCGGCTACGTCCAGGGCTTGCTGAGCGGCGGCCTGTCGCTGGACGCGCTCATGACGTGCAGGGCCAAGGACAAGTACCTGTAACAGGGCGCCCCGGCTCGCCGGGCCGGGCCGAAGGGGGCGGCCGCCGAACGTGACGCCGTCCCTGGTGCCCGGCTGCACCGCCGACGAGGCGCTCATCGCCTGGACTGCGCTGATGAGCGCGCTCGTCGCCGCGCCGCTGATCACCCGTTACGGGTCCAGCGCTGGTTGGCGCCGCCGTTGCAGGGCCAGATGGTGAGCTTGGTGCCGTTCGCCGTGGCGTGGCCGGGCACGTCCAGGCACTTGTTCGCGCCTACGGCGGTGATGGTACCGTCGGCGTTCAGACGCCACTTCTGGTTGTTCTGGCCGTTGCAGCTCCAGGTGATGACCGCGGTGCCGTCGGCGGTGCCGCCGCCGTTGACGTCCAGGCACCGGTCGCCGTGCACCCGCAGCTCGCCCGCGCCGGTGGCGGTCCACTGCTGGTTCGCCTGGCCGTTGCAGTCCCAGAGCTGCACCTGACCGTCGCCGGCGTCCAGGCAGCGGCCGGATTCGACGCCGCGCAGCGTGCCCGTGTCCGAGGGCGTGCCGTCCCCCGTGCCGACACCCTGGCCGTTGAAGGTGATGGAGTCCAGGTCGAACGCGTTCGCGGACGGCGCCCTGAAGACGACGTGCAGGTTGCGCGTGCCGCCCGGGTCGGTGACGGACACCGCGGGCAGCGACACGTAGGTGTCCCAGCCACCGGTCGCCGGCACGGTCCTGGTGGCGACGAGGGGTCCTGTCGGCGAGCCGGCGCGCAGCTCGATGGAGGCTCCGGTGGCGGACGGCGCCGAGACGCGGAAGGTCACCGTGTCGATGCCGGACAGGTTGACCGGGGTGAAGGAGATCCAGTCGCCGTTGGAGATGTCGCCGATGCGCCTGCCGCCCTCGGCGCCGGACTGCTCGACGACGCGGACCCCGGACGAGCCGGTGAAGTGCTCGGCCTGCTTGTGCTTCGGTTGCAGGGTGAGGCCGGCGGTGCCCTTCAGGCCGCCGGAGTCGGTGTACTCGGCGGACAGGGCGTAGTAGACGTTCGCGGTCTCGTCGTGGCCGGAGGCCGTGGTCGTGACCGTCCCCGTGCACCCGGTGTACTGGCCGGTGTCGTGGGCGTGCTGGTCGTGGCCGAGCGCGGTGGTCACGGTGACCTCGTCACAGTCGGCGGCGCCGTCCTCGGCGTCGGTGGCGACGACCGTGTAGTCCACCTCGTCGCCGAAGTCGATGAACCCGCCGTCGGGCGGCGCCGAGAAGGCCACCTCGGGACGGGTGTTGCCGACGACGACGGGCACCGTGACGCTGCCGGTCCTGCCGCCCGTGTCGCGGACGGTGAGCCTGGCGGTGTAGGTGCCGTTGGCGGTGTAGGTGTGCGAAGGGTTGGCGGCGGCGGAGGTCGCGCCGTCACCGAAGTCCCAGGCGAAGGTGATGGCGTCGCCGTCGGGGTCGGACGAGCCGGCCGAGGAGAACGCGACGGTGAGCGGCGCGGTGCCCGAGTCGGGGCTGGCGCTCGCCTTGGCCAGGGGCGCGCGGTTTCCCGCCACGTAGTCGATGCGGTAGATGCTGTCGTCGGTGTTCGCGTGGCCGAAGCCGTTGCCCCAGTCGGCCATGTAGAGGGCGCCGTCGGGGCCGAACTTCATGTCGATCGGCGCGCGTGGCGCGATCTGCGCCACGAAGGGGCTGATCTTCAGGAGGTTTCCCGAGGAGTCGAGGCGGAGTTCCTTGACGAAGTTGCGGCTCCACTCGTAGAAGAACGGCGTCCCGTCGTAGTAGGCGGGGAACTTCCGCTCGGAGCCGGAGGCCGCGTCGTAGCGGTAGATGGGGCCGCCCATCGGGGCGGCGCCGCCGCAGCAGTCGATCTCGGGGAACTCCTCCGAGGCGTGGTAGTCGTACCACAGGGTCGCGGGCTTGGCGGCCGGGAGGTTGGTCAGGCCGGTGTTGTTGGGCGAGTTGTTGACGGGCGCCGAGCAGTTGAACGCCGGGCCCGAGGCGCCGGTGGCGAAGTTGTAGTCGCGGTACGCCAGGTTGGGGCCGACGCAGTACGGCCAGCCGTAGAAGCCGGGCTCTTTGATCAGGTTCCACTCGACGGTGCCCTCGGGGCCGCGGGCGGAGTTCGCGGCGCCCGCGTCGGGGCCGTAGTCGCCCACCGAGATCCAGCCGGTCTCCTTGTCGACCGAGAAGCGGAACGGGTTGCGGAAGCCCATCGCGTAGATCTCCGGCCGGGTCCTCGCGGTGCCGGGCGGGAACAGGTTGCCGGACGGGATCGTGTAGGTGCCGTCGGCCTCGGGGTGGATGCGCAGGATCTTGCCGCGCAGGTCGTCGGTGTTGGCCGAGGAGCGCTGGGCGTCGTAGTGCTCCCTGCCCTGCCGCTCGTCGATCGGGGCGTAGCCGCTGGAGCCGTTGGGGTTGGTGTCGTCGCCGGGGCCGATGTAGAGGTCGCCGTCCGGTCCGAAGGCGAGGTAGCCGCCGGTGTGGCCGGGCTCGTCGACGTTCCGGTACGCCGGAATCTCGATGATCTTCTTCTCGCTGGCCGGGTCGAGGGCGGTGCCGTTGAAGGTGAAGCGCGACACCCGGTTCACCTCGCCGCCGCTCGCGGGCGAGTAGTTGAGGTAGATCCAGCCGTTGTCGGCGAAGTCCGGGTCGAGCGCCAGCCCGATGCCGCCGTCCTCGCCGCCGTCGTAGACCGGCAGGGTGCCGATGACGCGCGTGCCGCCGCCGTTGGCGGGGATGAGGTTCACCTTGCCGGAGCGCGAGATGTAGAAGACGTCGCCGTCGGCGGCCACGTCCAGCTCCATGGGCTGGTCGGGCGCGCCGTCGAGGGTGACCTTCTGGTAGCGGGCCTCGACGGTGCCGCCGCAGTCGCCCGGCGCCGCGCCGGCCGCCCACTGCACGGCGCCCAGCAGGTGCTGCCGGAACAGCGGCTCGCTGTAGGAGGACGCCTGGTGGCCCATCGCGGTGGCGAACACCCGGCCGCCCTCCGGCTGGTGGCACCAGGAGATCGGGTGGTCGGCGCCCATTCTGCTCGACCCGGCGTCATAGGTGGTCTCGTCGGCGGTCACCAGCACGTGGACCGAGCCCCGCATGTTCGTGTCGAAGTTGTACCACTCCTCGGTGCGGGTCCACCGGTCGGGTAAGCCCTGGGTGGCGGGGTGGACCTGGTCGGCCACCTTGGCGGTGCCCTGCACGATCGACGAGTGCGCGGTCATGTGGGCGCCGGCCAGGACGACCTCGTCCCACCAGGGGAACTGCGCCTCGATGTTCATGTCGGTGGCGTTGTGGATCGCCACGACGCCGCGCCCGCCGCGTACGTACGACTGGAAGGCCTGGCGCTGGGCGTCGTTGTCCCACACCATGCCGTTGGTCTGGAACATGATCACCGCGTCGTAGGTGCTCATCGCCGCGCTGGTGAAGACGGAGGAGTCCTCGCTGTGGTCGAGCTTGAAGTCGTTGTCGGCCGCCAGCTGCTGGAACATCGCGACGCCGGCGGAGATGGAGTCGTGCCGGTAGGCGCCGCCCGCCGTCTCGGTGAACAGCAGCACCTTGAACGGGTCCGCGAGCGCGTGCGCGACGGGCGGTGACGACGACAGCAGCAGCAGTCCTGACAGGGCCGCGGCCAGGGCGGTGAGCAGGCGTGATCTTCGCATGGGAGAGCTCCTGAGGGGGTGGATGGTTCACAGCGCGCGCAGGTACGCCAGGCCGTCCACGGCCAGGGCGTCCTGGCTGCGCGCGAGCGGCCGCCAGATGGAGGCCGCGGTGGCGATGCTCCGGTTGTGCGCGGTGAACGACTCGATGACGAGCGGGCCCTGATAGCCCACCTGGCGCAGGGCCTGCGTGAAGCCGGGCCAGTCGAACCGGTCGGCGCCCGGCGTGCCGCGGTCGGTGCCGCACACCTGGACGTGCGCGAGGCGGTCGGCCGCGGCCAGGACGGCCAGGGCGGGGTCCTTCTCCTCGATGTTCAGGTGGTAGACGTCGAGTGCCAGGTGGCAGTCCTCCGGCAACGTCTCGAGCGCCTGCTCGACGGTGTTGACGAGGCTGGTCTCGTACCGGTTGAGCGGCTCGACCGCGAGTTTCACGCCGCGCCCGGCGGCGTGGTCCAGGACGGGGCGCAGGTTCTCGCGCAGCTCGGCGCCGGCCTTCCCGCGCTCGTACGGCGACAGCCGCCACGTGCGGCCGACCGACGCGTACGCCGGCCCCGCGACCACCGGCGACCCGACGGTCACCGCCACGTCGACGCAGTGCCGCAGGTAGTCCTGGGTGTCGCGGACGGTCCGCGGGGAGGCGGCCACGAGCTCGCGTCCCGGCGGCATGACCAGCACCACGGACGCGGCCAGCCCGTGCTCGGCCAGCACCGCGGCGGCCTTGTCCGGGTCCCAGTCGCCGGGCCGCTCGACGGGCAGCTCGATGACGTCGAAGCCCCACCGGGCGATGCGGGGGGCGAGCCTGGCCAGGTCGTCGTCGGTCAGCGGGGAGACCCAGACCCAGGTGTTCACTCCGATGGAGAACATGGCGTCCCTCTTCGTCGTCGTTCGCGGGGGGGAGCGGTCAGCTCCGCTTCCCGCCCCAGTCCTCCGGGAAGCCGGGCAGGTCCTCACAGCCGCACAGCGCGTAGTGCAGGGGCGGCATGCCGGGCTTGAGGTGGGCATTCAGGGTGTCGGCGGTGACCTTCGGCTGCGGCAGGTTCCACGTCTCGGGCACCTCCTGGCCCTTGAGGATCCTCAGCGCGGCGATGACGGGGGTGCGCCACTGGTAGGTGGGGTACGTGGGTGCGACGGCGGTGAGGCCGGCGTCCTTCCACTTCTGCAGGAAGTCCTGCTGGTCCTCGCCGCTGATCGGCGGCACCGGCACGCCGGCGTCCTCGAACGCCTCGATCGCGGCCACGGCCGTGGCGCCCGCGTCCATCCAGACGCCGTCGATGGTGCCGTGCCGCTGGATGTAGTCGCCGACGATGCTCTTGGTCTTGGCGGCGTCGCCGTCGGTGAACTCCACGCCCACCACCTGGACGCGGCTGTCGTCGAAGACCACCTTCGCCGCCGACCAGCGGGTCTCCAGCACGTCCACGCCGGGCAGGATGCGCAGCGCCAGCACCTTCCCGCCGGCCGGCACCTTCTCGGCGAGGAACTCGGCGGCGTCGGCGCCGAAGGCGTAGCCGCCGATGGGCTTGATGAACGTCACCGGGCAGCCGGTCCGCACGCCCCGGTCGAACACGATGACGGGCACCTTCTCGCAGGCGGCCGCCACGGCGGGGGTGAGCGTGGCGGTGGTGTTCGGCGAGACGATCAGCGCGTCGCAGCCCTTGTCCTGCAGCTCGGCGATGTCGGAGATCTGCTTGTCGTCCTTGCCCTCGGCGTCCAGCACGGTGAACGTCTCGATCTCGTCGTGCAGGCCCACCTCGGCCTGCATGGTCTTCCAGCCGACCTGGCGCCAGGGGTTGTCGACCGCCGCGTTGGAGAAGCACAGGTGGTAGGGCCCGTCCTTCTTGTACCGGGTCGTGTCGACCATCTTCGGGGCGATGGCCTGCTCCCACGGCTTGTCCGCGGGGCCCTCCGGCTCCTGGGAGCGCATGGCCAGCTGAGCGTCGAAGTCGGCCTGAACGAAGAACGCCGACTGCGCGCCCGTGCCTGAGCCCTGGGTGCTTTCGGCGGACGCCTCCGAGGTGGTGGTGGCGGCCGGCTTGTCGACGGTGCAGGCGGCGGTGCAGGCGACCGCGAGGGCGCCGGCCGCCATGAGCGCGGCGGCTGCGGCCTTAGGGCGCGGCATGTGCGTCTCCTCTTGACGGGAAGGGTTTCCTGGGGAGCCGGACGGCTCCTGCCGCGACCGCGGCGATGATGATGACGCCCTGCACGGTGGACTCCAGTGCCCCCGAGATCCCGTACAGGTTGAGCAGGGTGAACAGCGCCTCCAGCGTGCAGGCCCCGGCCATGGCGGCGACCACGGAGCCGCGCCCGCCGCCCAGCGCCACGCCGCCGAGCACGACCGCGGTGATGGCGGAGAACTCCAGCCCCTGCCCCACCTGCGCCGAGACCCCGGCGAACCCGCCGAGCAGGACGGCCGCGACCGCCGCCGACAGGCCGGAGAGCATGAACGCGTAGATCTTGACCCGGTCGACCCGGACGCCGGACAGCGCGGCGGCGCGCGCGTTGTCGCCGGTGGCCACCAGCGTCCTGCCGAAGCGGGCGCGCGTGAGCGCGATCGCCGCCGCGCCCGCGGCCAGCAGGATCAGCACCGACCACGGCACCGGCCCGAACCCGCCGCGGCCGAACGCGCGGAAGCCCTCCGACAGCGCGCCACGTGGCGCGCCGCCGGTCCAGAGGAAGACCGCCCCGCTGAGGACGAGCAGCATGCCGAGCGTCACGATGAACGACGGCACCCGCAGCTTGGTGGTGAGCAGGCCGTTGACCAGGCCGACGAGCAGCCCGGCGACGAGCAGCAGGGCGAGGACCGGCCAGGTGGCGGACTCCTCGCCGTCGATGAGCCGGGCGGCGATCACCACCTCGGCCGTCACCAGCGAGCCGACCGACAGGTCGAACTCACCGGAGACGATGACGAAGTACTGCCCCGCGGCGAGGATCACCAGCGGCGCGGCCCGCTTGAGCAACGCCAGGAACCCGGCCGGCTCCAGGAACAGCGGGTTGGCGACCGCGATCGCGACCAGCAGGGCCGCGAGGACGGTGAGGATGGGCAGCGCTCGTCTCATGTCACCCGCCTGGTGCCACGCCGGGCATAGACGGCCACCGCGACGACGATGACCGCGCCGCGGACCACGTCCTTGGCGAAGGAGTCGACTTCGAGCTGGTTGAACAGGGTGTCCAGGACGGCCAGCAGCAGCACCCCGCCGACCGTTCCCGCGACGCCGCCCCTGCCGCCGGCCAGCGCGGTCCCGCCGAGCACGACCGCGGCGATGGACTCCAGGTCGTACCCGCCGTCGGGGCCCACCGTGGGCGCTCCCGCCCCGAGCCTGGCGGCCAGCAGCAGGCCCGCGACGCCGGCGCAGAGCGAGCAGAGCACGTGGGTGATCACGATGACGCGGGACGTGCGGATCCCGGACAGCCGGGCGACGTCCTCGCCGCCGCCCACCGCGTAGATCCGGTGGCCCAGCCGGGTCCGCGCCAGCAGGACCCAGGCCGCCACCGCCACGCCCGCCCAGAGCATGGCCGAGACGGGGACGGGTCCGGCGCGCGCGTAGCCGAGGAGCTGGAACGACTCGGGCACCTCGCCGGCCGGGCCGTCGTACAGGTGGTCGACGACGCCCTTGATGATCAGGCCGACGCCGAGCGTGGCGATGAAGGCGTGCACCCGGAGCCGGGTGATGACCAGCCCGTTGACCAGCCCCACCAGCGCGCTGACGGCCAGCACGGCGGCGCAGGCCGCGACGACGTTGCCGCTCTGGCCCGCCATGACCTCCGCCGCGACCAGCGAGGTCAGGCTGATGAGGTACGCCACCGACAGGTCGAGCGAGCCGGCCAGGATCGCCAGCGTCTGCCCGATCGCCACGATGCCGAGGGCCGCGGAGCGCTGCTGGATGCCGACGACGCTCTCCAGGGTGAGGAACCGGCCGCCGTCGAGCGCGACGATGAGCCAGCCGGCCGCGAGCAGGGCGAACAGGGCGAGGAACACCACGCGCGCGGGATCGCGCAGGTGCCCGGCCAAACCGCCGCCGGTGCGGCCGGTGCGGGCGAGCAGGTCCATTCAGGCCACCTCGCCCGCGGCCAGGCGCATGACGGCCTCCTCGGAGGCACCGGCCGGCAGCGTGCCCGCGACGCGGCCGTCGCGCAGCACGACGATGCGGTCGCTCATGCCGATGAGCTCGGGCAGCTCGGACGAGATCATCATGATGGCCGTGCCGTCGCCGGCCAGGTCGCGCATGAGGTCGTGGATCGCGGCCTTGGCCCCGACGTCCACGCCCCGCGTCGGTTCGTCGAACAGCAGCACCCGTGGCGCCATCGTCAGCCACTTGACGAGCACGACCTTCTGCTGGTTGCCGCCGGACAGGTAGCGGACCTCCCGGTGCGGGGGCGGCAGGCGCACCCGGTCGAGCAGGCCGCTCATCAGGGTGCTGTTCCCGCCGCCGGTCGCGCGGGCGGCGAGCAGGACGTTGTCGCGTACGGACTGGCCCAGCGCGAGCCCCTCGGCCTTGCGGTCCTCGGTCACGAGCCCGATGCCGTGAGCCATGGCCTCGCGGACCGAGCGCGGGCGCGCGGGGCTCATCTCGCCCGTGGTGAACGGCTCCGCGCCGAAGATCGCCTTGGCCAGCTCCGTCCTGCCGGACCCCTGCAGGCCCGCGACGCCGACGATCTCCCCGGCGCGCAGCTCCAGATCGATGTCGCGCAGCTGGTGGTTGCCCGCCCCGCGCAGGCTGAGGCGTACCTCGCCGGCGCCCGCCGAGCGGGGCGGGTAGTAGGTGCCGAGGTCGCGGCCCACCATGAGGCGGATCAGCTCGTCACGGGTCACCTCGCCGGCGGGGACCGTGGTGACGCGGGCGCCGTCCTTGAGCACGGTGACCCGGTCGGCGAGGTCGAGCACCTCGCGTAATCGGTGGGAGATGTACATGACGGCGACGCCGCGCTCGCGCAGCCGCCGGATCAGCCGGTAGAGCAGCGCGACCTCGTGCTCGGCGAGCGCCGCGCTGGGCTCGTCCATGACGAGGAGCCGGGCGTGCACCGACAGCGCCTTGACGATCTCGACGATCTGCTGCTGGGCGACCGGCAGGCGCTTGACGGTGGCGCGGGGGCCGATCTGGGTCTCCCCCAGCTCGTCGAGGAGCGCGGCGGTGGCCCGCTCCATGGCGGCGCGGTCGACCAGGCCGCGCCTGACGGGCTCGCGGCCGAGGAACACGTTCTCGGCGACCGTGCGTTCTGGCAGCAGGTTGAACTCCTGGTGGATGATCGCGATGCCGGCGCGCTGCGCCTCCAGCGGGTGGGCGAAGGAGACGGGCCGGCCGTCGACCTCGATCACGCCCTCGTCCGGCGCGTGCACCCCGCAGATGATCTTCATGAGGGTGGACTTGCCCGCGCCGTTCTCGCCGACGACGGCGTGCACCTCGCCGGCCTTCGCCTCCAGGTCCACCCGGGACAGCACCCGCACGCCCAGGAAGCTCTTGCCGATGCCGCGCAGCCTCAGCACCGGGCCGCCTGCCTGGTCGTGCGGGTGGTGGATCGTGTCCTCATGCTCCTCCTGACGGGGACCCCGGATGGTGGCCTGGACCGCTTCAGGTGCGGGTCCAGCGCTGGTTGGTGCCGCCGTGGCAGGACCAGATGTGCACCTTGCTGCCGTTGGCGGTGCCGTAGCCGCTGACGTCCAGGCACTTGTTCGCTCCTACGGCGGTGATCGTGCCGTCGGCGTTCAGACGCCACTTCTGGTTGTTCTGGCCGTTGCAGCTCCAGGTGATGACCGCCGCGCCGTCGGCCGTGCTGCCGCCGTTGACGTCCAGGCACCGGTTGCCGTGCACCCGCAGCTCGCCCGCGGCAGTCGGGGTCCACTGCTGGTTCGCCTGGCCGTTGCAGTCCCAGATCTGCATCTGCGTGGCGCCGGCGTCCAGGCAGCGGTTCGAGCCCACGCCGCGCAGCGCGGTCGCGCCGCCCGGGGCGCCGGTCAGTTCCTTGATGCGGATGTCGCGGAAGGACACGACGTCGCCGGGGCCGTGGTTCTGGATGCCGATGTGGCCCTGCTGGAGCGAGCGGGCCGGGTCGGCGTTGGTGAAATCGTTGATCTTGGTGCCGTTGAGGAAGACCTGCAGCCGCTCGCCCTCGACCAGCAGCTCGTAGGTGTTCCATTGGCCCGGCGGGTTGAGCGCGGCGTCGCGGGCGGCGAGGTCGGCGGCCTGGAAGCCGTAGACGGCCCCGGTCGTCCTGTCGGCGGCGTCGGTCGCGTCGATCTGCACCTCGTACCCGGTGTCGAGCGCCGTGGCCGGGTCGGTGGTCGCCGGGAATCCGATGATGACGCCGGAGTTGGAGTCGCCGGTCAGCTTCCAGTCGAGCTTGAGCGAGTAGGAGCCGAACTCCTTGGTGTCGTACCACAGCATGCCCATGCCGCCCTCGGAGGTCAGCGTGGCGTTGCCGCTGGTGAAGGAGCCGGGGCCGGCCTGCGACCAGCCCGCGGTGGAGCCGTTGTAGAGGGCCGTGTAGCCGGTCTCGGGGCGGCAGTCGGCGTTGACGGCGCCGGCCGCGTACCGGATGCCGCCGAGCAGCAGCGCGCGGAAGTCCGGGTCGGCGTACGACTCCTGGGTGTGCCCGAGCCCGGTGTAGAACGCGCGGCCGGACGCCTGCGTGCGGCACCACGTGATCGGGTGGTCGCCCATGCTGCCGCCGCTGTAGCTGCTCTCGTCGAGGCTCTGCAGCACCCGGACGTTCTGGCGGGGGTTGGTGCGGTAGTTGTACCACTCGTCGGTGCGGGTCCAGGCCGGCCCGAGGTGCGCGGTCGCGGCGTGCGCCCGGTCCTCGTTGCGGACGGTGGCCTGCTGGATCGCCGGGTGGCTGCTGAACCAGGCGCCCATCAGCTGCCCGTAGTAGGGCCAGTTGTACTCGGTGTCGGCCGCCGCGTGCACTCCGACGTAGCCGCCTCCGCCGTCCACGTACGCCTCGAAGGCGGCCTGCTGGCTGCTGTTGAGCACGTCGCCGGTGGTGCTGAGGAAGACGACCGCCTGGTACTGGGCCAGGTTGCCGGTGGTGAAGGCGGCGGAGTCCTCGGTGGCGTCCACGTCGAAGTCGCCCGCGCCGCCGAGGTCGCGGATGGCCTGGATGCCGGCGGGGATGGCGTCGTGCCGGAAGCCGGCCGTCTTGGAGAAGACCAGCACCTTGAAGGCGGCGGCCTCGGCCGGGACGGCGTGGACGGCCATCGCCGCCGCCGCGGTGATCGCCACCGCCGCGGCCGACAGGCGTTTCAGCAAGGGGGTGGGTTGACGCAGCATGGGGGGTCCTTTCAGACGCGGGTCCAGCGCTGGTTGTTTCCTCCGCCGCAGGTCCAGATGCGCGCCTTGGTGCCGCCCGCGGTGGCGGCGACCTCCAGGCACTTGTTCGCTCCTACGGCGGTGATCGTGCCGTCGGCGTTCAGACGCCACTTCTGGTTGCTCTGGCCGTTGCAGTCCCAGATGATCACCGCGGTGCCGTCGGCCGTGCCGGCGCCGTTCACGTCCAGGCACTTGCCGCTGTAGACCCGCAGCTCGCCGCTGGAGGTAGCGGTCCACTGCTGGTTCGCCTGGCCGTTGCAGTCCCAGATCTGCACCGCAGCGCCGTTGGCCTGTGAGGCGCCGTCCACGTCCAGGCAGCGGTTCGAGCCCACGCCGCGCAACGCGCTCGTGCCGCCGGGGTCGCCGGAATCGCCGGTGGACAGGGTGAAGGCGTCCACGTCGAACAGGTAGCCCTGCCCCGTCGGGCCGCGGAAGACGAGGGAGAGCGTCGTGGTCCCGGCCGGCGCGCCGCTGAGCGCGGCCGAGACGTCGGTGAAGGTGTCCCAGCCGCCGGTGCTCGTCACGGTCGCGGTGCCGAGCAGCGTGCCCGTCGCCGAGCCGGCCCGCACCTCGATCCTGCCGCCCGCGCCCGCCGAGGACACGCGGGCGGTGAACCGCGTCGCGCCCGCGAGCTGGTACGGCTGGAAGGAGATCCAGTCGCCGTCGTCGATGAAGCCGGCCGTCACCCCGCCTTCCGCGGTGGCGTGCTCGGCCGTCTGGATGCCCTGGTGGGCGCCGAAGTGCTCCGCCTGGCGGTGCCGCGGCTGCAGGGTGCGGGCGCTGGTGGAGGTGAGGCCGCCGCCGTCGGTGTACGACGCCTCGAAGACGCCGTAGATGTTGGCCGCGGCGTCGTGCTCGCCGTCCACGGGCACCGCGATGGAGCCCGTGCAGCCGCTCGTGGAGGTGATCTGGTGCCGGTGGCTGTCGTGGCCGAGGAAGTAGGCGACGGTGACCTCGTCGCAGTCGATCGTGCCGTCCTCGGGGTCGCTGACGGTGACCTGGAAGGGCACGGTGTCGCCGAAGGAGAACAGCCGCCCGTCGGCCGGGGTGGTGAGGGTGACGGTGGGCGCGGTGTTGCCGACGGTCACGATCAGGCTCGCCGTGCCGGTCAGCCCCTGCGGGTCGCGGACCGTGAGCGTCACCGTGTAGGTGCCCTCCGTGGTGTAGGTCCTGGTCGGGTTCGCCGCCGTGGAGGTGGCGCCGTCGCCGAAGTCCCACGCGTACGTCAGCGCGCCGCCCTCCGGGTCGGAGCTGCCCGCGGAGGAGAAGGCCACCGTGAGCGGCGCCGGCCCTGACGTCTTGTCGGCGGACGCCTTGGCGATCGGGTTGCGGTCGGCGTCGCCGATGTACTCGATGCGGTAGAGGGCCTGGTTGTTGGCGCCGGTGCCGTAGTCGAGGACGTACAGGGCGCCGTCGGGGCCGAAGGCCATGTCCATGACCTGCGTCCCCGACCAGGGGAAGGCGGCGATCTCGCCGTACCCGCCGTCCTGCTCGACCTCGATCGCCTTGATCCAGCGGCGGCCGTACTCACCGGCGAAGAAGCGCCCGTCGAGCGAGGAGGGGAACTTGACGGCCGAGTTCAGAGCGGGGTCGTAGCGGTAGACGGGGCCGCCCATGGGCGACTCCGCGCCGGAGCCGAACTCGGGCGGGCTGCCGGCGTCGCCCGCGTACCGGATCCAGGCGGGTTGCGCCGGGGGCAGGGTGGTCCGGCCGGTGTTGCGGAAGGAGTCGTTCGTCGGCCCGCCCGCGCAGTTGTACTTCGGGCCGGTGCTGTTGGTGGCGAAGTTCCACGCGTTGTAGGTCTCCGTGGTGGTGTTCGTGCCCGTGCAGTACGGCCATCCGTAGTTGCCCGGGCCGGTGACGCGGTTGAACTCCACCTGCCCGCTGGGCCCGCGGCTGGAGTTGGTGACGCCGGCGTCGGGCCCGTAGTCGCCGAGGTAGACGACGCCGGTCGCCTTGTCCACGCTCATCCTGAACGGGTTGCGGAAGCCCATCGCGTAGATCTCCGGCCGGGTGTTCGCGGTGCCCGGCGGGAACATGTTGCCGCCGGGGATGGTGTAGCTCCCGTCGGGCTGGGGTGTGATGCGCAGCAGCTTGCCGCGCAGGTCGTTGGTGTTGGCGGCGGAGCGCTGGGCGTCGTACTGCGGGTTGCGGTTGGTGCGCTCGTCCAGCGGGGAGTAGCCGCTCGACTCGAACGGGTTGGTGTCGTCCCCGGTGGTGAGGTAGAGGTTGCCGGCGGCGTCGAAGTCGATGTCGCCGCCCACGTGGCAGCACTGGCCGCGGTCGTTCGGCACCCGCAGGACCACCTTCTCGCTGCTCATGTCGAGGGTGTCGTCCGCGTTGAGGGTGAAGCGGGACAGGTGCAGCTCGCCCTTCCACTGGTCGAACTGGGACTGCGTGCCCGTGCTCGGCGCGTCGCCGCCGGGGGTGTTGAGCCGCGGCGAGTAGTAGAGCCAGATGTGCCGGTTGGAGGCGAAGCCGGGGTCGGCCGCGACGCCCTGCAGGCCCTCCTCGTCGTGGGTGTAGACGTTGAGCCGGCCGGCCACCTTCGTGGTGCCCGCGGCGTTGGTGACGCGTACCGTGCCGTCGCGTGCCGTGTGCACCACCGACCGGTTCGGCAGCACGGCCAGGGACATCGCCTCGCCCAGCTCGGAGCCGCCCGAGGCGAGGGACACCTGCTGGTAGTCGGAGGCCGGGATGTCGGCGGCGGCCGGGGTGGCGCCGAAGGTGAGCGCTGCGGGGGTGATGAGCGCCAGCGTGGTCAGCAGCGTGAGCCACGGGTGTCGGGACATGGTGTTCTCTCCTGCGGCACTTCGGGGGATGGTGTCAGGCGCGGGACCACTGCTGGTTGGTGCCGCCGTGGCAGGTCCAGATGTGCACCTTGCTGCCGTTGGCGGTGCCGTAGCCGCTGACGTCCAGGCACTTGTTCGCTCCTACGGCGGTGATCGTGCCGTCGGCGTTCAGACGCCACTTCTGGTTGTTCTGGCCGTTGCAGTCCCAGATGATCACCGCGGTGCCGTCGGCCGTGCCGGCGCCGTTCACGTCCAGGCATTTCCCGCCGTAGACCTGCAGCTCGCCGCTGGAGGTAGCGGTCCACTGCTGGTTGCTCTGGCCGTTGCAGTCCCAGATCTGCACCTGCGCGCCGTTCGTCTGCGAGGCGCCGTTGACGTCCAGGCAGCGGTTCGAGCCCACGCCGCGCAGCGCGGTCGCGTCGGCCGGGCCGTCCGAGCCTTCGGGGCCGGCGGCGGCGATCACGGCCTGGGCTCCGGACGGCCAGGCGCCGTTGGTGACGGTGACGTTGCTGTTCACCACGTTGCCGCGGTCGCCGTTGGTGACGTTGGTGCTGCCGTTGGTCGACCAGTTGCCGGTGACGGTGAAGTTGCCCATGTTCTCGCCGTACCAGTAGTTGGCGGTGGCCCAGGTGCCGGTGTCGGCCAGGACGTTGTTCCTGACCGTGTAGTACCGGGAGCCCTCGTCGAAGTAGATGCCGAACCAGCCGTTCGTCCGCCGGCAGTGGTTGCCGCTGATCACCGCGCCCGGGTTCCACGACAGCGTGTAGATGCAGCCGCCGTCGGTCATCTGCCGCATGACGTCGTGCACGTAGTTGCCGACGAGCCGGTTGCCCGATGCGGTGGTGGGCGTGGTGTAGCGGGGCTGGAAGTCGTACAGGCCGCGCTGGGCGTAGTGGTCGCTGCCGCCCGGCTCATTGGCGCCCCAGCCGTACCCGATCGACATGCCGGTGTAGGGCAGGTTGTAGACCTCGTTGTGGGAGACGTCGGTGCCGGTGACGTACGTGGTCAGGACCGAGACGATGCCCCGGTGGTCGAGGCCGAGGTCGTGGATGCGGTTGTGGCTGACGGTGATGTTCCTGTTGACCATCCGCTGGTCGCTCGGGTGGTGGGCGTCGGCGCGGACGCCGCCGGCCACGATGCCGCCGGCCGCGCTGTGGGCGATCTCCGACCGGGTGACCGTGATGTCGGAGGCGCCGAGGCCGACCCCGCTGGCGTGGGCGTTGGCGTCGTTGCCGATGCCGATGGCCGTCTGTCCCAGGTTGACGAAGCGCGAGCCGGTGAAGGTGATGGTGTTCGCGGCGGAGACCTGGACGGCGGCGGGCGACTGGAACCAGTGCGGCCGGGTCGCCTCGAACTCGCGGCAGCCCTGGTGGCAGGCGCTGAAGGCGGGCCGGTTCCAGTCGCCGGCGATGTAGGCGCCGGTCTGCTGGTCCACGTAGCCCTGGTCCCTGCCCGGTCCGAGCCAGCTCGTGCCGGTGAAGGTGATCCCGCTGAACGTGATGTGGTGCGCGGGCGCGCCGTAGGTGCCGCCGACGTGCACCAGCGACTGCAGCACCGGCAGCTCCACGCTCACCCCGGCCATGTCCTGCCCGGGGAGCGGGATGTAGGACAGGGCGCCGGTCGCGGGGTTCAGGTGCCACTCCCCCGGTGTGTCGAGGAACTCGTAGGCGTTGACCAGGTAGAGCGGGCCCGCCCGGTGCGGGCTGGTGAAGGTGTCGTAGCCGAAGTTGTTGTTGCTCCAGGCGGGCTGCCGCATCGTGATGAGGTTGCCGCTGATGCTCTGCACCGGGGCGTACCGGTCGGTGAACGAGCCGACGCTCTCCATCTCGACCCTGCCCGGGTCGGCGAGGTTGTTCAGGTAGCCGAGCGCGCTGCTGGTGAACCTCATCCCGGCGCTGCTCGCGGTGAAGTCGGAGCGGTTGACGGCGGTGCGGGCCCGGGTGGCGAGCGCCCCGTCCACGTACAGCTGCCGGGTGTCGCTGCCGGCGGCGACGGCGGCGCGCCAGATGTTCCTGCCGGGGTCGGCCAGTGTCCAGCCGGTGACCGGGCGGGCTCCGCTGATGACCGGGACGGCGCCCTCGGCGGCCTGCCACCTGACGGTGTGGCCGTTGGCGCCGGAGTCGGCGGCGGTCAGCCGGAGCGGCGCGGACAGCCGGTACACGCCGCCGGCCAGCTCCACGACGATGTCGCCTGACATGCCGGCGGTCCGCTCCCTGACCGCCTCCTGGGCCGCGGCCAGTGAGCACGGCTGGGCGGAGGTGCAGGCGGTGCCGGTGCCGGCGGGTGCGGCGTACAGGGTCGTGGTGTCGGCGAGCGCCGGAGGGGCGGGAGCGAGGAGGGCGAACGCCGCGATGAGGAGGCCGACCAGGGGGAGTCTCGGCGAGGGTAAGGGCACGGTTCGTTCCTTCGGGGGGTAGGGACGCCCACTCATTACCTGCGGATCTCGGTGACCCGTCAAGAAACTAAGCGGGCCTATTCACGTCGGTCGCTCAGCTGTAGTGCGTTCACCTGCGCGGATTTCACCGGCTCCGCAATGAACGTTTCATATGTGTCGTACTCATCCGGCATCGGTCATACTCAGGCAGAAGCGGCGAGGAAGGAGCACGGTGACCGACATCCCCCGCGAGAGCGGATACCGGCCGGGCTACGAGGTGGCGGCCGAGCAGGTGCTGGAGCTGATCGTCCGGCTCGGCCTGCGTCCGGGCGACCGCATGCCGACCGAGCACGAGCTGGCCGGGCAGCTCGGCACCAGCCGGACCGTGGTGCGCGAGGCGGTGAAGATCCTCTCCGCGCTCGGCCGCGTACGCGCCCAGAAGGGCCGCGGCCTGTACGTGGCCGACGACGAGGGCATGCTCGGCACCGGCCGCTGGGGCTCCTTCTTCCTGCCGACCGACCTCGACCACGTCTACAGCCTGTTCGAGTTCCGCCGGGCGCAGGAGATGGAGACCAGCCGGCTGGCCGCCCGCCGGGCCACCCCGGCCGAGCTGCGGGCCATCGAAGAGGCGGCCGGCCGCTGCCGCGAGGGCTTCGAGACGGGGCGCGAGGAGCTGTTCAACGAGGGCGACGACGCCTTCCACACCGCCCTCGCCGCCGCGTCGCACAACATGTTCCTGCAGGTGGCCGTGCGTGAGGCGCGCCGGCTGCAGGCGCAGTCGAGCCTGATCGGCCTGCGCGGCTCGGTGGGCGGGCACGCCGCGAAGGCCGTCGAGGAGCACGACGCGATCTGGCAGGCCATCCGCGCCGGCGATCCCGAGGCGGCCGCGCAGGCCGCGGCCGCCCACATCGACAACACGCTCGACGACTACCGCAGGGAGATCCAGCAGCGCCTGTTCTCCTCCCGCTGAGCTCGCCCGGCCGGGGGTCACACCGGGGTGATGGTCCACTGGTTGTTGGTGCTGCCGTTCGGGGCCCACATCCCCACGGTGGAGCCGACGGTGGCGTTGCCCATGCCGTCGAGAGCGGTCCCGGTGCTCCGGTTGATGATCTGGTGGCGGCCGCCGGACACCGCGTTGAGGCGCCACTGCTGGGCGGCGCCGCCGTTCCAGGGCGCCTGCCGCGCGTTCGCGCCGTTGGCGGCGTCGCCCCGGCTGTCGATGACCATGCCGTTGGTGCGGTTGACGATGCGGTACCAGCCGCCGCCCAGGTCGATGAGCCGCCACTGCAGGTTGGTGCTGCCGTCGTAGGACCACTGCTTGACCACCGAGCCGGAGGGGACGTTGCCGCCACTGTCCAGGACGAGGCCGGTGGTGGCGTTGGCGATGCGGACGTAGGTGACGGGCGCGGCGGTCACCGTGACGCGGTAGGTGCGGCCGGCCTGGCCGGTCAGGGTGATGACGTCCTGCTCCGGCTTCGTGACGGTGACGGTCCCGCCGGTCGTGGTGTCGGTCACCTGGAGGGCGCCGGCGAACGAGCGGTTGCGGACGTTCACCGTCGCGTCGCGGTCGAAGCCGACGAGGACCTCGGTGGCCGCGCCGGATCGCCAGGTCGCGCCCACGGTGTGGCCGCCGCGGCCCCGCAGGCCCTGCACGGCGCCGCTCTGCCAGGCCGACGGCAGGGCGGGCAGCACGTGCAGCTCGCCGGCGTGGCTCTGCAGCAGCATCTCGGCGATGCCGGACGTGGCGCCGAAGTTGCCGTCGATCTGGAACGGGGGATGCAGGTCGAACATGTTGGGCGCGAGCCGGTCCGTACGGACGAGGAGGCCGAGCAGCTGGTGGGCCCGGCCGCCCTCCTCCAGGCGCGCCCAGTAGTTGATCTTCCAGGCGAGCGACCAGCCGGTGCCGTCGTCGCCGCGCAGCTCCAGGGTGCGCCGGGCGGCGGTGTGCAGCGAGGGGGTGCCGCGCTTGGTGATCTGGTTGCTCGGGTGCAGGCCGTACAGGTGGGAGACGTGCCGGTGGGCCCGCTCGGGCTCGATCCAGTCGTACAGCCATTCCTGGATGTTGCCGCGCGAGCCGATCTTCATCGGCGGCAGCTGGTCGCGGGCGGCGAGGACCTGCGTCCTGAAGCCGGCGTCGGTGCCGAGCTCCTGCGCGGCCTTGGCGACGCCGTCGAACAGGTCGCGCAGGATCTGGTTGTCCATCGTGGGGCCCGCGCAGACGCTGGCGTCACTATGGTGGGCCAGCTCCGGGGAGTTCGACGGGTTCGTGACGAGGTGGCCGAGGGCCGGCTCGCGGACGAGGGTGTCGAGGAAGAACTGCGCGGCGCCCTTCATGGCCGGGTAGTGCCGCTCCAGGAACTCCTTGTCGCCGGTGAAGGTGTAGTGGTCCCAGATGAGGGTGGCCAGCCAGGCGCCGCCGGTCTGCCACATGCCCCAGAACGCGCCGTCCACGACCGACGTCCCGCGCCAGGCGTCGGTGTTGTGGTGGGTCACCCAGCCGCCGGCGCCGTACTGGACCTGGGCCGTGCGGGCGCCGGTGACCGTGAGGTCGTCAATCATCGCGAAGACCGGTTCGTAGCATTCGGCGAGGTTCGTGGTGTCGGCCGGCCAGTAGTTCATCGGCAGGTTGGCGTTGATGGTGTATTTGGAGTCCCACGCCGGGGTCAGCGAGTCGTTCCAGATGCCCTGCAGGTTGGCCGGTTGGGTGCCCGGCCTGGAGGAGGAGATCAGCAGGTAGCGGCCGTACTGGAAGAGCAGCGTGGCGAACTGCGGGTCGTCGGTGCTCGCGTACTGCGCGATCCGCACGTCGGTCGGCTGGTCGGCGGCGGCGGTGCGGCCGAGGTCGAGGGTGGTGCGCCCGAACAGCCGCTGGTAGTCGGCGACGTGCCGGCTGCGCAGCTCGTCGTACGTCCGCCCGGCCGCGGCGTCGAGATGGCGCCGGGCGATGCCCTGGTGGTCGCCGCCGACGTCGCGGAAGCTGACGTAACCGGAGCCGATGGAGATCAGTAAGGTCACGCTGTCGGCGCCGCGGACCTGCAGCGTGCCGCCCGAGCTGGTCACGCTGCCGCCCTCGGCGACAGCCCTGGCCAGGGCGCGGAACTTGACCGAGCCCGGCACGCCCTCCATGTCGCCGGAGACGCCGTCGAGCGCCACGGTGGTCCCGTCCGGGCTGCTGCGCGTCGTCCGCTGGGGGCTGTCGAACGTCGCGGAGAACGTGATCGAGCCCGGCCTGTCAGCGGTCAGGCGGAGGGCGATCACCTGGTCGGGGGCGCTGGCGAACGCCTCGCGCGTGTACCGTACGCCGTTGCGCACATAAGAGACGGCGGTGGTGGCCGTGGTGAGGTCGAGGTGGCGCTGGTACTCCGAGACGCCGCCGCTGCCGACGCTGAGGCGCAGGTCGCCCACGGTCTGGTACGCGAGCTGGCCGGCCGGGGAGCCGAGCATGGTCTGGTCGATCAGGGCCTGGGCCTGGCCCCACTGGTTCTGGAAGACCAGCTGCCTGATCTGCCCCAGCGCCGCCGCCCCTCGGGGGTTGCTCTGGTCGTAGGGGCCGCCGGCCCAGACGGTGTCCTCGTTGAGCTGCAGCCGCTCGTTGTCGGTGTTGCCGAACACCATGGCGCCCAGGCGGCCGTTGCCGATCGGCAGGGCGCGCAGCCAGTCGGTGCCGGCGCTCTCGTCGTACCAGAGGGCCAGGTCGTTCGCGGCGCGCACCTCTGGAGGGGGCGCCGAGGCGGCTCGGGCGGTGGCCGTCCAGGACAGCGGCAGCATCGCGGCTCCGGCACCGGCCGCGCCGAATCTTAAGACTTGTCTTCGCGATAGGTCGGACATCTCGCTTCTCGTTCCCTTGCGGGTCGCGGGCGTGCGGGAGCGTGGACCGGCCATCCGGGCACTGCCTGCGGGCACGCTCGCGCCGGCGTCCGGCGCGGGGAGCGCTGCCGCCCTGGTACGGCTCAGGTCCGGTCGTCTGGGACGGGGAAGTAGTGGTGATCGGTGGTTCTGGAGGAACGTAAAGGCCCCTGACACGGCTCGTCAACCGTCGGCAGGCAGAAACTTGATCCGGCGCCACCGCCCCCATGGCCTGCTGCGCCCGCTCACCGGCCGCGCTGAGGGAGCGATTTCGCGCGGCAACTTAACATCGGATCTCTGTCACGTTACTGCTTGCCAAGCGGGTGCATCTGTGAAACTTTCACAGGCACGGGCACCGCGTCGTGATCTCGCCCAGAGGCGAAACTCCAGGCGAGATGGCGTTCCCGCGGCAGCGCCCGGGTCGGCAGGGGCTCCCCCTCGTTGACGCCAGGTCGGACCGTCGGATGTACTCCGCGACAACGCCTCCACGAAGGAGACCCGCACCCTCCCCCAATTGTTAGCGCTAACAGGCGGCCCCGCTGTTAACGCTAACATCCGAAGCCGAGGAGTCCCGTATGTCCTTGAGCCGTCGCCAGCTCCTCCAGGCCGCGGGCGCGACCGCCGCGCTCTCGGTCGCCGGCCAGGTGGCCGGCGCCTCCCCCGCCCAGGCGGCAGTCCCCTGGGCCAGGCCCGACATCGGCGTGTCGGCCTACGCCTTCGACCTCGGCGAGGTCCGGCTGACCTCGGGCCGCTGGCTGGACAACCAGAACCGCACGCTCAGCTACCTGCGCTTCGTCGACGTCGACCGGCTCCTGTACGTCTTCCGTGCCAACCACCGGCTGTCCACCGGCGGCGCGGCGGCCAACGGCGGCTGGGACGCGCCCAGCTTCCCGTTCCGCTCCCACATGCAGGGCCACTTCCTGACGGCGTGGGCACACGCCTACGCCGTGCTCGGCGACACCGTCTGCCGGGACAAGGCCGCGTACATGGTGGCCGAGCTGGCCCGCTGCCAGGCCAACAACGCCGCCGCCGGCTTCACCTCCGGCTACCTGTCCGGTTTCCCCGAGTCCGACATCACGGCCGTGGAGAACCGCACACTCAGCAACGGCAACGTCCCGTACTACTGCATCCACAAGACCATGGCCGGGCTGCTCGACGTCTGGCGGCTGACCGAGAACACGCAGGCCAGGACCGTGCTGCTGGCTTTGGCCGGGTGGGTGGACGCGCGGACGTCGCGGCTGTCGTACGCCCAGACGCAGGCCATGCTCGGCACCGAGTTCGGCGGCATGAACGCCGTGCTGACGGACCTGTACCAGCTCACCGGCGAGGCCCGCTGGCTGGCCACGGCCCAGCGCTTCGACCACGCGGCCGTCTTCGACCCGCTGGCCGCCGGCCAGGACCGGCTCAACGGGCTGCACGCCAACACCCAGGTTCCCAAGTGGGTCGGGGCGGCCCGCGAGTACAAGGCGACGGGCACGACCCGCTACCGCGACATCGCCGCCAACGCCTGGGCCTTCACGGTCGGCGCGCACACGTACGTGAACGGCTCCAACAGCCAGGCCGAGCACTTCCGCGCGCCCAACGCGATCGCCGCCCACCTGACCAGGGACACCGGCGAGGCGTGCAACACCTACAACATGCTCAAGCTCACGCGGGAGCTGTGGCTGCTGTCGCCGTCCCGGGCCGACTACTTCGACTACTACGAGAACGCCCTGATGAACCACCTGATCGGGCAGCAGAACCCGGCCGACGGGCACGGGCACGTCACCTACTTCACCCCGCTCAACCCCGGCGGGCGGCGCGGGGTCGGCCCGGCCTGGGGCGGCGGCACCTGGAGCACGGACTACGCCTCGTTCTGGTGCTGCCAGGGCACCGGGATCGAGACCAACAGCAAGCTGATGGACTCGATCTACTTCCACGACGGCAACACCCTGTACGTGAACCTGTTCGTCCCCTCCACGCTCGACTGGACCCGGCGCGGCATCACGGTCACCCAGACGACTTCGTACCCGGCGAGCGACACCACGTCGTTACGGGTCACCGGCGAGGTGGCGGGCACGTGGACGATGCGCATCCGCATCCCGGGCTGGACCCAGGGCGCGACGATCAGCGTCAACGGAGCCCAGCAGGACGTCACCACCACCCCGGGCACCTACGCCGCCCTCACCCGCTCATGGGCGTCCGGCGACACCGTGACCGTGCGGCTGCCCATGCGGGTGGTCATGAAGGCCGCCAACGACGACCCCGGCCTGCAGGCCGTCACCTACGGCCCGGTCGTGCTGTCGGGCGACTACGGCAGCACGAGCCTGTCGGCCGCGCCGGTCCTCGACCCCTCCTCGATCACCCGGACCAGCACCTCCGCCCTGGCGTTCACCGCCTCGGCCGGCGGGGCGGCGGTGCGGCTGGGGCCGTTCCACGACGCCCACGGCCACAACTACGTCGTGTACTGGAACACCGGCGGCGGAGGAGGCGGCGGCGCGAGTTTCCGGCTGGTCAACGCGGCCAGCGGGCTGGTGCTCGGCATCCAGAACATGTCCACCGCCGACGGCGGCCTGGCGCTGCAGTGGACCGACAGCGGCACCGCCGACCACGACTGGGTCCCGATCGTCGACGGCGCCGCCCTGCGCTTCCGCAACGCGCACAGCGGCAAGGTGCTCGGCGTCGAGAACATGTCCACCGCCGACGACGCCCGGGTGCTGCAGTGGAGCGACAACGGCACCGCCGACCACCGCTGGACGATCACCGACGCCGGCGACGGGTCCGTCACGATCCGCAACGCGCACAGCGGCAAGCTGCTCGGGATCAGGAACGGCTCGACGGCCAACGGCGCGCAGGCCGTCCAGGACTCCGACAACGGCAGCCGGGACAACCAGTGGCGGTTCGTGCCGAACGGGGCGCGGCGCATCCAGAACGTCGGCACCGGGATGGTGCTCGGCGTCACCGGCATGTCCACCGCCGACGGCGCACTCGTCCTGCAGTGGGGCGACACGGGCACCGCCGACCACCTGTGGACGGCGATCACCGACAGCGGCGGCTGGCTGCGGCTGCGCAACTCCCACAGCCAGAAGGTGCTGGGCGTGGAGAACATGGGCACCGCCGCCGGGTCGCGGGTCGTGCAGTGGGCCGACAACGGCACCGCCGACCACCGCTGGCGGCTGCGTCACGGGTCGGGCGCCACGTTCCGCATCCAGTGCGCCAACGGCGGCCGCGTCCTCGGACTCTCCGGCACCGCACAGGGCGCTCAGGTCGTGCTCGCCGACGACGGCGCGTCCGGCACCCTCTGGAGATTCCTGTGAACCGCTTTCCCCCAAGGAGACCTCTGGTGAGATCCGTCCTGCGTACCGTCTTATGCGTCGTGAGCCTGCTGCTCGCGGCCGTGGTGGTCCCGTCGGCGGCCCGCGCCGACAACCCGATCGTGCAGACGATCTACACGGCCGACCCGGCGCCGCTCGTGCACAACGGCCGCCTCTACCTCTACACCGGCCACGACGAGGACGGCTCCACGTACTTCACCATGCGCGACTGGCGCGTCTACTCCACCACGGACATGGCCAACTGGACCGACCACGGCTCCCCCATGAGCCTGGCCACGTTCGCCTGGGCCGACGCCGACGCCTGGGCCGGGCACGTCGCGTACCGCAACGGCCGCTTCTACTGGTACGTCCCGGTCCGTCAGCGCTCCACCGGCTCGAAGGTCATCGGTGTCGCGGTGTCCGACAGCCCGACCGGACCGTTCCGTGACGCGCTCGGCCGCCCGCTGGTCGGCAACGGCGAGATCGACCCGAACGTGTTCATCGACGACGACGGCCAGGCCTACCTGTACTGGGGCAACCCTCGCCTCTGGTACGTCCGGCTGAACCAGGACATGATCTCCTACTCCGGCAGCCCGACCCAGATTCCGCTCACCACCGCGGGCTTCGGCACCCGCCCGGGCAATACCAGCCGCCCGACCCTGTACGAGGAAGGCCCGTGGGTCTTCAAGCGCAACGGCCTGTACTACAACGTCTTCGCCGCGGAGTGCTGCTCGGAGTTCATCGCCTATTCGACGGCGCCAGGACCCACGGGCCCGTGGACGTACCGGGGGACGATCATGCCGCGCCAGGGCGGCAGCTTCACCAACCACGCCGGGGTGATCGACTACAAGGGCGGCTCGTACTTCTTCTACCACAACGGCGCTCTGCCGGGCGGGGGCGGTTTCACCAGGTCGGTGGCCGTGGAGAAGTTCACGTACAACGGCGACGGCACGTTCCCCACGATCAACATGACCGCCGCGGGGCCGCCCCAGGTCGGCACGCTCGACCCGTACGTCCGCCAGGAGGCCGAGACGACCGCCTGGGCCTCCGGGGTCGAGACAGAGCCGTCCGGTGAGGGCGGCATGAACGTCGGCTTCATCGAGAACGGCGACCACCTCAAGGTCAAGGGCGTCGCCTTCGGCGGCGGTGCCTCCTCCTTCACCGCCCGCGCGGCATCGGCGACCAGCGGCGGCCGCATCGAGCTGCGGCTCGGCAGCGCCACCGGCACCCTCGTCGGCACCTGCACCGTCGGCGGCACCGGCGGCTGGCAGACCTGGACCTCGGTCACCTGCCCGGTCTCCGGCGCGACCGGCACGCACGACCTCTACCTCCGCTTCACCGGCGGCAGCGGCTACCTGCTCAACCTCGACTGGTGGCGGTTCACGTCAGGCGGCGGCAGCGGCGGCGGCGAACTGCTGACCAACGGCGGCATGGAGGACGGCACGACCGGCTGGACCACCTCCGGCGGCACCCTGTCCGCCGCAACCGGCGTCGCCCACGCGGGCAGCCGATCCCTGCTCAACTCCGGGCGTACCGCGGCCTGGAACGGCCCTCACCAGAACGTGACCGCCAAGCTCACCAACGGCCGGAGCTACACCACAAGCGTCTGGGTGCGCTCGCAGAGCGGCTCCCCCAGCGCGAAGGCGACCCTGACGATCACGGCGGACGGCACGACGAGCTACCACCAGCTCACCCCGGCGCGCACGGTGGGCACGGACGGCTGGACCGAGCTGACCGGCACCGCGACCGTGTCGTGGACGGGAACGCTGACCAACGCCTCCTTCTACGTCGAGACGGCCGCCGGCACCGACGGCCTCTACGTCGATGACGCTTCCTTCCGCTGACCCGTTCACACGGACCCCATGAGGAGCGAGATGAAACGCACCCGGTTATCCCTTGTCCTGTCCCTGCTGCTGACCCTGACGGCGGGCGCCGTCGTGACCGGCCCGGCGCAGGCGCTGGACAACGGCGTCGGCCGCACCCCGCCGATGGGCTGGAACACCTGGAACACCTTCGGCTGCAACATCAACGAGACGCTGATCAAGCAGACGGCCGACGCGATGGTCAGCAACGGCATGCGCGACCTCGGCTACGAGTACGTCGTGGTCGACGACTGCTGGTTCGACCCCAACCGCGACTCCGCGGGCAACCTCCAGGCGAACCTGTCGCGCTTCCCCAGCGGCATGAAGGCGCTCGGCGACTACCTGCACGCCAGGAACCTCAAGTTCGGCCTCTACCAGGCGCCGCTGGACAAGACCTGCGCCCAGTACTTCAACAGCTATCCGGGCGCGACCGGCAGCCTCGGCCACGAGGAGCAGGACGCCCGGCAGTTCGCCGCCTGGGGCGTCGACTACCTCAAGTACGACTGGTGCTCCCCCACCGGCAGCATCGACGACCAGGTGCGCACGTTCGCGAAGATGCGCGACGCGCTGGCCGCCACCGGCCGGCCGATCCTCTACAGCATCAACCCCAACAGCATCCACGAGAAGACAGGCCCGCAGCGCAACTGGGGCGACGTCGCCAACATCTGGCGCACCACCGAGGACATCACCAACGCCTGGAACACGGGGCAGACCAACGGCTACCCGATGGGCATCCAGAACATCGTCAACGTGACCGTCCCCCTCGCGGGCTACGCCCGGCCGGGGCAGTTCAACGACCCGGACATGATGGTCGTCGGCCGGGGCGGCATGAACGACACCGAGATGCGCAGCCACTTCGCCCTGTGGGCGATCATGGCCTCGCCGCTGATCGCCGGGAACGACGTCAGGAACATGAACGCGGCGACCTCCACGATCCTCAAGAACGCGAACCTCATCGCCATCAACCAGGACCCGCTCGGCCTCCAGGCCACCCAGGTCAGCAATGACGGCACCCGCCGCGTCCTGGCCAAGCGGCTCAGCAACGGCGATGTCGCGGTCGCGCTGTTCAACCAGGGCGGCGGCACCACCACGGTCAGCACCACCGCCGCCGCCATCGGCCTGACCGGCGGCCCGTTCACCCTGCGTGACGCCTGGACGAACGCCGTCACCACGACGACCGGCACCATCTCGGCGAGCGTCCCCGCCCACGGCACCGCCGTCTTCCGCGTCAGCGGCGGCACGGCCCTGCCCGCCAACCGCATCCAGGGCGTGGGCTCCGGCCGCTGCCTGGACGTGAACGGCGCCTCCCAGACGAGCGGCACCGCCGTGATCATCTGGGACTGCCACCAGCAGCCCAACCAGCAGTGGACCGCCACCCCCAGCGGTGAGCTGCGCGTCTACGGCAGCAAGTGCCTGGACGTCGACAACGCCGGCACCGCCGACGGCACCGGCGTCATCATCTGGGACTGCAACGGCCAGAGCAACCAGCAGTGGCGCTTCAACAGCGACGGCAGCATCACCGCCGTCGGCGCGAACAAGTGCCTGGACGTCGCCGGCAACGCCACGGCGAACGGCAGCCGGCTGCAGATCTGGTCCTGCACGGGCGGCGCCAACCAGCGCTGGTCCCGCATCTAGGGGCGCGGCATCTAGGCGCGGCTTCCAGGGGCGGCTTCCAGGGGCGGCGAGCGGGCCGGTCATCCGGTTGCGACCGGACGGCCGGCCCGCGCGCCGGTGCGCGACAGCATCCTGGCCGGGATGGTCAGCCACCGCGACACCCGGTAGATCGTGGCCGGGCTCGACGTCACCGCCTCCTTGTACGCCACCGCCGCCCGTCCCGTGAGAAACCACCGGCCCGGCGTGTCGTCGGGCCGGGTGAACTGGATGACCGCGTCCCGGCGGCCCAGGCTGACGGGCTGATGCAGGTAGCCGAACCGGAACGGCCTGGGCCTCCTGCCGCGCAGCCGGCGGGCGATCGCGTCGGCGGCGTGCGCGCCGGTCGGGATGCCGCTCTGGCACGTGCCGTGGATCTCGCCCCAGGGCTGCCGGACGGCCGCGGCGTCGCCCACGGCGTACACCGTCGGGTGCGAGACCGACGCGAGGCTCGCGTCCACCACGACCCGGCCGGCGCCGTCCACCTCCAGCCCCGCCTCCCGCGCCAGCGGATGGGCCACCACCCCGGCGGTCCACAGCAGCACGTCCACCGGCATCGGCTCGCCTGCGTCCAGCTCCACCGCGTCCGGCAGCACCCTGGTCACCCGGACCCCGGCGCGCACGTGCACGCCGAGCCGGTCCAGCGCCCGGCGCAGATGGCGGCGCGCCTTCGGCCCCATCGTGGAACCGGGCTCATCGCGGCCGAGCAGCACCACCCGCAGGTCCGGATGGCTTTCCGCGATCTCGGCCGCCGCCTCGACACCGGTGAGCCCGGACCCCGCCACCGCGACCATGCCGCCGCCCTGGCGGCTCAGCTCCGACAGCCGCGCGGCGAGCCCGGCCGCCGTGGCCGCGCTGTCCAGCGTGCATGCGTGCGCCTCCACTCCCGGCACGGTGGTGGCGGTGACACCGCCGAGGGCGTACACCAGATAGTCGTAGCGCAACTGCCGCTCACCACCCGTGCCCGCGACACGGACGGTACACCCTTCCGGATCGAGCCGGACGGCCCGTCCGCGAACGAACTCGACACCACTGCCCTTCACCAGCTCCGGAATCCGATAATCCACCGGCTCCTGCCCGGCCGCCCGCTGATGCAGCCGCAGCCGCTCGGTGAACCGGTCGGTCGGATTGACGAGTATCACCTGGGCGGCGGTCCTGCGAGCCAGCCGGACCGCGCTCATGACGCCGGTATAGCCGCCACCGAGCACCACAATCGTCGGGGTTTCTCGTGTCACTCTCATGCACCTCCGCCACACGGACGTGCCGAGCGACTCCCCGCGTGACACCGTCCCGCTGTGAGACCGGTCACCCTCCTCCGGGGACGTGGACGGCGAGCGCGGCGGCTGCTGGGGGTCGGCCGCTATGCGCGGCTACTGGCTTCGCCGCGCCCGAAGAACGATGAAAGTGGCCGCCACGGCGATGACCACGCCAATCGCCACTCCTGCCAGAACGGGCAGCCACTCCACCAACCGCACTGCGAAGGTGGGGTCGTCGGCAGGGTCAACAGACGGCGGCAGGGGGAAGAGCTCTTCCGGGACGGCCGCTCCGTATGAGTCGCCGTCCTGTAACGCGCCGGGGGTCGGAGTCACGACCCCATGATGGCGTAGCCTCGGGCGGCCCGCCAGCGTCCCCTAGCCCGGAAGCAGCATGGTCTTCAGGTCGGGGAGTTTGTGCCACCAACGGTCGTAGCGGCGGTAGGGGTGTGGGTCGCGGTCAGCCAGCCAGGTCACCAAGGCTTTCGCCTCGGTGGCGAGTGCGTCCCATGTCTCGTCGGGCAGCGGGTGGAAGGGAGCAGCCTCGATTCCGCTGTCCGTCGGACGCCACACGCCGGCGACGTGGCCGTCCACGAGTAGCGTCGGGAGGACGTCGCCGTTGGCGCGGATGACGAGTTTGCGGTAGGCGGGTGGGAGGAGGCGGTCGCGGGCGGTGTGGGCGAGCAGGGTGTTGTCCCACATGGCCATCAGGCGCGGCGGCGCCGGGGTGTCCTCGGGCGGGCGGGACGCGTCCCGCAGGTCCCACAGCGGCCTGCCGTCCGGGCCTTCGAGCTGCTCGACCTCGCCGTCCATGGCGCGCAGCACCTTCTTGACGCGCGCCTGCTGCACCAGCGCGAACTGCGCGACGTCCGCCACCGTGGCCGGGCCGAACGCCTGCAGATAGCGTCGGGTCAGCACCCCCAGGGCCTCGGCCGAGGCGTTGAGGTCGAGCGTGGGCCTGGGTGAGGAGGCGACGCAGGACACGCGGGTGGTGAACGACCACGGCCCGCCGGTCGGCACCCGCACCATCGGCGTGTACGAGCGGAGGACCGCCCACACACCCGCCGCCGGCAGCCCGCCGAGGCGCGGCTCCAGCCAGTCCTTCATCTCCTGCACCGTCCGCGGCTCAGCCGTGAACGCCATCAACCCCTCGACCAGCGCCTGCCCCGCTTCGACGGTGAGCCCCGGCGGGGTGAAGCGGCCGTCGAGGTGGGTGGCGTACATGGTCGGCTCGATGGCGTCGCGGAGGGCCGGGTAGTCGTCGGGGTGCACGGCGTGCAGCGTCATCCGCATCGTCGTCCCCCGTACGACCCGACGGCCCGCGAAGGCGGTGTCGAGGTCGGCGGCTTCCAGGTCCGCGACGCGGTTCCAGAGCGCGATGTACGGCGAGGCCGCCTCCTGGGCCTGTAACGCCATCACCCGCCGCACCGCCTCGGCGACGTCCAGCGGCTCCCTGCGCAGCAGGAGCTGCCGATCCAAGGTGGCCCGGTTGAGCGCCCGCGCGGAGAGCTTCATACCAGACTCCTCTTTCGATAAGGTGTTCGGCCATGGGCGTTTTAGTGGACTATTTCACGGCTGAGTCGGACCAGTCAGCCGAGCGGGCCATGTCCGGCGGGCCGGCGCAGCTGGACCTCCCGTACGTCGACTGCAAGGGGTGGATCGACGACCTCAGCTACCTGGTGGCGGAGCTCAGCGAGCGGGACGCGAGCGAGTTCGGCGACAGCCAGGGCGTCGTGGACGACGGCGAGGCGTCGGGCGTCGATCGGGTGATGCCGGAGACGGTCGTCGCGCTCGCCGCCGTGGACGACGCACGTGTGCGCAAGTACGCCGACGACGAGTTGCTCGACGCGTACGAGGTCGAGCGCATCACCGAGCTGCGGGATCTGGCCCGGGAGGCGCTGCGGCTCGGCCACGGGATGTATCGCTGGTCGTGCGTCTGAGCGCGGCGAACAGCTCTTCGCGCAGGGCGGGCGGCAGCTTGCGGCCCAGGTCCGCCGGGCTCACCAGCGCCACGTCGTCGATCCTTTCCGGCGCGTCGGCGATGAGGAACTCCAACGTCAGTCGGGCCATGTCGCGATGCTCGGCATCCGGCCAGCGGTCGATCAACGGCAGCACGGCTTTCGCGCGTTCGGTGAACCGGTCGAGAAGGGCGTGGCCGGAGAAGCGCTGAGCGCGCACGTCGATGTGGTGGAAGGCGACGTCGTCGAGGCGGGCGGCGGCGAAGTCGTTGCCGCTGAAGTCGTTGTGGTCTCTGCCCAGTGCGGCCTGGTCGAAATCGTACGGGCGGCCCCAGAAGTTGACGCCGCGGATCGGGCCGGCGAAGACGCAGTCGACGAACTCCGCCTCATGGGTGTTCGTCTGCAGCCGGAGGCGGGACCGCTCGAACGTGCACCCCTCGAACCTGACATTGCCGAAGGCGGTCAGCGTCGGAAACTGCGTACGGCGGAACACGCACCCGCGAAAGACGCTCTGCGGCCGCACCGCACCGTCCCCGGGAGCGCCCAGCAGCAGCTGGTCGAAGGCGGTTCCGGAGAAGTCGCAGCCGTCGAACTCGCTGCCACGAGAGAGGAAGCAGACGAACCGCATCGCGCTGAAGTCCACGTCGACCAGCCGCATGCGGTCGAACACCGTGTTGTCCGGGCCGGCGGGTAACGGGAACCGCTGATCGCGCATTTCGCCGCGAACGATCTGAGTACGGAGAAAGCCCTCCTGAACGGGCTCGACGGTGAAGTCGGCATTCATGCGCGGAGTCTGGCATTCAGCTCCGACAATCTCTGGCGGCGATGATGCTCAGCCAGGTGCGGTGGGTGGAGGTCACGGCGTGTTCGCGTACCTCGAAGCCGATCTCCGTGAGGGCGGCGAGCAGGGGCTGCGGGTCGCGGTGGACGAACCAGCGGACGAGCCCCTCATGGTGCGGCACCGGCTCCCAGTCCGCGCCGTCGCCGGCCGAGGTGCTCAGCCCGAGCATGCCTCCTGGGCGCAGCGCCGCGTGCCAGGCGCGTAGCGTGGGGATGGTCTCGTCGGCCGGTACGTGCAGGAGTGCCGCCGCCGACCACAGCCCGGCCAGCGAGCCGGCGGCCAGTGGCGGGTGACGCAGGTCTCCCAGGGCCACCGGGACACCCCGGGCGGCGGCCAGCGCGGCCATGGCGGCCGACCGGTCCACGCCGATCGTGTGGAATCCCTGCTCGCGGAACCAGGCGGCGTCTCTGCCCGGGCCGCAGCCGAGGTCGGCGACACGGCCACCGGCGGGCAGGGCGGCGGCGAAGCGGGCGCGGAAGGCGAGGAACGTGGCGTCGGGGTTCTCGGAGCGGACGGCGAACTCGGGGGCTATGCGGTCGTACGTGGCGGTGGTCCGGGCGGTGGGATCGTCCATGGCGTGGATCTTGCCATGTCCTGGAGGTCAGGCGGGGTAGTCGATGGCGAGGGCGGCGGCCAGGTCGCGCAGGCATTCCTCGTAGAGGGGCGCGGCGTCGGTGAAGGCGAAGTCGAGCTGGTGCAGGACCTCCATGCAGAGCAGCCCGTACAGCCTGATCCAGCAGGACAGGAAGACGTGGGCGGCCTCCAGGGGCAGGCGTCCTTCGATGGCGGCCGAGTACGCGGAGAGCTGCTCGCGCAGGGAGGCGGGCAGGCTGCCGGGGTCGGGCACCGGGAACGGGCGGGTCTGCCACAGCTCGACCACCAGGTCAAGGAAGACCTGCTCGAAGCGTACGGCGGCCTCGTAGCGCACCGAGTCGGGGCGGCGGTTCGGCGGGGCTATGGGGCTGGCGAAGATCCAGCCGAACTCGGCGGGATGCGCGACGGCCCAGGTCCGCATGGCGCGGCAGGCGGCCAGCAGGCGCTCACCGACAGGCGCGTCGGCGCGGGCGTCGCGGGCCTGCTCCATGGTGGCGGCCAGTTCGCGGTAGAAGTCGGCGGTCACCGCGCCGATCAGCTCGTCGTGCCCTGCGTAGTAGTGGTACAGGGCCGGGCCGCTCATGCCCACCTGCCGGGCGACGGCGTTGATGGTCACCGCGGCCGACCCCTGCTCGACCAGCAGCTTGCGCGCCGCCGCGTGAATCTCCTCCAGCGTGGCCCTGCGCAACCGTTCGCGCCTGCTGGTCTGTTCGGACATCAGCACCTCTCTTGTCGTCGCCGTTGACATCTTAGGGCATCTATGTTTCCTTAATGGCTCTAACCAAACTTAGAGCCATTAAGGAGTCTTTCGATGTGGTGGATTCTTCTCGCGGTGCCGGTGCTGGTCACGGCCGTCTGGTGGCGGATGTCGAGGTCCGCGCACCTGCGGCGGCGGAAGGAGTCCTGACGTGGCCCGCACGGTGCGCGACCGCCTCTTCGGCAAGTACGCCATGGACGCGACGATCACCGTCGCCGAGCAGATCAACCCGGCCATCCGGCGCATCAGGCTGGAGACCGACCAGCCCGTCGCCTTCTCCTACACCCCCGGCCAGCACATCAGGATCCAGCTCAAGGACCCGCTGTCGGTGGCGGGCATCCTGCGTCCCGGCGAGACGCTGCGCACGTACACGATCTGGGAGCTCGCCCCCGGCAGGAGAGCGATCGAGCTGCGCGTCCACCTGTACGAGGGCGACGGCATCGGCCTCGCGTGGGCCAGGGACACCAGGCCGGGCGAGCGGGTGACGTTCTGGTGGCCGCAGGGCGACTTCTTCACCCGCGAGGCCGACTTCCACGTGTTCATCGGCGAGGAGACGGCCGGCGCCGCCTTCGGACCGATGATCAGGGCGCTGGGAGACGCGGCCGAGGTGCACGGCGTCGTGGAGAGCGAGGCCCCCGAACACGACCTGCCCCTGCCGGGAAGGCCGCTACGGCGCGTGCACCGCCACGGCTCCCCGGCCGTGGCCTCGCGGGTGCTGCTCGACGCCGTCGCCGGGCTGGACCTGCCGGGCAACACCGGCGCCGCCTACGTGGCCGGCGAGGCGCGGACGTGCCAGCTGGTCCGCGACTTCCTCGTCCGCGAACGCAACTGGCCACGGACGTCCATCAAGGTCAAACCCTTCTGGGCCCCGGGCAAGCGCGGCCTGCACTGACCGACCCTGGAGATGGAATGCGACTTCCCCGGATTCTGATCATCGCCGTCGCGGCGATCACGACGGTCGGCGCCGTGCTGGCCACGCCGTGGCTGGGCATGGTCGGCGCGCTGCTGTTGCCCGGCACCGCCACGTACGACCCGGAGTTCGCCGGCCGGACCGTTTTCGTTCTCGGCCTGCACGGGCAGGTCTTCATGGCGATCGTCCTGCTGCTGGCCCTGCTCGTCGCCACGGCGGCGGTTCTGCGGTCCGCCGCGTGACGGTGCGGGCGGTGCTGAGCCCTCGATCCGAGGGCTCAGCGGTGCGCGCGTCCGCCGGCGGTCAGGCGCAGGTGTAGCCGGAGGGCAGGGCGGTGTCGCCGTTCGGCCTGGTCGCCTGGAAGCCGAAGCTCCCGGTGCTCGCTCCCGGCGCGAGCGTGCCGTTGTGGCCGACGTTCCTTACGGTGACGGTCCCGCCGCTGGTGGAGACGGTGCCGTTCCAGGAGCCGGTCAGGGTGTGGCCGGGCGGCAGGGTGAACGTGACCGTCCAGCCGGTCATGGTCGAGGTGCCGGTGTTCGTGATGGTCAGGGGCTGGATCACGTACCCGTTGCCCCATTGGGACTGCACGGTCGGGGTGGCCGAGCACCCGCCGGTCGTGCCCCCCGGAGCGGTGGTGATCTGGACGGTACCGGAGACCGGAGAGACGTTGCCGGCGGCGTCGTACGCCCGGACCTGGTAGCGGTAGGTGGTGTTCGCGGTCAGGCCCGTGTCGGCGTACGAGGTGGTGGCCGAGGTGCCGACCTGGGTAAACGTGCCGCCCGACGCGCCGGGAGCGCGCAGGACGTGGTAACCGCTCACGCCGGTGTCGTCGGTGGCGGCCGTCCAGGTCAGGGTGGTGCCGCTCGCGGTGGTGCCCGACGCGGCCAGGCCGGACGGGGCGGTCGGCGGCGTCGTGTCGCCTCCCGTGGAGGTCGTGGTGAAGGTGACCGTCGCGGAGTTGCCCGACAGGTTGCCCGCGCCGTCACGCGCCCGTACGTACACCTGATACTGGGTGCCGGCGCTCAGCCCGGTGAGGGTGATCGAGTTCGTGGTGGACTGGCCGAGCTGCTGGTCGGTGGCGCCCTGCTCGCGGTAGACGGTGTACCCGGCCAGGCCGGAGCCGCCCTGGTCGGTGGAGGCCGTCCAGGTCAGCGTGGCGCCGGTGGCGGTCACGCCGGACGCGACGGGGGTGCCCGGCGTGGTCGGCGGCGTGGTGTCGGCCGCGCTGGTCAGGCCGAAGAACTGGATGGCGTACAGGGCCATGCCGCCTTGCGGCAGCGCGTGGCCGGCGCCCTGGATGCTGTACGACTCCACCTGCACGGTGCCGGAGGAGTCGGCGTAGCGGCTGCGGTTCCAGCCTGCCTGCGGGGTGTCGGTGCTGGTCGGGGTCTGGCTCAGCCCGAACACGTTGGTCCACTGCTCGACCGACTCGCGCAGCAGCGAGTACGGCACCAGGGTGTCGGCGGTGCCGTGCCAGAGCTGCATGCGCGGGCGGACGCCGGAGAAGCCCGGGTACGCCTGGCGTACCGCGTCGCCCCACTGCTGCGGCGTGCGGTCCATGCTGCCGCCGGTGCACCTGCTGCTGCCCGGCGGGTAGTCGGAGGCGCCGGCGAAGCAGTTGAACGGCACGCCCATGAAGGAGGCGCCGGCTTTGAACACGTCCGGGTGGACGGCGAGCATGTGCTGGGTCATCATGCCGCCGGACGAGCTGCCGGTGGCGTAGACGCGGTTCCGGTCTCCGCCGTAGGTCCGCTCGACGTAGCCGATCATCGACAGGATCGAGTCGGGGTCGCTGCCGCCGCCGCGCCGTTTGGCCGCGTCCGACCAGGTGTCGAAGCAGTTGCCGAACCCCGCCGACTGCGTGGCGCTCGGGTAGATGACGATGAAGCCGTAGCGGTCGGCCAGCGAGGCGAACTCGCTGCTCTGGTGGAAGCCGGGGCCTGAGCCGCCGCAGCCGTGCATGGCGACCACGATGGCCGGCGCGGCGGGGCGTGTGTCCGGTACGTAGACGTGCATGCGCATGTTGCCCGGGTTGCTGCCGAAGGTGGTCACCTCGACCAGGCTGGCGGCGGCGGCCGGCGAGCCGAGCACCACGGACATGACGGCGAAGAGCGCCGCCGCGCAGGCACCGGCCAGCATCTTCGTTAATCGTGTCATGCGCGATTCCTCCTCTCGATGGTGTCGTTCGCTGGACCGTAAAAGGGCCGCGGTGCAGCGTCAATGCGGGCCCGATCAAGATCATTTGACTGCGGGCCGTTTCCGCTGGTTATCAAGTAGCTTGTTATCAAGGACCTTGATAACGGCGTGAAACTTACATGCCGGACAGAGCGCGATATCGTCTCCTGGTGACCGATCCGGGTACCCCCTCGGCCGCCGCGCCGGACCCGCCGCCGCCCCACGTGAGCTATCTGGTGTTCCGCTTGGAGCGCCTCGTTCGCGCCTGCCTGGACGAGGCGCTGGCTCGCCACGGCGTGACCACGACCGCGTACATGGCGCTCAGCGAGCTGCGCCTGCGCGACGCCCCGTCCTCGGCCGACCTGGCCCGCATCGCCTTCGTCACCCCGCAGGCGATGAACCTGGTCATCCGCGACCTCGAACAACGCGGCCTGATCCGCCGCGACCCCCATCCCCGGGGCGGCCGCGCGTTGCGCACCCGCCTCACCCCCGAGGGCCTGCGCGTGCTGCGCCGCTGCGACCGCTCCCTGGACGCGATCGAGGCGGTCATGCTCGCCGACATCGACGACAAGGACCGGGCGACGCTCGCGGAGACGCTCACCTCGTGCGCCCGCGCCCTCCGGGTCAGGGACGGAGCACGGTGAGCCGGAAGGGGGCGGCCTTGTCGGCGGCGTGGGTCACCGCCTCCACGGCGTCGTCGAGCGGGAACTCCGTGACCTCCCACTGACGCAGGTCGAGCAGGCCGGAGCGGGCCAGCGCGACCAGCCGCAGCGGGGCGTCGCGCCGGTACATCCACTGCCCCCGCACTGTCACGTTGTTGCGCATCAGCCACCGGTACGGCAGCGCCAGCTCCGCGCCGTCCAGCATGCCGACGCCGCCCATGAGCACGACCCTGCCGCCCTCGCGCACCGTCATGGCGGCGGCCCGTACGGGAGCCGGCCCCGCCGCTGGCGGCAGGATGTCGAGCACCAGGTCCACGGGGCCGCCCGCCGCCGTGATCATGCGCTCGGTGTCCCCTTCTCCGGTGAGCCGTACGGGGGTGACGCGGTCGCCGAAGCGGCGTACCAGCTCGGCCAGCGCGCCCTCGTTGCGTCCCGGCGCGACGACGCGGGCCGCCCCCATGGCCAGCGCGACGGCGACCGCGGCGCCGCCGAAGTTGCCGGTCGCCCCGCTGACCAGCACCGTCTCCCCCGGCTCCAGCCCGCCCGCGAGGAACCCGCCGTACGGGACGAGGGCCGGCGTCAGCGCGGTCCACACCCCGGCGTCGGCGGGCTCGACGGGGCCGAGCGGCACCGCGTTCTCGGTGGGGATCAGCAGGCGCTCGGCGAACGAGCCCTGACCGAAGTGCCGCTGCAGGAGCAACCCGCCCTCGCCGCGCGCGCTCAGCCCCTGCAACGTCATGTCGGGGGTCAGGACGTCGTCGCGGGAGCGGATGGCGGGGTCGCACAGCACCCAGTCGCCCGGGGCGAGCCGGGTGGCGTCGGGGCCGCACGCGCGTACCCGGCCGATCGCCCCCGCGCCGGGTGTCACCGGCAGCGTCAGCGCGTACTGCCGCTCGCCGCTGAACACCTCCGTCGCGTACGGCAGCACCGGCGCCGCCACGACGTCCACCACCACCTCGCCGGTGCCCAGCACCGGGTCCGTCACCTGCTCCACCGCCAGCGGTGAGCCGAACTCCTTCAGCACGGCAGCCTTCATGATCATGCTCCTTTCCGCAGAACCGACCACATCCTGGCCGCCCGCCCAGGGTCGTGACCAGGACCGGTATCGTCCTGGGATTGCCCGATACCCCCCTGCGGAAAGGCGGCGATCATGCCCGAGCCCACCGGCCGCGCGCTCGGCGACTTCCTGCGTTCGCGTCGGGAGCGCCTGACCCCTGAGGCGGTCGGGCTGCCGCCGCGTCAGCGCCGCCGCGCCCCCGGCCTGCGGCGCGAGGACGTCGCCGAGCGGGCGGGCATCGGCATCGACTGGTACGTACGCCTCGAACAGGGCCGTGCCGTCAGCCCCTCCCCCGCCACCATCGACGCCCTGGCCGGCGCGCTCTGCCTCGACGAGACCGAGCACGCCCACCTGCGCACGCTGGCTCACCGGCCCGCGCTGCCGGCGTTCACCAGGGAGCGCGCCCCCGAGGGCTCGGTCCGCCTGCTGCGCGGCCTCGACCGGCCCGCCTACCTGACCGGCCGCCGCTGGGACGTCCTGGCCGCCAACGACGCCGCCGAGGAGTTGTTCACCGGCCTCGACCGGCTGCCGCCCGGCGACCGCAACGTGCTGGTCTACCTGCTGCTCACGCCGATGGCCCGCGACGTGTTCGGCGCCGGCTGGGCCGCGCAGGCGCGGCACGCCACCGCCCAGTTCCGCGCCACCTACGATCTGTGGGCTCCTGACGCCGCCTTCACCGCCCTGGCCGATCGCCTGCGGCGCGGCTGCCCCGAGTTCGGCCGCTGGTGGACGCGGCACGACGTCGCGCGGGGCGGCGCGGGCGGCAAGGTGCTGCACGGCCGCGCCTTCGACTACGCGACCTTCCAGGCCAACGAGGACCCCGGCCTCCGCCTCACCGTCTACACCCCCCGCTGACGCAGGGGGCAGGCGCGGAGCGCGCCGGCCGGCGCCTGATGCGGAGAGTCAGGCGCGGAGCGCGTCGATCAGGGCGTCGGCGGCGGCCAGTGCGGCGGCCTGGTCGACCCCCGCGCGGGAGACCAGGGAGAGGCCCTGCACGGTGAAGAGCAGGAGCTGCGCCTGGGCCTCGGGAGTGGCGGCCGTGGTGACCTCGCCCTCGACCTGCGCGCGCCGCAGGGCGCCGGCGACGATCTCGATGAACCGCGCGTGCGCGCGGGCCACGACCTCGCGGGCCTCGTCGTCCTGCGGGACGAGCTCGGCGGTGGTGTTGCCGATCATGCATCCATGGGGGGCGTCGGGGGTGTCCTCCGGCGTGCGGGCCGGGGTCACGAGCACCTCGCGCAGCGCCGGCAGCACCGGGCCCTCCCGCAGTGCCGCGATCAGGCTTCGCTCGTAGGTGTCCCAGTAGAGCCGGACCGCGGCCAGGTAGAAGCTCCGCTTGTCGCCGAAGGCGCCGTACAGGCTGCCCCGCTCCAAGGAGAGTGCCTCGACGAGGTCCTGCACGGAGGTCGCTCCGTAGCCGCGGGACCAGAAGAGCATGAGCGCGCGCTCCAGCGCCTGGCTCTCGTCGAATGCGCGGGGGCGCCCGGTACGTGCCATGGCCTGAGGTTATGACTTTTTGACCGCTTGCACAAAACGGCGTACGGTGGCGCCTGGCCGACTTTTTGAACGGCTGCACAGAACTATGTGAGGAGAGCACCATGAGCCGTCTTGCCGGGAAGTACGCACTGATCACGGGAGGGACGAGCGGCATCGGGCTGGAGACGGCCCGCCAGTTCCTCGCCGAAGGAGCGGCCGTCGCGATCACCGGCCGCTCGCAGAAGCGGCTGGAGGAGGCCGCCCGGCATCTGGACGGCCCGCTGCTCACCGTCGTCAGCGACGCCGGCGACGTACCCGGGCAGGCGGCGCTCGCGGCGCGGCTGCGCGAGGAGTGGCCGCGGCTCGACATCGTGATGAGCAACGCCGCCGACGTCACCCACCTGCCGATCGAGGAGTGGACGGAAGACGCCTTCGACAGGCTCGTCGCCACCGACCTCAAAGGCCCGTTCTTCCTGATCAAGGCGCTGCTGCCGCTTCTGTCGCGGCAGGCGTCGATCATCCTGGTCGGCTCGGTCTCCGCCTTCGTCGGGCACGAGAACGCGGCCGTCTACGGCGCCGCGAAGGCGGGTCTGCTGTCGTTCGCGCGCGGGCTGACGTACGAGCTGAAGGAACGCGGCGTCCGGGTCAACGGCCTGAGCCCCGGCCCCACCCGCACGGACGTCTTCGCCTCGCTCGGGCCGGAACGGCAGGCCGCCATCTACGACGAGTTCCGCCGCGTCGTCCCCCTCCACCGCATCGGCACCGCCACCGAGCTGGCCAAGGCCGCCGTCTACCTCGCCTCCGACGAGTCCGCCTACACCGCCGGCACCGTCCTGCGCGTCGACGGCGGCATCGGCGAGCTCGCCTACTGACCTCACGGCGGTCAGGGCTGCGAGATGAGCCGGATGCGGACGCCGTTGTCGTACGGGAGCACGATCGTCTGGTCGCGGCCCAGCCTCCACCGCGGGTTGACCAGGAACAGCCGTCCGCCGGAGGCGAGGAGGAGGCGGAAGCCGCGGTAGCGGTGCTCGTAGCCGGGGTCCTTGCCCGTGGTGCGGAGCCGGGTGTGGGTGATGCCCGCAGGCACGTCGTGCAGCTCCTGCTTCACGTCGATGACCACCTCGGCGCGCTGCGGCAGCTCGGCGGCGTCCTGCTCGCCGAGGCCGATGCCGTACGCCCAGGCGACCGTGGTGGACGCCCAGAACAGGCCGGCGACGGCCAGGCCCGCCACGCTCAGCACGCCGTTCCTGGCCAGCCGTGGCGACAGGAGCGGGCGGCCGCGGTTCCTGCCGTGGACGTGGATCCCGTACGCCAGCGCGGCCGGGCCGGACGCGAGTGCCAGGGGTGTCGTGCCGATGACGACGCTGGTCTGGGCGTCCTGGAGGAACATGCCGATCAGCGCGCGGGCGACCAGCAGCACCCCGACCAGCGCGATGCCGGCCGCCATGAACGTGTTGAGCGGGTCGCCCGGGCGGCGGGCCAGTTGCCTGGACACGGCGGCGTGGACGGCGATGACCAGGAGCGCGCCGAGGCACATCAGGGCCGCCGGGACGTACACGACCTCGAGGCCGTAGAGGAGCAGGCTCTGGTTGGACAGCTCCGCCATCTCCAGGGAGACGCCGAAGTAGTCGAAGCGGGCGCGGGTCGCCACATAGCCGAAGTAGATGAGCACCGCGGTGGCCAGCGTCGTGGGGCCGACGGCCTCGGCGAACTGCCGCATCCGCGCCGAAATCGGCTCCTGCCCGCCGTCCGCCGGCTGCTCGGACGCGGTCCGCACGGCCGGCCGCCGAGGCGTGGCCTCCTCGACCGGCTGCTCGGGCGCGGGCTCCGTCGCCCGCGCGGTCCGGCGGGAGGCCGGCTCTTCGCCTGTCGGCTGCGGCTTCCGCGCGTCCGCCTGTTCGACGTCGCTCGTCATTCTCCCTCCGGCGTCGTGGCCACGGTTTCGCCAGGTGTGGCCTCACCCGAAGTGTCCGGGGTTTCGGTGATCTCCAGGGAGGGTTCCGGGGAGGTGGCCGGGTCGTCCTCGTCACCGGAGGTGTCCGTGCCGCCGATGTAGTAGTCGAACTGCGGGACGTTATTGGCGGTCGCACCCCTGATCTCCACCGGCCGCTGCTCTGTCGGCGGCCGGCCACCCCAGTCCTGGACCTCGTCACAGGGCGAGTCTTCGACGTTGACGCACCTGTACCGGAAATGGACCACGGCCTGGATGACATACGGGCTGTCGGAGGGCTCTCCCGTGATGACCGCGCCGGCCAGGCACTGGGAGCCGGGCCGCAGCGTGACGCCCTGGCACAGCGGGTCGCCGGTGGGTTCGCAGCGGCCGGGAGCCGAGCGGGCGCCGGCGCGGCCGGGGCCGGAGCGCACCTCGAAGGAGACCGACTCGATCGTCCCGGCGGTCGAGGTCTTGTTGATGATGGTGACGCACCCGTCGTCACCGGGAGAACCGTCCAGGCGCACGCCGTTCCAGCGGACGCTCCTGCGGTTGTTGCGGGACTTCTCCTGCGACCTCTCCTGAGACGTCGGCTCGCCGGCGGGTGGTGGCACGTCGTCAACGTCCTGCTCGGGTACGTCCTCGTCGTCCACGGGCAGGTTCACCCCGGCACCGGTCGGCGACCCTCCCGGATCGCCGGTGGCGACGCCGACCAGCCAGACGATCCCGGCCACCGCCACGAGGCCGAGCACGCCGGCCATGATGATCACGCGCACTCGCGATGACGCCATGGCTCCCCCTGTGGACGCCGCTCACTTCTCCTGATCACTCAGGATCGGCCGCCCGCGCCGGGGAACGCATGAGTACCCTCTACTCAATTGGGGGCAAGAGCGCGCGGGCGGCCTGCTCGGCGAGCCAGTCCGCCGACTCCTTCCAGCTCCAGCCGAAGTCGCGTACGGTCCGCCACGCCTCGAAGCCGAAGTAGAACCACAACGTCTGCTCGATCTGCGTGCCGGTGAGCCCCTCGCGCAGGCCGCCGACGGCGATCAGGCGGGCGGTCACGGCCTTGAACCTGTCGCGCACGGCCCGGATCGCCACGTCGGCGGCCGCGGCGACGTCGGGATCGGCGTACTTGTTGTTCAGCAGGATCGCCAGCACGTCGTGGCGGCGCCTGCGCACCTGCCCGGTGCCGTCGGCCAGGATGCGGAGGATCTCGCGCGGGTCGGAGCACTCCTCGATCCTGCGCAGGGTCTCGACCGCCGCATCGTCGCCCGCGCCGTCCTCGGACAGCGCCATGATCAGGGCGGGCTTGTTGCCGACGCTGGTGTAGACCGTGTTGACGGCGACGCCGGCCGCTGCGGCGACAGCGGCGACACTCGTCCTGGGGTAACCCTGCTCGGCGAACAGGGTGGCCGCCGCCTCGATGATGGACCGCCGCGTGTCCTCGGCGTGCCTGGCCCGCACCGGTGACCGATAGCCGCGCTCAACCATGCCCTTGATCTTAACCACTCAATTCAATGTAGAGTCACTACTATGAATAGTAGCTCCATCCAATCAATCGAGGACGTCTTCGTGGTCGGCGCGGGTCCCGTCGGGCTGTGGGCCGCGGCGGAGCTGGCGCTGGCCGGGGTGCCAGTCGTGGTCCTGGAACGGGCGGCGGAGCGCAGCCCGCACTCGAAGGCGCTGGGTGTCCATCCGCGCACGATCGAGGTGCTTGCCATGCGCGGCCTGGCCGGGCTGTTCCTCGACGAGGGGACGCCGGTGCCGCGGTGGCACTTCGGGATGCTGGAGAGCCGGCTCGACTTCAGCGTGCTCGACACGCCGTACCCGTTCATGCTGGCCATTCCCCAGGTCCGCACCGAGGAGCTGCTTGAGGAGCACGCGCGCGCGAAGGGCGCGGTGATCCTGCGCGGTCACACCGTCACCGGGCTCGGCCAGGACGGCGAGCGGGTGACCCTGCACGTGGACGGCCCTGACGGCGCGTACACCCGAACGGCCGGTTACGTCGTGGGGGCCGACGGCGCGGGCAGCACCGTGCGCAAGGCGGCGGGCATCGCGTTCCCCGGGACCGACACGACGTCCTACGGCTACGTCGCCGAGGTGCGGCTCAGCGAACCCGCCGTGACCAGCGCGCACAACGAGCACGGGGCCCTCATCAGCGTCCCCGTGCGCGACGGGAGGCACCGGATCGCCGGCGTGGACGCGCACCACAACGGCGCGGCGGACCCGTTCACGCTGGAGGCACTGCGGGAGACCACGATCCGGGTGGCGGGCAGCGACTTCGGGATGCACGACCCGGGCTGGTTGTCCCGGTTCGGAAACGCGACGAGGGTCGCGGAGACGTACCGCAAGGGGCGGGTCCTGCTCGCGGGCGACGCGGCGCACATGCACCTGCCGGCGGGCGGAGTCGGCCTGAACGTCGGCGTGCAGGACGCGATGAACCTCGGCTGGCGGCTCGCCGCCGTGGCGCGCGGCGAGGCGGACCCCGCGCTGCTGGACGGCTACCACGACGAACGCCACCCGATCGGCGAGCAGCTCGCGGAGCACACGCTGGCCCAGTCGTCGCTGATCACCGCGACCTCACCGGACGGCGCCGCGTTGCGGTCGCTGCTGAACGGCCTGCTCGCGACGGTGCCCGAGCTCTCTCTGGCGCTGGCCCGCAAGCTGTCGGCGCTGGACGTGGCGTACCCGTCGGACGGGCATCCCCTCACCGGTGCCCGGGTGCCCGGCCGCTTCGAGCTGCTGGAGTCCGGCCGGCCCGTCCTGCTGCACCGGCCCGGCGCGCTGGGCGCTGAAGCGGCCGCGCTCGCGACGGCGATGGGGATCGACGTGGTCGCCGGAGAGCCGGCGTGGACCACCGCCGCGGGAGTGGTCGTGCGTCCCGACGGGCACGTGTGGTGGGCCTCCGACACCGCGGACGGCGCGGAGGTCATGACGGCGCTGAGGGGACTCGGCGCGACCTTCAGCCGGGCCATTCGTGAAAGGACCGGCAGGTCCTAGACCTCGGCTCGGCGCGATTTGGCTGATCTGAAACGGGACTATATAGTCCAAATCCTATGCCGAGACGGCGCCCACGGCACTCCAGTCATGGGCCGCTGCCGGCGGAGGAGCGACATCGTCATGAGCCATGCCACCGTTGGAGCCGTCCCCGGGCGGTCGGCGAAGAGCCCCCGGCGGCTGCTCACCCGTCCGCAGGGTGTGCCGTGCCGGCCCGTGTGCTCCGTCCGGGCCTGGTGCACCGTCATCGCGGCGCTGCTCACGACCAGCGCCTTCGTGGTGCTCGGCGTGACCCTGGATCTGGCGATCCGCTCCCACGTCGAGTCCACCTCCTTCCGCCTGTCAGAACGGGTGGCGAGCAAGTGGAGCCCGGTCGCCCGGCGCGGCGCGCTGCCCAGGACGATCCCCGCCGACCCGCACCTCGGCCTCATCCAGCTCGTGGACACCCAGGGCCGGGTGATGAACGCCAGCAGGGCGGCCTCGTCGAGCGTGCCGCTGAGCCGGCACCGGCCGCCGCCGGACGCGCGCTTCCAGCCGTACCGTGAATGCCGGCCGGACGGCGGATGCGTCCTGCTGGAGGCCATCCGCCTGACGCCGGCGCGAGACGCGAAGGTCCTGTACGCCGGCATCCCCGAGCCCGACCTGCTGGCCACCCACAAGCTCGAGTACGCCATCGCGGCCGGGATCGTCGCGGTCACCGGGGCCGCGGCCTGGACCGCATGGGTGCTGGTGGGGCGCGCGCTGCGTCCCGTCGAAGCGATCAGGGCGCGGATCGCGCAGATCACGGTCAGCGACCTCAGCCTGCGCGTCCCCGAGCCGCGGGGCAACGACGAGATCCACCGGCTCGCCACCACCGCCAACCAGACCCTCGACCGGCTGGAGGACGCGGTGGGGCAGCTGCGCGGCTTCGCATCCACGACGAGCCACGAGCTGCGCACGCCGATCTCCGGGCTGCGCACACAGCTGGAGGAGGCGCTGCTCTACCCGGACGACGTCAACGCCCAGGACGCGCTGCGCAGCGCGTTGACCACGGTCGACCGGCTGGAGGCGATCGTCGACGACCTGCTGCTGCTCGCCCGGCTCAGGTCGGCCGGCCCGCTGCCTCCCGCGACCCTCGATCTCGGCCGGCTCGTGGCCGATGAGGTGAGCGCGCATTCCTCGTCCGTGCCGGTCAGCGTCGACGCGCCGGCCGGGCTGGAGGTCTCCGGCTCCCGGATGCAACTGATCCGCGTACTGGACAATCTCCTGGCCAACGCTCTGCGGCACACCGCGTCCCGGGTGGAGGTCGGCGTCGCGCGGGCCGGCGACGGGGTCGCGCTCACCGTGGCCGACGACGGGCCCGGCATTCCGCCTCACCAGCGCGAACGCGTCTTCGACCGGTTCGTCCGCCTGGACGACGGCCGGCGGCGCGACCCCGGCGGGAGCGGTCTGGGCCTGGCCATCTCGCGCGACATCGCGCACGCCCACCACGGCACGCTCACGGTCGAGGACTCGCGGCGCGGGGCCAGGTTCGTCATGTGGCTGCCGCTCGCGGGCAGCGGGAATAGAACCGGCGTGCCCGCTCGCTGCATGGGGACGACCGGGCCGGCCGATCAGGGGACCCTGTTCTCCGGCGACACCGACGACTCATAGGGAGACGACATGACCACCGAAAAGGCGATTCTCGCCGGCGGCTGCTTCTGGGGCATGGAGGAGTTGTTCCGCCACCAGCCCGGCGTCGTGTCGACGCGCGTCGGCTACAGCGGCGGCGACGTCCCCAACGCCACCTACCGCAACCACGGCACTCACGCGGAGTCCATCGAGGTCGTCTACGACACCGACAAGACCGACTTCCGCGCGCTGCTCGAGTTCTTCTTCCAGATCCACGACCCGTCGACGAAGGACCGCCAGGGCAACGACATCGGCCTCAGCTACCGTTCTGCGATCTTCTACACCAGCGACGAGCAGAAGCGGATCGCCGAGGACACGATCGCCGACGTCGACGCCTCGGGCCTGTGGCCGGGCAAGGTCGTCACCGAGGTCACCCCTGCGGGCGACTTCTGGGAGGCCGAGCCGGAGCACCAGGACTACCTGCAGAAGTACCCCAACGGCTACACCTGCCACTTCCCCCGTCCCGGGTGGAAGCTGCCGAAGCGGGCGTCGGCCTGACCTCATCGGTGCGCGGACCTCGCTCCGCGCACCGGAGCCCTGCCCTCGCCGTCACCCGGCGAGGAACGACTTCACGTGGTCGAGCGCCATGTCGAGGGCGACCTCCATGGGCTTGATGTCGTGCGCGGCCTCGGCCAGCAGATAGCCGCCCTGGAGGGCGGCCAGCAGACCCGTGGCGAGTCTCTCCGGGTCGGCCTGCGGCCTGAGCACGCCGTTCTCGCGCATCCGCCGCAGGCCGGCGGCCAGCAGCCCTTCCCACTCCGCGAACGAGGCGGCGAGCGTGGTGCGGGCCTGGTCGTCCTGGTCGGCCAGCTCGCTCGCCAGCGAGCCGAGCGCGCAGCCGTAGGCGCCGTTCTGCAGCGCGTTGCGCTGCACCAGCGCGTTACGCCAGCGGACCAGGCCGTTGAACGACTTCAGCCGCTCCAGATTCCCGCGCTCCCGCTCGAGGACCTGCGCGGCGCGTGCCTCGACGACGGCGCGGACCAGCGCCTCCTTGTCGGGGAAGTGGTTGTAGAGCTGCGACTTGCTGGTGTTGCTCGCGGCCCGCACGTCGTCGAGCGTGGTCGCGTTGACGCCCTTCATGTACATCAGCTCGAGAGCGGCCGCGACGATGCGCGCGCGGGTCGTGGCGCCACGGGAGGTCAGCCTGCGTCCCGTCGGTGCGTTCTCCGGCTTGCCCACCCGTCCAGCCTACCCCGGCTGATCTCTTCTCCATGGACCGGAGAGTCCGCCCCAGCACACCCCCATCTCTGCGGAACGACCCCGCAAAGGGCCGCCATATCCCCTGGCCGCCATCGCTCCGGTGGTATCGTTGTGGACGAAATAGTCCAAACATGCGGCTCGCGGCTACGGCGGCGAGCACCCGGACGCAGGGAGGCGTCGCATGAAGGCGATCGTGGCGACGGACGAGGCCGCAGGAACGGCCGGAATGACTCTGACCGAGCGGCCCAAGCCCGAGCCGGGGCTCAACGACGTGCTGGTGGAGGTGCGCGCGGCGGGGTTCACCTCGGGAGAGCTGACGTGGCCATCGACGTGGGTCGACCGGTCCGGCCATGACAGGACGCCATTGATCCCCGGGCACGATCTGGCCGGCGTGGTCGTCGCGCTCGGCTACGGCACGACGGGGCTGTCGGTGGGCCAGCGGGTGTTCGGCATCACCGACTGGTACCGCGACGGCGCGCTCGCCGAGTACGTGGCCGTCGAAGCGCGCAACCTCGCCCCGCTGCCGGGCGACATCGACTTCACGCTGGGCGCGAGCCTGCCGATCTCGGGCCTGACCGCGTGGCAGGGGCTGTTCGATCACGGGCGCGTCCGGGCGGGGCAGAGCGTCCTCGTCCACGGCGCGGCGGGCGCGGTCGGCTCCATGGCGGCGCAGCTCGCCCGCGAGGCCGGCGCCCACGTCATCGGCACCGGGCGCGCCGGCTCCCGGCAGACGGCGCTCGGCTTCGGCGCGCACGAGTTCGTCGACCTGGAGAACGACACGCTGGAGGACGTCGGACAGGTCGACCTGGTCTTCGACGTCCTCGGCGGCGACATCGGACGCCGCTCCGCCGCCCTGGTGCGCCCCGGCGGCACCCTCGTGTCCGTCACCGGCCCCGTGGAGGCGCGCCCCGCCGACGGCCTGGCGATCGACTTCGTCGTCGTGTCCGACCCTGCCCAGCTGAGCGAGCTCGCCCAGCGCGTGCGCGACGGACGGCTGCGGATGGCCATCGGCAACGTCGCCACCCTGGACGACGCCGTCGCCGCCCTCAACCCGACCGAGCACGTCAAGGGCAAGACCATCATCAGCGTCCACCCGTGAGAACCCGGCGCCACGATCGCCTCACCCGCAGCCGGGCACCTCGCCGTGGTTCAGCGAGACGGACCTCGGCCGGCCCCTCAAGGGCCAAACTTGCTACAGGGCACTCACCAGAGGGCCGGTCTTCATGGACTTCTTCGGGCGCGGGGGATGAGGGGCAGGGTGGCCGCCATGAGGACGGCGGTGATCAGCAGGGCCGGGGGGTAGCCGGTGAGCGGGGCCAGGAGGCCGACGGCGAAGGCGCCCGCGGCCATGCCGCTGTCGTAGGCGGCGTTCCATAGAGCGCTGACGGTGCTGAACTGTTCGGGGCGGACGCGGGCGTACATGACGGTCATGGTGGCGTTCTGCAGGACGCCGAATCCGGCGCCGAACACCGCCGCCCCGGCCAGCACGCTCACGCTGGAGGAGGTCACCGACACGGCGGCCAGCCCGGCCGCGCTCATCAGCAGCCCCGGCAGCAGCAGCCGTTCGTGCCCGCGCCGGTCACCCGCGCGGCCCGCGACCCAGCGGGCGAGCGCGGCGGTGGCCGACTGGGCCAGCAGCGCGGCGGGCGCGAGCCAGACGGGCCCGCCGCGCACCGCCAGCGGCACGAACGTGGCCAGGACGCCGGTCCCCGCCGCCGACGCGGCGAAGATCGCCGCCGGCCACATCAGGGCCGGCGTACGCAGCCCGGCCAACACCCCTGCAGCCCGCTTCACCCCTGCGGCCCGCCCCGCCCCTGCGGCCCGTTCCGCCATCGCGGGACGGCCCGGCAGGAACGGTACGGTCAGCACCGACACGATCGGGACGACGGCGGTCGCGGCGAAGACGACCCCATAACCCGCGACCTGCGAAAGCCAGCTCCCCGCGGGCAGCCCTACGAGCGCGCTTACCCCGCTGACCAGGCCCACCAGCGCCAGCCCTTCGCCGCGCCGCTCGGCGGGGACCAGTTCCGCGGTGAGCGCGCCGCCCGCCACGACGGTGATCGCGAAACCCACGCCGCGCAGGGCGCTGACGGCGATGACGACCGCGGCGTCGGAGGAGGCGAGGAGGACGAGGGTGGGCGCGCCCAGGGCGAGCAGGCCGAGGCCGAGCGCCCAGCGGTAACCGATCCTGGCGACCAGCGCGGGCGCGGCGAGTTCGACGGCGACAGTGGTCACGAGCAGGGCGGCGTTCGCGGCGCCGGCCACGGCAGGGCCGGCGGAGCGCTCGGCGTACTCGGGGACGACGGAGAACGGCAGGAAGAACCCGATCGACGAGGCCACCACCGTGGCCATCCGCACCAGCAACGCCCCGGTGACGATCGGCGGACGGGCGACGACGCTCATCGGCGCGGCCCCGTCTTCAGGGGCGTCGACTCGCCGCGTTCGATCATGGGAACCCTCCAGTGGCCGCGGGAAGAGTGACCGGGACATCCGTAGAGACCGCCCGGCCGCCGCGAACTCACCGCGGATCCGCCACCGGCTTTCCGGCCGGCCACGCTGCTCACAGCAGATCTGCCGCAGGCAGATCCAGGCGACTCCGCTCCGAAGGGCCGCACATGATGGACGCATGAGCGAAGAAGAGAAAGTTCCGCTGTTCGACCGGCGAATGCGACGTGAGCTTTACGAGCGGCGCATTCTCGTTCTCGACGGCCCGCTCGACGACGACAACGGCACTTTGCTGGCGACGCAGCTGATGGCACTCGCCACTCAGGAGCCGTCGGCCGACATCGCCTTGTGGATTCATTCGCCGGGCGGCTCGGTGCCGGCGATGCTGGCCATTCGCGACGTCATGCGTCTCATTCCCTGTGACGTTTCGACGCTCGTGCTGGGCATCGCCTACAGCGCCGGCCAGTTCCTGCTGTCGTCGGGGACCAAGGGCAAGCGCCGCGCCCTGCCGCACTCCCGCGTCCTGATGCACCAGGGCTCGGCGGGCATCGGCGGCACCGCCGTCGACATCGAACTGCAGGCCAACGACCTGCGGCACACCCGTGACACGGTGCTCGGGCTCATCGCCGAGGACACCGGCCAGCCCGTCGAGCGCATCTTCGAGGATTCGCTGCACGACCGTTGGTACACCGCGCAGGAGGCGCGCGAATACGGGTTCATCGACGCGATCGTGCAGTCCTTTGACGAAATAGCCCCGCACGCTCGTCCGCGACCCGGATTCGGCGTGGCAGAAGGAGACGCCAAGTGAGTTCCTACACGATTCCGAACGTCATCGCGCAGAATCCCCGTGGCGAGCGGATCATGGATGTCTATTCGCATCTGCTCACCGAGCGCATCGTTTATCTCGGCACCGCGATCGACGCGGGGGTCGCCAATGCCCTCATCGCGCAGCTGATTTTCCTGGAGTCGGACAACCCCGACGGAGAAATCCAGTTCTACATCAACTGCGAGGGCGGGGATCCGAGCGCGATGCTCGCGATCTACGACACCATGCGCCACATCCGGCCGCGGGTCTCGACGACCTGCGTCGGGCAGGCCGTCGCGGTCGGCGCCGTCCTCCTCGCCGCGGGGGCCGAGGGGAAACGCGCCGCTCTCCCCCACGCCCGCGTGATCCTGCACCAGCCGGCCGCTCAGGGCCGCGGCACGATCCCCGATCTCATCCTGCAGGCCGACGAGGTCGTACGGGTGCGGGCCGACATCGAGCGCATCCTGTCACGGCACACCGGCCAGAGCATCGAGACCCTGCGCGCCGACACCGACCACGACCGCGTGTTCACCGCGGCCGCGGCCATGGAATATGGGCTCATCGACCAGATCATCGAGGAGCACCGCTAGGCCCGCGCTACGCGGCCAGGCAGACGGCGCCCTGCGACGTGCTCGGCTGTGCGGACCGCACGCGGTCGGCGACGGCGAGCGTCAGATCGACCAGGGTCACATCGAGCGCGCCGGCGACCGCCGCGATCATCTCACTCGACGGCTCCTTGACGCCTCGTTCCATCTCGGAGAGATATTGCGGCGAGACTCCGGCGCGCCCGGCCGTGTCGCTCAGCTTCTCGCCCCGCTCCTGCCGCATGCTCCGCAGGCACTCGCCGAGCGCCTCCCGCCACAGCGGCTCGCGCGCGGCCGGGGCGGGCTTGAGCGCGGTGCGCTCGACGGCGGGGCGGAGCGGCGTGACGGAGGCTGACTGCTGGAAAGAGGAGGCCATACCCCACACGATAGGGAGATGAGGGGCCGCCGTCCCGCCTGCTTCGCGCACAGCGGAACCAGCGGGTTGACGTGAAGCACGTGGCGCGACCTCAGGCGTTCGAGGAGTTCGTGCGCCGGCTCAGGGTTCGTGCGCCGGCTCAACGGCTCCGGCTCCCACGCGGTCGCCGTTCCTCGTGCACATCGGGGAGACGATCGACACCAGGCGGCCGGGGGGCGAGGTGCTCATCGTGTACGACGGCGGGACGCGGTTCCTTCGTAAGGGTCCATGAGTTCCTGATCGACGTGGTCGAGCGCCATGCGTACGGCGCCGTACGCGATGCTCTCCTCGCCGAACGTGGACGGCGCGATCTCGGGCGGGTTGAGACACATGTCGGCCAGGTGCGCGCGCATGCGTTCCAGCAGCACCCCGCCGCCGCGGGCGAGCACGCCGCCCACGACGACCAGTTCGGGGTCCACGGCGACTACGAGCACGGACGCGCCCCGCGCGAGCCCGCGGGCGAGCCTGTCCACCAGCGCGAGCGCCTGCGCTTCGCCCGCCCGCGCCGCCTGGAAGAGCTCGTCCGCGTCCCGTCCCGTCCCGGCGAGCACGGCGGACGCGTCCTCCCAGCCGGTGAGCGGCAGCCTGCCCAGCTCGCCGGCGCTGCCGGTGCGGCCCGTACGCAGGCGGCCGTCGAGCAGCAGCCCGTGGCCGGACCGGTAGCCGGTGAGCACGTAGACGACGTCGTCGACGTGGCGGGCGCTGCCCCGCCAGTGCTCGGCGACGGCGGCGAGGTTGGCGTCGTTCGCCGCGAAGCCGGGGCAGCCGAACCATCGGCCGACCTGCCCGGCGAGGTCGAGCCCCGTCCAGCCCGGGATGAGGGTCGAGACCGACACCCGGCCCGAGCGGTCCACGACGCCCGAGGTGCCCGCCGTGGCCGCCCAGACGTCCCCGCGCGCCGGCCCGGCGGCCTCGACGCAGGCGGTGGCGGCTTGCTCGGCCAGCGTGAGGCGTTCGGCGGCGGGCAGGTGTTCGTCGGTGTCGAGCCGGTGTTCGCCGATCACGTCGCCGTTGAGGTCGGCCAGCATGGCGAGGATGCGGCGCGGCCCCACGTCGAGGCCGACGACGTGACCCGCCTCCGCCCTGAACGCGAAGCGCCGGGCCGGCCGTCCCGTGCCGCCCTCGGCCGGCGCGACCTCCCGCGCGAGCCCGCGCGCGGTCAGGTCGGCGAGCGCCACCTCGGCGGTCTGCCGCGACAGGCCGGCGGCGCGCGCGAGCCCGCTCAGCGTCTGCGGCCCGCCCCTGCGCAGGGCGTGCAGGATGGCGCGGGTGTTGAGGCGGCGCAGCAGCGCGGTGTCATGAGTCGTCATAAAGCCCCTTGACCATAGGACTGGGGCAACTCTAGCTTTATGTCGCGTCTTTACATAACTGGAGCTGAGAGCATGCCGCACATCGAGCTGGCCCTGGTCGGGGCGGGCGACCGGGGGACGAAGTACACGAGGTACGCGACGATGGACGGCCGTGCCAGGCTCACCGCCGTGGCGGAGCCCGATCCACGGCGCAGGGACGCCCTGCTCGCCGAGCACCCGGACGCCCTGAGCTTCGGCGACTGGCGCGACCTCGCCGAGCGGCCCAGGATCGCGGACGCCGTGGTGATCGCGACGCTGGACGCCGACCACGTGGAGCCGGCGGTGCGCTTCGCCGAGCTGGGCTACCACGTGCTGCTGGAGAAGCCGATGGCCATCGACCTGGAGGACTGCCGGCGGATCGTCGCGGCGGCCGAGCGGTCCGGCGTGATGTTCGCGGTCTGTCACGTGCTGCGCTACACCACCTACACGCAGCAGGTGAAGGACGTGCTCGACAGCGGACGGCTCGGGGAGATCGTCACCATCGAGCACCTGGAGCCCGTCGGCTGGTGGCACCACGCCCACTCCTACGTGCGGGGCAACTGGCGCCGTACGGACGAGGCCACGTTCATGCTGCTCGCCAAGTCGTGCCACGACCTCGACTGGCTGACGTACGTGATGGGCCGCCGCGTCACGCGGGTGTCGTCGTTCGGCGGCCTGAAGCACTTCACGGCCGAGAACCGGCCCGCGGGCGCCGCCGACCGCTGCCTCGACTGCGCCGTCGCGGCCGATTGTCCCTACGACGCCAGGCGCATCTACCAGCCCTACGTGGGCGAGGAGAAGCGCTGGCCCCTGGCCGTCCTGACCGACGACCCGTCGGAGGCGGGCCTGCTGCGGGCGCTGCGCGAGGGCCCGTACGGCAGGTGCGTGTACGCGTGCGACAACGACGTCGTGGACCACCAGGTGGTGAACCTCGACTTCGACGGCGGCGCGACGGCCTCGTTCACCATGACCGCCTTCTCACCGGCGGCCCTGCGCAAGACCCGCATCTTCGGCACGCACGGCTTCCTGGAGGGCGACGGCGCCCGGCTCACCGTGACGGACTTCGTGACCGGCGAGACCGAGGTCATCGACACGAACCCGCCCACGGACGGCCACGGCGGCGGCGACCAGGGCCTGATCACCGCCTTCCTGGACGCCCTCGACCGCGACGACCCGGCCGCGATCCTCTCGGCCCCGAGGGAGAGCCTGCACAGCCACGAGATCGCCTGGGCGGCGGAGGAGTCCCGCCTGACCGGCACCGTCGTCGCCCTGTAGGCGATCCACGGTCACGACTCCGGGGTGAGGCGGAGGCTGTGGGGGGACAGGTCGGCCTGGAGGCGGATGCCGCCGATGATCGTGCCGCGGTCGCCGGCGGCGTTCTTCGTGGCCCAGTCCATCGCGCGTTTGCGCAGCTCCGGCTGCGGGACCAGCGCGGTGTCGGCCATGGTGGCGAACAGTGTCGTGCAGGCCTCCGCGCGGGTGCCGAGGTGGCAGGTGGCCTTCAGGACTCTGATCCTGCGGGCGGCGTCGTACTCGATGTCGACGTACCTGTTCTCCTGGCCATCCGGCGGCAGGCAGCGCATCCACTGCTTGGCCTTGCTCCACGTGTCCGGGTCGCCGGGTTTGTTGGTGCAGGTGTAGGAGTTGGCCTTCTTCATCCACTCGTCGACGATCAAGGTGAGGGTGACGCCGGGCAGGTACTGGTCGTCCACGTCGGGGAAGTCGTCGGCGAAGGTGAGCGCGGCGGTGCCCGCCCTGGGCTCGGTGGTCAGCCAGCCGGCGCCGCCGCCCAGGACGATGCCCAGCACCAGGGCCGCGGCCGTCACGGCGGCGAGTGGAAGGACGAGACCCTTCTTCGCCGGAGGCCGGGGTGCCGGGGGGCGGTAGGGGTACGGGGGCGGCGGGGCGGTCTGGACAGGCTGCCAGGCGGAGCCGTCCCACCAGAAGCGGCCGTCGGGAGAGCGCTGTCCTGCGGTCATGTGGGAATCCTGATGTCGAGCTGCACGGCGTCGTCCTTGGACGTCACCAGCACGTACGTGTAGTCGAGGATCGTGGCCTGGGTGTCCTTGCCGGCCTCGATCATCGTGGTCAGCCAGTCGCGGACCTGGGCGGTTGCGGCCGGGTCGTCGCGGTACGGCAGGACGGCGAACCACGTCAGATAGGCCAGCCCCGCCTCGGTCAGCGGGTCGCCGTCGGCGTGGAAGACGGTGCCGGTCAGCCGGTGCACGCCGCCGTCGGAGACGTTCACCCGCGCCTGGAAGCCGATCGAGCCGACCACCATCTCGCACAGCCAGACGCCCGAGGCGTCCTCGCACTCGTGGCCGCGGCCCTTGAGCGCGTCGAGCAGCGCGGGCGCCTTGACCCCGGGGATGCAGGCGCGGGCGCCGCACGACTGCGTCACCTGGCCGGCGCGCAGGTCGTGGGCGTACAGGTACGAGCCCGTGCCCGCCGCGAGGAAGGCGGCCAGGCCGGCCGCGAGGATCACGAGCCAGCGGGAGCGTCCGGTCACGTCATGCACCGTTCCGTACGTACTGGTTCCACCGGCTGCGGAACGCGGCCGCGGACAGGCCGAGCACGTCCCGCGTCATCCTGTCGAAGATCGGCAGCTCGAAGAAGGAGGCGCCGACGCTGACGCGCTCGATCACCCGCGCGTACAGCTCGACCGCCGCGTCCCGGCCCTTGAGCCGCTCGGCCAGGCTGAACACGGTCGAGCCGAGGGCGTAGTCGAAGTGGATGCCGTCGTCGCCGTAGAAGTCCTCGTTGGACGGCGGCGTGCCACGGAACAGGCCACCCCGCACCCCGGCGGCCACCTGTGACCGGATCTCGGCGGCCCGCGCCGCGTCGCCGACCGTCTCGGTGTAGCGGGCGAAGCCCTCGATCGCCCAGGTGGGCGGGCCCAGCTCGCCCACGTTGGCCATGGTGGCCCGCGCGGTGACCGCGTGCGTCAGCTCGTGGCGGATCGTGCTCGCCGGGTCGGCGTCGCCGTGGCCGCTCAGGTTGACCACGATGCGCGAGGCGGCGTACTCGCCCTGGTGGAGCTTGCCGTTCCTGCCCACGCCGAGCTCCCGGTACTGCACGCCCAGGGCGTTGGCGATGTTCGGGCTGCCGAACCACTGGCGGAAGTTGCCCGCGTCGCGGGTGAAGAACAGGACGTGACCCGGGTACGTGAGCCGGTCGCCCCACAGCCGCTCGACGATGCCCAGCTCCCGCTCGGTGACGGCGGCGTAGCGGTCGAGGTCGGTGACGCTGCGGTCGCCCGCCAGCCACACCTTCTCCCCCACCTGCACCACCTTGAGCCGGTCGGTGTGCCAGGGCGCCTCGGCCGCCGGCGCGCTGCCGCTCTGCGCCGGCCGGTTCTTGAGCGTGACCCGGGTGATGCCGGTGATCACGTCGTCCTTCATCCGGTAGACGAACGACTCGGCGGGCGCGATGTCACCGGGACCGGCGTCCGCGGTCAGCTTCACCACCCGGATGACCGGCCCGAGGCTGCTCTCGCCGCCGGACCCGGGCCGCTCGGTGGTGTACGCGGTGCTGTGCCTGACCTCGGCCAGCTCGAACTGCCGCAGGTTCGCGAAGACCAGCTTCTCGTACCGCATGAGCTCGTCGTTGGAGTCGTCCAGATTCGCCAGGTACGCGCTCTCGTCGCCGCTCATCAGGGCCGCGGCCCGGCGCTCCAGGATCTTGCGCAGCCGCTGCCTGCCCGAGGCGCCGGTGTCGTAGTCCTCGCTCTGGATGAACGGCCGCGGCGGCCCCCCGCACCCGGCGACCAGCAGCCCTCCGGCCACCAGCACCGACCGCCTCGACCACATCCCCTTCGCCTCCGGCATCTCCGCATCCCCCTTGTGCGGGATGAGAATCTAACGAGGCTGCGGACGGCGGTCATTGGCGGTGAGTGCACAGTGGTTGTCACCGGGCGCGATCCAGGTGCCGGCGGTACTCGCCGGGCGGCATGCCGTACGCCCGCCTGAAGGCGCGGCTGAAGGCGGCGGCGTCGGGCATGCCCCAGCGCCGCGCGATCTCGGCGACGCCGCGCCGGCCGAGGCGGGGGTCGGCCAGGTCGGCGCGGCAGCGTTCCAGGCGTTGCGTCCTGACGTACTCGCTGACGGTCTGCCGCTCGTCCTCGAAGACGTTGTGCAGGTAGCGCACGGAGATGTTGTGCGCGGCGGCGATCCGCCCGGGGCTCAGCGTGCCGTCGCCGAGATGCTCGCGGACGTACGCCTTGATCTGCCGCGCGAGCGTCTGCCTGCGGGTCTCCTCGGGCAGCAGGCGGGTCACGTCCGCCTGCTCGGCGAGGAACGCGGCGGTCAGCTCGATCGCCGCCCTGCCCAGCGCGTCGCTCTCGGCGTCGCCCAGCGCGCGCCCTTCCCGCACCAGGCCGCGCAGGAACTGGGCCAGCAGCGCCCCCGAGCCCCGGGCGGACGGCAGCGGCCTGGCGACGTGCCGGCGCAGCTTCTGCTCGGGGACGGGCAGCGCGGCGCGCGGCACCTGCAGCGAGATGATCCCGGCCAGGCCGCCGTCGCGGCAGTGCACCCGGCTGTCGTACGGCTGCGAGGTGTCCATCAGCATCAGGTCGCCCGCCGCGAGGTCGGCGCGCCGGCTGCCCTGCTCGATCGACATCGACCCGGAGCAGGTCAGCGTCATCCACCACTGGTCGGGGTCCCCCTGGCGGATCAGCCGGGCGGTGCGCACCGTGTGCAGGTCGGGGTAGCGGGGCGCCGACACGGTGGCCTGCCCCAGGCTCAGCACCTTCAGCGAGGCCCGATAGTCGTCCTCGTGCTCGCTGCTGATCCGCAGCGGCATCATGTGCCGCCCGATGAGCCCGCACCACCAGTCGAAACGTTCGGCGGGCGGCACATCCGCGCTACGCCACTCGATCACGATCACTCCTCAGCTTCGCTAAGTACGTGATCGTAAAGCAATGTCCGATTCCGTCCGTTGATCAGCCGCGCACGTCGGTACGGAGCACTCGCCGCATCACCGACACCATCTCGCCCGCGCGATACCCCTGACGCGACTGATCATCCTCCTTGCCACAGCCGATTTGCAGGACACGCTCCTTTAGCACCAGGCCATGGTGGTGCGACCGCTCAAACAGGCGTAGGCATCGGTATTATGCAGGAGGGGAACGACGTTTCCGTTCGGGCGGCCGATGTTGCTCCATCGCCGCCTTACCAGGAGTTTCGCGTCGCTTTATCCGTCACAGGTTGCATTCGAAACCGATGATTCTCCGTCACACGACGGTGCGACGAGTTCGGCCGTTCGCCACAGCATTCGTCGTCGACCATCCTCGAAGTAGTTGGATAGCCGTTGCCGCGGACATCCGTTGCGCTGGCTCGTCCTTCATCAGACCGTCGATGACCGGATACAACAGAGCCGATTCGGCACCTGCGGCCGCCCGGAGGAGGGCTCCCACCGACCACAGGTCTCCACGTTCGGTAGCGGCACCACGCCGCAGAAGTTCCGGTGGAACGAAATCCAGGCCCGGGTTCTGATTGCCGCTGAAATCTGTCAGGACTGCGCAATTCCCATCCATGAGGATATTCTGCGGTTTCAGGTTTCCATGAACGATTCCTTTTTCATGGGCGTGCGTAAGGGCGAGGAGAATGTCACGACCGATCTTGGCGACGAACTCAGCTGGCAGACGGCCGGAGGAGTGACGGGCCCGCGCCATCGACGGCCCGTCGACGAGATTCATGACGATCCAGAGTGAGCCTCTGTCCTCAATGATGTTGTAGATCTTGATGATCCCTGGATGGGTCAGCCCGGCTGACAGGCGCGCTGCACGCAGCGCCAGGGGGATGAGTGCTCCTCGGACGTGCTTCACCGCGACGGTCCGGTGAAGCAGCTGATCACGAGCCCTGTACACGTGCCCTGCCGTTCCGGCGCCCAACCAGGCCGCGAGGACGTACCGTCCCGCCACTATTCGAGCTGACATCCTTTGTTCTCCCCACATGGCCGATGCCGTCGAAGTTAAGGTTTGAGCACCTACTCGGGTTTCTCTACAGAAAAGGCGTCCGGTTTCAGTCCCGGACATTCCGGACAGCGAGGCGGGTATGGCCGATCTGCGCGATGTCACCACGATCGAGGGCTTCATCAGCCTGCTTGAAGAATTACGCCTGTCGGCTGGGCTGTCCTTCCGGGATCTGGAAGCCCGCGCGAAGGAACGAGGGGACTGGCTGCCTCGTACAACCGCCAATGACGCGGTGAAGAGGCGTGTTCTTCCCCACCAGCAGAACCCCATGACCTTCATCTCAGCGTGGGTCAGCGCCTGTGGCGCGGATGTTGATGAGTGGTGCGCCGTATGGTCACGCATCGCCACGACGACGTCGGATACATCACGAAAGCTTCACGTCCCACACCAGCTGCCGGCAAGCATCGCCGGCTTCAGTGGGCGCGAACCGGAGATGGATTCGCTGGACGAAGTTCTCGCTCAGCCGCTTCACTACCCGTCCGCACCCGTGATCGTGGTGATCAGCGGAACTCCAGGAGTTGGCAAGACGGCTCTGGCGGTTGAGTGGGCGCACCGTCGAGCCGACCGTTTTCCTGACGGCCAGCTCTACTTGGACCTGCGCGGTTTCTCACAAGATCCACCGCTGGAACCCAAACAGTCGCTCAGCGCGCTGCTACACGCGTTCGGCCTCTCCGACGCCGAGATACCACTCGAGGTTGCGGCACAAACCGGGCTCTACCGATCTTCACTGTCCGGACGTCGTCTGTTGATCGTTCTCGATAACGCTGCTGACGTGCAGCAGGTTCGCCCCCTGCTGCCCGGCACACCGACGTGCGTTGTGCTCGTGACCAGCCGCCACGGCTTGCCGGGTTTGGTGGCCCGAGAAGGCGCCTGTCTACTCAAAGTCGGCAGAATGAGTGATGAGGCCGCACGCGACCTCGTCATCCAGGCCATCGGTGCGCCAAGAGGACTTGCTGAGCCCGCCGAGCTTGACGAACTCGTGAGACGATGTGCGCACCTCCCGCTGGCTCTGCGGATAAGCGGCGCGAATCTCGCCACCAGTCCGTTCCTCAGCCTGGGTGACTACGTCGGGTTGCTGCGCGAGAGTGATGGCCTGGCAACCTTTCAAGCAGAGGGCGATCCGGATACCGGGGTCCGAACGGCCTTCGACATGTCCTACGCCAAACTTTCTGCTCCGGCAAAAAAGATGTTCCGTCGGCTCGGCCTAGTGCCGGTGACTGACATGTGTGTGTCGGCAGCAGCAGCGCTGGCTGGTATGGCGAACCAGATTGCTCGTCAGGTGCTGGACACTCTCGTCTGTGCTCATCTGCTCGATCCGCTGCCTGGCGGACGCGTCGCCGCCCATGATCTGATGCATGCCTACGCCAGACAGCTGGCATTGGCAGAAGACACCGAGACTGAGCGCCTGGAGGCAGTCAATCGCCTTTTAGATTGGTATCTAGCGCACGCACAAGGCGCGAGCAAGAAAATCATGCCTGCGATCATGCACGGGCCCAGCCCTCGCCCGGATGTCGGCTCAGCGAGGTACGACGACAACGAGACGGCCTTCGCCTGGCTGCAGGACGAGCGCGCCAACCTGGTCGCCCTAGTCAAACATACCGCCCGCCAGGGTCCACGTCCGCTGGCCTGGTACCTGTCGGACCTCTTGCGCCCGGCCTATTACAGCGTTTTTCCGAGACATGACTTATTGATTTTGGCAGAGGCAGCGATTGAGGCTGCAAACAAGGAAAAGAATTTGCTGGCCGAAGCGATCGCGCATCACAGTCTCGCCTCGGCTGTGTGGCCAACCGCGCAGTACCGTCTTTGCCTGGAACACTCACAGCAGTCCTGCCTGCTAGCCCGTCAAGGAGGTTTTCCGCTGCCCGAGGCAGCCGCTCTCGTCACGATGTCAATCGTGAGATATGAAAAGGGCGACCTCTTCAAGGCTGAGGCTCTCCTCCGGAGAGGCCTTGCTGTCATTGGCCCCGACGGTCCACGTCGAGCCCGCATCAATCCGCTGATCAAGCTCAGCCACGTTCTCTGTGACACCGGGAACTTCGAGGAGGCCATGCTGTGCGCCACGTCGGCGAACGAAATGGCCGTGCAGGTCGGCGACTCCCGGTGGAAGGCAATGGCAGCCAGCGCGTTAGGCACGGTACATGAGCACCTCGCCGATGTTGCTACTGCCCGCCACTACTACGGTTGCGCAGTTGAAATCGCCTCCACCTCCGCCCTCCGCCTGGGAGAAGGACTGATCAGCGCACTCTTAGGACTGGCCAGGCTCGAGGCTGACGAAGATGCCGCTCACCGAACGGCTTCTAGGGCGCTCACGGCCGCCCGACGAAACAATTACCGATACTTGGAGGGGCAGGCATTGACAGCGGTCGCCAGACTCCTGCTGAAGGATGGAAGGCTCGACCATGCACGCGTCCAGGCGCATCAGGCCGTGACTTTGCATCGCCAACACGGACAACAACGGGCGGAGAACATTGCCCGCGCCGTCTTGGTGGAGATCGATCAGTAGGTTCAGCCGGCAAAGAGCCGGAGTGACGAGCGAGATGCCCGGCGCAGCCTGGCTTTCAGGGCGACGAGCGCCGTGTCACGGAGCTCAGCAGCATCCGCCACCGTGCCAGACGTCGCCGGGCTTCGTCTTGAGGAGTTCCTTGACGGCGGCGATGGGGACGTCCTCGGTGCAGGTGCGGACCAGCAGGGTCTCGACGGCGCGGAGCATGGCCGTCGCCGTCTGCCTGGTCAGGTACGCGGTGTCGATGATGAGGCTGAGCTGGCCGGTGTCGGGGGCGGTGCCGAGGGTGAAGAACGCCTTGAACCGGACCCCTGGCCAGGCGTTCGTCACGTAGGTACGGGTCTTCGCCGTGAGCGGGGTCAGATCCTCGCCGGTCACGCGGGGCAGGTTCGGCCAGGTGCCGTCGCCGCGCCGGTCGTTGAAGAAGGCGTCGAGGTCGGGCTCGCTGCCCCTGATGCGGCCGATCTCCTCGCGCATGGCACGCATCTCGAACGGGTCGTAGTGGGCGTTGCGATAGGCCATGAGGGCGCTGTGGTGGGCGGCCAGGCAGGTGTCGGTGAAGCCGGTCTCGGGCAGGTCGAGCACGAGCAAGGCGTCCTGGCCCACGGTGGCGACCAGCGGACGGGTACGCGGGTCGCGCCGGTTGCTGTGGACGAGCTGCATGACCGCCCGCGGCCGGTCGCTCGCGACGGCGAGGACGGTGGCGCAGGCGGCGATGAGCACGCTCGTCGTACTGATCGTCAGCCGCTCGGCCAGCCGCACGGCCGCCACGGCGAGCGCCACCGACTCCATACCGACCTCGATGAACCGGGGCTCCTCCGGCTCCCCCGGCGGATGGTCGAACACCTCGAGCGGGACGGTTTCGAGCACCTTGCGCCAGTAGCGGATCGACCGCCGCGAGCGGGCCAGGAACGGCTCCTCGCGTTCCAGCGCCGCCTGCTCCATCGGCTGCCACGGCGGCGGGGGCAGGGCGTCGCCGCGCAGCAGCGCCCGCCACTCGGCCGACAGCAGGCTGAGCGCCTGGAAGTCCACCGCCAGGTGTGAAAAGGCGAAGGCCAGGGCTCGCGGCCTGCCGTCGGCGAGCACGATGACGCAGCGCAGCGGCAGGTCCGCCCCGTGCTCGAAGACGGTGGTGCCCAGCTCGTCGGCGATGCGCGCTGCGGTGCCCAGCGGTCCTTCCGGGCCGCTCCGCACCAGCTCGACGGTCAGTTCGCCGGTGCTCGCCACGCGCTGCACCGGGCCGTCAGGGGTGTCGACGAACGTGGTGCGCAGGCTCTCGTGACGTTCGAGCATCCGGCGCAGCGCGCCCAGCACGGTCGGCAGGTCGCGCCTGCCGTGCACCGGCAGCACCCAGGGGCAGTTGAGGAACGACTGGCTGGGACCCATCAGGTGCACGGCCCGCCACATCAGCCGCTGCCCCCAGGTCAGCGGCGCCTCGCCGTCCCTGGTCCCGCTGAACCGGACCGAGGCGGTCGCCATGGGCGGGGTGGTCATCGGGCGTCCAGCAGGCCCGACACGTGGGCGGCGAGCGCGTCAACGCGGTCGAAGGCGGACAGGTCGCCGCCGAGGTCGACGTCCACGCCGAAGACGTCCTCGATCGCGTCGATGAGCCTGATCCACGCCAGCGAGGTCAGGCCCAGCGCCGACAGCGAGTGGTCGCCGGCGAGCGCCTGCTCGGCGCTGATCTCGCCGTCGGACACGGCCGCCACCAGGTCCGCGAGCCTGCGTTCCACGTCGCCGCTCACCGCGCGCTCCCTTCCGCCTCCTGGCGCAGCCGTACGCTGCGGGGGCGCATGTCCGTCCAGATCTCGTCGATGTGGTCCAGGCACTCCTGCCGGTCGCCGGTGAAGCCCGTGGCCCGCCAGCCGTCCGGGAGCGGCCGGTCGAGGGGCAGCAGCGAGTACTGGTCCTCGTCGTTGACGACCACCTGGTGTCGTCCCGTCACGTCATTCCTCCTTCTGTCGCAGGGCTTGTACGCCGACCAGGTCGTCGGCGACGGCGTCGGGAACCTCGTGGTCGAAGCGGGCCAGCGCCGGGACCCTCATGGCGGCCAGTGTGATCGCCAGGATGGCGAGGCCGAAGAGCACGTACATGAGGCCGATGCCGCGGCCTGGGCCGACGCCGATGACCGCACCCACCGTCGAGGCGAGCGCGCCGCCGTCCAGCAGCAGCGGGTCGAGGAGCCCGGCGGCGTACGGCGCGACGAGCCCGTAGCCGATGGGCAGCGTGGACCAGGCGATGAGCGTGTTCATCGCGAACACCCGGCCGTGGAACCGCTGCGGCACCTTGACCTGCACGATCGTGGTGTAGATGCCGTTCAGCAGGGTGATCCAGAGGGTGATGCCGCACACGCCGACGGCGATCACGGCCAGGTCGGCGCGCAGGCCGGTGAGCATGCAGAAGCAGCCGAGCACGAGGCTGCACAGCAGCACGCCGCGCAGGCGCATGCGGCGCGGGCCGCCCCAGGCGACCATGACGAGCGCGCCCGCGAACGTCCCGACCCCGGCCAGGAAGGAGATCCTGCCGACGTCGGCCAGTTCGGCGAAGGCCAGCACCAGCGGCGAGAACATCAGCAGCAGCGGCGCGAGGAACACGTTCAGCACGACGAAGAACAGCAGCATGGCGACGAACCCGCGGTGGCCGAGCGAGTAGCGCAGGCCGCCGAGGATCTCGTTCTTGATCGACTCGCGGCGCCGCCAGGGCATGCTGTCGGGGAAGCGCACCGCCAGCAGCACGGCGATGGCGACCGCGTAGCCGGCGATGTCGAGCAGGAGGATGCCGCCGAGCCCGATCGCCGACATCAGGCCGACGGCGAAGATGGGCACCAGGAGCTGGGCGGTGCCGGTGCCGAGCTGCGTGATGCCGACCGCGTGCCCGAGGTAGTGCTTGGGGACGAGCTGCGGGACGGCCGAGAAGTACGCCAGGCGCTGGAAGGTGAGCGCGACGGACAGGCAGCCGAGCAGCGGGTAGATCATTTCGACGGACAGGTTCCCCGTCCAGAGCAGCACGCCGAACGCGAGCTGGATCGTGAACGCGGCGACGTCTCCGGCCAGCATCACCCGGCGGCGGCTCGTCCTGTCGATGATCGCGCCGGCGACCGGCGCCACCAGCATGCCCGGCACCAGGCCGACGACCGCCATCAGCGCGAACTTCGCCACCGACCCGGTCGTCGTGTAGATCCAGAGGGGGACGGCGAACTCCGTCAGCGCCGAGCCCGTCATGGAGACGAGCTGGCTGAGCGCGACGGCGAGGAAGCGCGGGATGCCGGGCCTGACGCCGGTCGGTGCGGGCATCGTGTCGGCGTGCGACACGTCGTGCAACCACCAGGTGCGGCCACCGCTTCGCGGCGGTCCGGCCGGGCGGGGGCGCTCCGGCTCGGTCAGGACCGGTCCCGCCGCGCCCGCTCCCACCACGGCCGGTTCCGCCGTGTGGGCCGGTTCCTCCAGGTCCTGGTGGACGGTGGTGACGATCTCGGCGAGCTCTTGTGCCCGATATTTCAGGAAAAAGTGGCCTGCCTCTGCGAGCACGACCACCGCCGACGCCGAGGTGAGGAAGTGCCATTCGCGGAAGCGTTCCTGGTAGTAGTCCGTCGCCGGATCCTCGGTCCCCACGACGCTGATCACCGGAGCGCGCAGCCGCTGCGTGCCGGACTCGAACAGCCGGGTGTAGTAGTCCTCGGCCTCCCGCGAGTCGCGGCGCATGTTCCGTACGATGCGGCGGGCCTGCGCGGGGTCGAGGTCGCTCATGTCCACGCCCTGCGAGATCAGCCAGTTGACGTAGCGCTGGTCGCTGCGCAGCCGCTCGGCCTCCGCGATCTTGGCGATGCGCGACATGACCCGGCCGCGCGGGCGGGCGAACGGGAAGATGCCGCCGATGTAGACGCCGTCGAGCTCACGTCCGGCGGCCTCGAGCCGGCGGGCGATCTCCACGGTCAGCGCCGAGCCCACGCCGCAGTGCCCGTACAGGACGATCGGGCCCTCGACCTTCTCCAGGATCTCGCGCACGCACCCGGCCGCCAGCTCGTCGAACGGCAGCCTGTCCTCGTCCATGCCCACGTCGTGGCCGGGGATCGCGACCGACCAGAGCGCGTGCCCGTCCGGCAGGGCGTCGGCGAGGGGCTGGTAGACGACGGCGCTGCCGCCGCCGTACGGGACGCACACGTAGCTGAGGACCGGGCTGGTGCTGCCCGCGGAGGTCAGCCGGTGCAGCAGCGCGCGGGGGCCGCGCCGGTCCTGCGGGGTGTCGGCGAGCGCGGCCAGCTCGCGGACGGTGCGGTGCTTGAAGACGTCCATGACGCTGACCACGGCGCCCACCTCCTGGCGCAGCCTGGCCACCACCTGGGTCGCGAGCAGGGAGTGGCCGCCGAGGTCGAAGAAATCGTCGTCCACGCCGACCGCCTCGACGCCCAGCAGCTCGCTCCAGATGGCGGCGAGCGTGCGTTCCGTGGGGGTGTCGGGCGCGATGAACTCGACCGTCGCGTCTCTGGTCGCCACGGGTGCGGGCAGGCGGCGGCGGTCCAGCTTGCCGTTGGGGCTCAGCGGCAGGGCGGCGAGCGTGACGTAGCTCGCGGGGACCATGTAGTCGGGCAGCGTCCGCTTGAGCTCCGCGCGGAGTGCGCCGTGGTCGAGCGCCTGGTCGAGCGCCTGGTCGAGCGCCTGGTCGTGCGCCTGGTCGAGCGCCTGGTCGAGCGCCTGGTCGTGCGCCTGGTCGTGCGCCTGGTCCGGGGCGCCGCCTGTGCCGGGGGTGACGTACGCGACCAGGCGGTCGTCGCGGACGATCACCGCGGCGTCTCCGACGGCGGGCAACGCGCGCAGCGCCGCCTCGATCTCGCCCGGCTCGATGCGCAGGCCGCGCAGCTTGACCTGGGAGTCGAGCCGGCCGAGGAACTCCAGCACCCCGTCGGGGCGGCGCCTGACCAGGTCGCCGGTGCGGTAGAGGCGCGAGCCGGGCGGCCCGTACGGGTCGGGCACGAACCGCTCGGCGGTGAGCGCGGGACGGCCGAGGTAGCCCCTGGCCAGGCCGGCGCCGCCGATGAACAGCTCGCCCGGCACCCCGATCGGCACCGGCGACATGGCGGCGTCCAGGACGTACAGGGTGGTGTTGGCGATCGGGGTGCCGATCGGGACGCGGGCCGCCGAGGCGAGGGTGCCCGGCCGGCAGTGCCAGGCGGAGACGTCCACGGCCGCCTCGGTGGGTCCGTACAGGTTGTGCAGCTCGGTGGCGGGCAGCGTGGCGACGCAGCGGCGGGCCAGGTCGGCGGGCAGCTCCTCGCCCGAGCAGATCACCCGCCGCAGCGACCCGCACCCCGCGCCGCCGTTCTCGGCGAGGAAGACGGCCAGCATCGACGGGACGAAATGGGCGGTGGTCACGCCTTCCGTGGTGATCAGTTTGCGCAGGTACGCGGCGTCCTTGTGGCCGCCCGGCGTCGCGAGCACCAGCCTGGCCCCGCGGCGCAGCGGCCAGAACAGCTCCCACACCGACACGTCGAAGCTGAGCGGCGTCTTCTGCGCCACGACGTCCGCGTCGCCGAGCCGGAAGCGGTCCTGCATCCAGTCGAGCCGGTTGGCGATGGCGCCGTGGGTGTTCGGCACGCCCTTGGGGCGGCCGGTGGAGCCGGAGGTGTAGATGACGTAGGCGACGTCGTCGGGACGCACGTCGGGCAGCGGGCCTTCCGAGCCGGTCCAGATGTCAGGGTCGTCCAGGTCGAGGACGGTCGCGCCGGTGTCCGGCAGGTCAGGGCGGATGCTCCGCTGGGTGAGCAGCACGGCCGGTGCGGCGTCCGCCAGCATGAACGCCACCCGGTCCGGCGGATACTCGGGGTCGATCGGCAGGTACGCGGCCCCCGCCTTGAGCACGCCGAGCAGGCCGGGCAGCAGCTCCAGCGAGCGTTCCGCGCACACGGCGACCACCGTCCCGGGGCCCGCGCCTAGGTCGCGCAGCGTCCGGGCGACCCGGTCCGCCGCCGCGTCCAGCTCGCCGTACGTCAGTGACCGCCCTTCGAAGCGCACCGCGACCGCGTCGGGGGTGCGGGCCGCCTGGGCCTCGATGGGGCCGTGCAGGGTGGCGGGGCCGGGGAAGTCCGTGGCGGTGTCGTTCCAGGTGTGCAGGACCTGGCGGCGTTCGTCCTCGGTGAGCAGGTCGATGCGCGAAAGCGGGGTGCCGGGGTCGGCCGCGACCCGCTCCAGCAGCGTGCACAGGTGGCCGGCGAGGCGTTCGACGGTGTCCGGCTCGAACAGGTCGGTGTTGTAGACGAACATGCCGCCCGAGTCGTCGCCGGCGTACAGCTCCAGGTCGTACCGGGTGGCCCAGGCGTCCACCGGGAAGTCGGTGACGGTCAGCCCGGCTGGCGGGTCGATGGCCTCGTGGCGGTAGTTCTGCATCGCGAACATGACGCCGAACAGCGGTGACCTGGACACGTCGCGCGGCACGTCCAGCTCGGAGACGAGCTGCTCGAACGGCAGGTCCTGGTGGGCGAAGGCGTCCAGGACGAGGTCGCGCACCCGGCCGACCAGCTCGGCGAACGTCGGGTCGCCGGTCAGGTCCACCCGCATGGTCAGCATGTTCACGAAGCAGCCGATCACGCCGTCCAGCTCGGGGACCTGGCGGCCGGCCACCGGCGATCCCACGGCGACGTCCTCGGCGCCCGCGTACCGGCCGAGCAGCGCGGCGAGCGCGGCCAGCATGACCATGTACGGCGTGGCCCGGTGCGCGCGCCCGAGCCCGGCCAGCCCGGCGGCCACCTCGGGGTCCAGGGTGAACGGGTGCGCGGCGCCGGTGTAGGTGCGTTCGGGCGGGCGGGGCCGGTCCGCCGGCAGGTCCAGCGGTTCCAGGCCGGCCAGTCTGTCGCGCCAGAAGTCCAGGTCGCGCTCGGACGGGGGCAGACCGCGCTGCCAGGCGGCGTAGTCGGCGTACCCGACCTGCGGGGCGGGCGGTGTGCGGCCGTCGTAGCGGGCGAAGACCTCGCGCAGCAGCACGTCGGCCGACCAGCCGTCGGCGGCGATGTGGTGCACCCCGATCACCAGCACGTGGTCGTCGTCGCGCAGCCTGATCAGCAGCGCCCGTGCGATGGGGCCCGCCGCCAGGTCGAACGGCACCGCCAGGAACCGCTCGACCTGCTCCTTGGCGGCCGCCTCGTCCGGCGCGTCGCGGACGGTGAGCGGGAGCGTGGCGTCCGCGGCGAGCGTCACGCGCGGGCGGCCGTCCTCGGTGGCGGGGAAGCGCATGCGCAGCGCGTCGTGCCCGGCCACGACGGCGTCCAGCGCGGCGGCCAGGGCTCCTGCGTCGAGCGGGCCGCGCAGCCGCAGCCTGATCGGGATCGTGAGCTGGGCGGTGCCCGGCGCGAACTGCTCCAGGAACCACAGCCGCTCCTGCGCGTGCGAGAGCGGCGGCGGCTCGCCGTCGGGGCGCGCGGGAATCGTACGGCGCGGCGCCGCCCCGCGCCGCAACCGCTGCGCCAGCAACGCCTGCTTGGCCGCCGACAGCTCGTTCGAGCCCGTCACTCCGCCACCTCCCACAGCCCTGCCACCTCCCACGGCCCTGCCACCTCGGAACCGCTCACTCCCGCCTCAGGGCCGGTCACTCCCACGTCAGGGCCGGTCACTCCCCCACCTCCAGCAGTTCCGCGGCCTCGGCGTCGGTCAGCGCCGAGAGCTGCTCGATCACCAGCCGCTCGACGGCGGTCGCGAGCCCGGCGACGGTCGGATGGTCGAACACCGTGCGGATCGGCACCTCCGTCTCGACCGCGTTGCGCAAGAGCGCCGCGACCCGAGTGGCGAGCAGGGAGTGCCCGCCCAGGGCGAAGAAGTCGTCGTGGACCCCGACCGTCTCGAGGCCGAGCAGCTCACTCCAGACCTCGGCCACGAGCACCTCGGCGTCCGTGCGCGGAGCCACGAACTCCGCGGCGGGTCCTGGCTCCGGCGCGGGCAGGGCGGCCACGTCCACCTTGCCGGTGATCGTGAGCGGCAGCGCCGGCAGGCTCACCCAGACCGTGGGCACGAGATGCGCCGGCAGGGCCGCGGCCAGGCGCGCCCGCAGCTCGTCCGGCTCGGCCGGCCCGACCACGTACGCGGCCAGCCGCTCCCCGTCCGCCGTCACCACCGCCTGCCGGACACCCGGCTGGGCCAGCAGGACGGCCTCCACCTCGCCCGGCTCCACCCGGAAGCCGCGCACCTTCACCTGGGCGTCGAACCGGCCGAGGAACTCCAGCGTCCCGTCCCGCCGCCACCGCGCCCGGTCGCCGGTCCGGTAGAGCCGGGAGCCGGGCGGGCCGAAAGGATCGGGGACGAACCGGTCGGCCGTCAGCGCCGGACGTCCGAGGTAGCCTCGCGCCAGCCCCGCCCCGCCCAGGCACAGCTCGCCGGGGAAGCCGGGCGGCACGGGCTCGCCGTACGGGCCGAGGACGTGCGCGGTCGTGCCGCCGATCGGCCGGCCGATGGGCGGGCGGCCCACGGTGTCGGCCGCGCCGAGGTCGGCGGCCGTGGCGATGACGGTGGCCTCGGTCGGCCCGTACGTGTTGACCAGGCGCACCCGGTCGCCGAACCGCTCCCGCCACCTGGCCACCGCCGCCCCGTGCACCTGCTCGCCGCCAAGGATCACCAGCCGCAGCGCCTCCGGCCAGGTCACGTCGCCGAGCGCCTCGGTGAGCCGGTGCCAGTAGGCGGTCGGCAGGTCCAGCACGGTCACCTGCCGGCCGGCCGGTGTGCGCAGCACGTCGGGCAGGGACGCGGCGCCGTCGGGCAGGAGCAGCACGCCCGCGCCCGCCGTCAGCGCCGGGTAGAGCTCCTCGGCGTGGGCGTCGAAGCTGAGCGAGGCGAACTGCGCAACCCGGTCGTCCGGCCCGATCCCGTACGACTCACGCATCCACCGCACGCGCCCCGCCAGGCTGCCGTGCTCGACCAGCACCCCCTTCGGCCGGCCCGTCGATCCCGAGGTGTAGATCACGTACGCGGGATCGTCCGGCTCGACCGGGTCCCAGTCGCCGTACCAGCGGGGGTCGCCTGGCCCTGCCTCGTCCTCGGCGACGAGCACGACCGTCTCCCCCGGCAACCGGGACGCGAGCCCGGCGTCGGTCACCACCAGCCGGGCGGCGCTGTCCTCGATCAGGAACGCGAGCCGCTCGTCCGGGTAGGCGGGGTCCAGCGGCAGGTACGCGCCCCCGGCCCGCCACACGGCCAGCAGCGCCACGACGGCCTCGGCCGACCGCTCCAGGCAGACGCCGACCACGCACCCACCCGCGACGCCGCGCCGCCGCAGGGCCGCCGCGAGCCGCGCGACCTTGGTGTCGAGCTGCGCGTAGCTCATCGTCTCGCCGCCCCACAGCAGCGCCGTGGCGTCGGGGTGCGCGGCGACGGCCCGCCGGATGAGCGCGGGCACGCTCTCCCCATCGCTCGGGGCGGCCGACCCTGACGCCGTGAGCATGGCCGTGTCGTCGGCCGTCAGCAGGGGCAACCGGGAGATCGGGGTCTCGGGGGCGTCCGCGATGCCCTGGAGCAGCGTCTCGAACCGGGCGGCCAGCCCTTCCACGGTGTCCGCCCGATACCGGGTGACGTCGTAGCCGAACACCGCGAGCAGCCCTTGCTCGTTGCGCCACGTCTCCAGCGACAGCTCGAACTTGGCCTGCCGGTACCCGCCGTCGAACAGCTCCACCCCGAGGCCGCCGACCCGCTCGGGCGGAGTCCCCTCCCCCGCCTGGCTGTGCAGGATGATCATGGTGCTGAGCAGCGGATTGCGGTGCAGGTCGCGGGGCACGCCCAGCTCGCCGATGAGCCGTTCGAAGGGGACGGTCCTGTGGGCGTGCGCGTCGAGCACCGTACGCCGGGTCGCGTCGAGCAGGTCGGCGAAGAGCGGATCATCTGCGAGGTCGCCGCGCAGGACCAGCGTGTCGGTGAGGTAGCCGATGACCGGCTCCAGCTCCATCCGGTCCCTGGTCGCCCACGGGGTGCCGACCAGGATGTCGTCCTGCCCGGTGTGCCGGGCCAGCAGCACCTGGTAGGCGGCGACCAGCACCATGAACAGCGACGCGTTGTGCTCCTGCGCGACCCGTTCCAGCCGGGACACCAGCTCGGCGGGCACCGTGAAGGTGTGGAACGCGCCCTCGGGCCGCTCGCCTCGCGGCAGGCCGGCGGGCAGATCGGCGGGCGGGTCGGCGGGCAGGTCCAGCACGGGCGGGTCGGCGAGCTGGTCGCGCCAGTAGGCCAGCGACTCCTCGGAGTCCTGTTCCCGCTGCCACAGGGCGACGTCGCCGTACTGGATCCTCAGCGGCGTGAGCTCCGCGTCCCTGTCCTGGTAGAGGGCGAACAGGTCGTCGAACAGGATCCCGAGCGACGTCCCGTCCGCGATGACGTGGTGCAGCACGAAGCAGAGCACGTGATCGTCCGGCCCGAGCCTGAGCAGGCTGATCCGCAGCGGCGGCGCCCCTGCCAGGTCGAAGGGCGCGTTGGTGCGGTCGGAGACGAGCCGCAGCGCCTCGGATTCCGCGCCGGGCGCGCCCGCGAGGTCGATGCACTCGACGGTCACGGGGCCTGGCGGGTGGATGACCGTGGTCGGCGCGCCGTCCACGTCGGCGAACGACGTGCGCAGGCTCTCGTGCCTGGCCACCACCGCGTCCAGCGCCTCCTGCAGCGCGCCGGTCTCCAGCTCGCCCCGCAGCCGCAGCACCAGATACATGTTGTACGAGGCGTCGTCCGGGTCGAACTTCTGCAGGAACCACAGCCGTTCCTGGACGAACGACAGCGGCGGCACGACCCCCTCGGGACGCGGCTCGATCTCCGCCGACGGGCCGTCCCCCTGCAGCCGGACGATCTCCTCGACGACCCCCTGGATGGTCGGATCGTCGAAGAAGGCGTCCAGCGACACGTCCACGCCCAGGCTCTCCCTGATCCTGGCCGTGATCTGGGTGATGGTGAGCGAGTGCCCGCCGAGGTCGAACAGGTCGTCGTCGGTGCCGACGTCGTCCAGTTCCAGCACCTCGCACCAGATCCGCCGCACCTCCTCGACCAGCGCCCCGCCCTCGGAGCGCGGAGCCGCGGCCTTCTGCGGCGGCTCGGGGAGCGCGGCGCGGTCCAGCTTGCCGATCGGGTTGAGCGGGAGGGCGTCCAGCACCACGTACGCGCTCGGGAGCGTGGCGGCGGGCAGCGTCCTGGCCAGATGGGCGGCCAGATCGCCGGGGTCGGGGGCGCTCTCGGCGGGGACGACGTAGGCGATCAGGCGGTGGTCGTCCGTTCCCTCGCCACGGACGACCACCGCGGCCTCACCCACCTGGGGATGCTCCAGCAGCCTGGCCTCGATCTCGCCCAACTCGACCCGGTGGCCGAGCAGCTTGACCTGCCCATCCCTGCGGCCGAGGAATTCGATCTCGCCGTCGTCCCGGTAGCGGGCCAGGTCGCCGGTGCGGTAGAGCCGTGCCCCTGGAGGGCCGAAGGGATCGGGGACGAAACGGTCCGCCGTGAGCGCCGGCCTGTCCCGGTAGCCGCGCGCCACCCCGGCCCCGGCGATGCACAGCTCGCCCGCGACGCCCTGGGGAACCGGCCGCAGCTGCTCGTCGAGCAGGTAGATCCGGGTGTTGGCGAGGGGCCGGCCGATGGTGACCGGTTCGCCGTCGCCCGGCTCGCCGTACGTGCTCCAGATGGTGGTCTCGGTGGGGCCGTACACGTTGACCACGCGGTCGCAGCGCGCGCGCAACTCCTGCGCGAGCCGGGGCGGCAGCGCCTCTCCCCCGGCCAGCGCGGTCACCCCGGCCAGGCCGCCGGGCAGCAGCAGCCGCCACACCGACGGCGTGGCCTGGACGTGCGTGACGCCCTGCTCGGCGACCAGCCGGGCCAGCGCCTCCGGCTGCCGTACCGCGCCGTGCGGCGCGACGACGACCCGGCCGCCGGTGACCAGCGGCAGGTACAGCTCCAGAGCGCTGATGTCGAACGCGGGCGAGGTGAGCGCGAGCCAGGCGTCGCCGGGTCCCGACCCGAGCCGGTCGCGCATGGCGAGCAGCAGGTTGGCCAGGTTGCCGTGGCCGACCTCGACGCCCTTGGGCCGGCCCGTCGAGCCCGAGGTGTAGATCACGTAGGCCGGGTCGCCGGGGCGTACCGGCTCCGCGAGCCGCTCCCCTGCCTCCAGGGAGGCGCGATCCACCAGGAGCACCGGCCAGGACGGCACGTCCGTCTCGGACAGCACCAGCCGGGGACGGGCGTCGTCCACGATCATGGCGAGCCGTTCCTCCGGGTGGTCGGGGTCGAGCGGCAGGTACGCGGCCCCCGCCCTGTGCACGGCGAGCAGGCTCACCAGGAGCAGGTCGGAGCGCCGCAGGTGCACGGCGACCAGCTCGTCACGCCCGACCCCGGCCTGCCTGATCCGGGCGGCCAGCCGCCCGGCCGCCGCGTCCAGCTCCGCATACGTCAGCGTCCTGTCCCCGAACGTGACGGCGGACGCGTCGGGACGCGTCCGCACCTGCTCGGCGAGCAGGCTCGGCAACGTCGCCTCGGCGGGGTAGGCGACCTCGGTGTCGTTCCACTCGACGAGCATCCGCCGCGCCTGCGCCGCCGGCATGACGTCCAGGTCGGCCAGGCGGGTGCCGGGATCGTCGGCGGCGTGGCGCAGCAGGGTGCGCAGGCCGTCGGCGAAGCGGGCCGCGACCTCGCGGTCCACGGCCGCCGGGTCGTAGCGCACGCTCAGGGCCAGCCCGCCGGGGCCGTCCACGATCTGCAGGTGCAGCGGGTTCCGCGCGCCGCCCGCGAACATCATGCGGTCCACGGTGACCCTCAGGCCGGGGAAGACCGGGTCGGGCTCCTGCCTGCGGTAACTGATCGACACGGGGAGTGCCGCTCGCCTCGGCGGCGCCGCGCGGAACCGGTACACCCCGCGCAGCTCGTCGCGCAGCTCGCTGACGAACGCGCGGAAGGTCCGCCCCGGCTCCGGCCGGGACAGCACGGGCAGCTCGTTGACGAACGCGCCGATGTGGTCGCGGGTCTCAGGGCCGCGGGTGGTGACGTCTACGGCGACCGCCACGTTCTCCGTGCCGTACCTGAACAGCAGCGCGTGCACGCCGGCCAGCAGCACCTCGAAGGTCGACGCGCCGGTCGCCGCCGCGGCCTTCCGCGCGGAGCGGGTCAGCTCGTGGTCGAGCCCGGCGTCGATCTGCTCGCCAGGGCCGTATCTTCTCTCGGTACGCCGCTGCCCCGGCAGCACGATCTCGGCCGGCTCGCGCCCGGCCCAGAACTCCCGTGCCGCCGCCAGCATGTCCTCACCGGGCTCCTGCCAGGTGAACGGCAACGGCCTCAGGGACTCGGATGCGTAGGCCGCGGCGAGGTCGCGTACCAGGATGTCCTTGGAGATGCCGTCGAAGACCAGATGGTGGGCGACGAACAGCAGCAGATGCCGCCCCTCGCCCGCCGGCGCGAGCGTGAACCTGGCGAGCGGCCCCTTCTCCAGGTCGAACGGCCGCGCGCTCTCCTCCCTGATCAGCCGGTCGGGATCATCGAGGTCGGCGACCGTCACGGACGGCTCCGCGGCCGGAACCAGCCGCAGCCCGTCACCGCTCTCCGCGACGGCGGTGGCGAGCACCGGGTGCCGGGCGGCCATCGCTTCGCACGCGCCGAGCAGCGCGGGCACGTCGAGGTCGCCGTCGAACCACAGGGCGAGCGGCATGTGGTACGCCGGTCCCGCCCCCATGCGCTCGCCGACCCACATGTCCTGCTGGACGTACGAGGCCGGCACGCTCTCCTGGCAGTGCGTCATGTGCGTTCTTCCTGTGATCGTTATCAGGTGGCGTCTGGCCGGAGCATGTCGAGCAGCCGCGACTTCACCACCTTGCCGAGGTGGTTCTTCGGCAGTTCGGAGACGAACAGCAGCCGGCTCGGCAGCTCGTGCCTGGCCAGCCGGTCCATCAGGAACGTCCGCAGGTCGGCGAGGCTGACCGGCGACCTGGTCACGACGGCGGCCGCGGTGACCCGGCCCAGCACCGGATGCGGCACCCCGACCACGGCGGCCTCGGCGACCGACGGATGCTCGTACAGCGCGGCCTCCACCTGCAGCGTGGACACCTTGTGCGCGCCGGACTTGATGACGTCGCTCTCGCGGTCGACGAGGTAGAGGTAGCCGTCCGCGTCGAGGTAGCCGACGTCGCCCATGCGCACCCAGCCGTCGCGGAAGACGGTCTCGCTCAGCCCGCGGTCGCGGTAGTAGGAGCGGGTGCCGACGGGTGAGCGCAGCCAGACCTCGCCCTGCTCCCCGGTCTTCGCGGGCCGCCCGTCCGGGCCGACGATCTTGAGGTCGCCGCCCGAGTGGGGCCGTCCCACCGAGGCCGGACGCGTGGGGTCCACGATCATCACGGTCTGCGCCGGAGCCGCCTCGGTCGAGGTGTAGTAGTTGACGATCGTCGCCTTCGGGAACGCCTTCGCCATCCCGGCCGCGACGGCGGGCGGCAGGCTCGCCGCGGTGGATCCCAGCAGCCGCACGCTCGACAGGTCGTGCCGCTCGTGGACGCCGGCGTTGAGCAGTTCGATGGCCATGGCGGGCACCACGAAGACCGTCCCCACCCGGTACGACTCGATCAGCCGGGCGAAGCGGGCGGGCGTGAAGCGCGGCATGGTCAGCGCGGCCGGGCGGGCGCCCAGGGAGTTGACCAGCATGGTCTGGCCGGCGTTGCTGCCGATGGGGAAGGCGTGCAGGAAGTGCCGGGAGTGCAGGAGGCTGCGGCGCTTGGGGTCGGCGGACAGGCCGTGGGCGAGGTTGGCGTGGGTGGCGCCGACGCCCTTGGCCTTGCCGGTGGTGCCGGAGGTGTAGATGATCTGCGCCAGCGCCTTCGGAGCCAGTGCGACGTCCCGCCGGCTCACCGGACCTTCGGATTCCAGTTCCGTCACCGTCGCCCGCCACGCCCCTCCGTCCGGCGGATCGATCCCTGGCCCGTGCAGGACGGCGCTCACGGAGCAGTCGGTCAGCGCGTGGCGCACCTCGGCGGGGGCCAGCCGCGCGGACAGCGGCACGGCGACGCAGCCCGCCCGCATCACCCCGCACCAGGCGACGGCGAGGTCGATCCAGTCCCGCTCGTCGAACACCAGCCCGACCCGCTGCCCGTCCGCCAGGCCGCGTTCGATCAGGGCGTTGGCGACCGCGTCGGAGCGCCGGTCCCACGCGCCGAACGTGAGCGTCCCTACCTCGGCCACCACGAGCGCCGGGCTCTCGGGCTGCTCCTGGGCGCGACGCGCGAGCAGATCCGGCACCAGCAGCCCAGCGTCACCCTTCACCACGGTAAGCGACCGAAATGTTTCGTTACCATGGCCTACTTCCTTGACTCGTATCCCACGCAGATCACGCCATATACGGGCGCACCGAAACCCGCATGGTCGGAAGAATAGGCAATCCGCGCGACCGGCAACAGAGGGAAACTTTATTAACTTGTCCGAAAGTTTCGATCCCCGTCGCAGAAGTTGCGGCCAAGGCCCAGCGAGTCGCCTGGGAGATCGGCCGGCGTACGCCTGGGATCAAGCCGACGGCGGCGGTGCGGAGTCAAGAGGCTCCGAAGGCTCGGGAAGGGCCAGCATCGCGGCAGGGCCGATGGCGCCTGGGATCTTCTGGCTTGCTCTGAAGTCGCGCAGCCTTCGCTGCCGTCGCGCGCGTTCGTGAGCGAGCCACTCCCGCCCCTCCGCCGACACCGCCTCCAGAATCCTGAGTGCTCCCGTCACGCCGGAAGTGTCGAGTGCGAGGGCGGTCAGGAAGGTGATGTCTTCTCGCGCCCGGTCGATCAGCCCCTGCTCATAGCTGTCGACGAGGACGTCGATGTGCTGGCCGTTGACGAGCGAAAGCCTGAAGGCGCGGCTCAGGATCAGCGCCTGCTGGACATGGGGCTGGATCTCCTCGCGCGCCATGACGTGTCGGTGCCCATGCTCGAAACGTACGGCCACCTCGGCGACCCGCGCCGAGGCGATCATCTCGTACCTGAACGTGGTCCGGCGCTCATCATGAATGGCTCCGGAGAAGAAGTCGAGATCGACGGTGACCTGACGGACGCCGCCCTCAGTGAGCAAGAAGAGCAGCACCACGTAGGCGGAGTAGCGCAGCGGACCGTACAGCACACGGGCACGCCGGCAGCGCGGCGCCCCCTCGGTGAGGGTGAGATGCGCGATGACGTCGCGATTGCTCAGGCCGTAATGCTTGAGCGCCAGCGATTTGATCATCATCTTGTCGTGATCCAGCCACGCGGCCATCTCGGCGTCGCTGGGACGGTCGGCGAGCACCCCGGACCAGCGCTGGTGCTCCTGCTGCTCGGCGGCCCATCGGCGGTCCGCCTCCGACACCGTGCGCGGGTGGTTGAGAGCCGCGGCGAGGTAGTTCAGGGAGTCATTCCACGACATCACGGCGCCGATACCTATGAGCAAGCCCGCACCGAGCATGCCAGGGAAGCTTGCGCTTCCCGCCCCGATGAGGACGATGAACCCGGCGATCAACAGAGCCCCGTTACCCGCCAGAACGGCGATCGGCACATCCTCCCGTCGCAGCGGGACGCCGGAGCCGAACTGCCGTGCGGCATTCTCGGCATGCCACTTGATGAGCCACCTGATCGGTCCCACTCTGCTGTGGTCGCCGCCGTAGAGGTAGACCAGGTCGGCCTTGAGCTTCTCGCGCACCGGCACGCTGTCCCAAGCGAACTGTTGAGCGGCCATAGGACTGGCCGGCCCTGAAACCTGAAACCAGTGATCGACACTTGAGGAGACCGCTGTGCCGAAGGGCTGGTTCCATCCACTCGGCGGACGTCCCATGTCGGCGGACCGGCGCGGTAGGGCGTACATGACGGCGGTGGTCAGCCAGACGCCGGCCAGCGCGAGCACTATGATCACGGCAAGCAGGCTGCTGCTGGCCGTAAGGCTCACGATCCAGACAACTCCGAGGCCGGCGAGGCCGCTCCCGAAGACGGCCTGGAATCTCTTGCCGGCGTCCAGAACCGGCGGGGCGGCGGGGAGCCTCCGAGGTGCTGTGGGGGTGGGTTCGAAGAACTTCCACACCCTGCGCGCCCTGTCACCACTGAAGCGCTTCGCCTGCACATGTTGCGCCTCCAGTTCCTCGACGCGGTCCTGGATCCATCCGTTGAGGATCATCTCAAGGTGGCGATGGATTTCGTCGCGGCGTACCTTCGGCAGCCCGCGATAGGCGTCGAACGCGGCCGAGAAGCGGGCGAGGTCGGGTGCCCCGTGTTCCTCCTCCTCAGTGATGCAGTTGATGAGCTCGATCACCACGTCGAACGCCTGCCGCCACGCGTCGTGCGGAAATTCCGCGGCCATCGCGCTCGCAGCCGACAGGTGAGTGAACTCGTCCGGCCCCAAATGGTCGAACGAGCGGCCGCTCAGAATCGCCAGAGTCCAGTAGTAGGCGACTTCACTGGACCGGCAGCCGAACATCGCGGCATCCCGTATCAGGGTTTCGGCCCGCCGGGGCATGTCGCCTTGGAGATAGTTGAGGCCGACTTGGTATTTTCGATCCGGCTGATCATTGTCCGAGACCGAATAGATGGTGACGTTACCGTCCACGTATCCGATTTGAGCGTCTACGTGCGCTTCGTCCATGGCGACATTGTGCACACCTGGCCATCCGCCGTTCATTGGCCCGCTCCCTGAGCGACCGCGAGGACGAGCGCGGCTATCGACGCCAAGTCGCCGAAGTCGCCGAGCAGGCCCTTGACCTTCTTCAGCGCGGTCAGCATCCTCCCGCGCTGCTGCCTCCCGCGACCTTCGATGTAGGCGTCTACTTCGGCAAGCTCAGATTCGACCTCCTCACACCTATCTGGGCCGAGTTTTCCGGATTCGACCGATCTGCGCATCGCCGAACGCAATTCAGTGAGCCGAATGCGAAGTTCGTCCTCTTTGGCAGGTGCGCCGCCCACGGTGACACCACCGACGGCCTTACCGATCTGCACGCCGACGCGCGCATTATCCTTGGCGACATTCGTATACCGATCCGACATCGCTACCTCCTGGCGTTGTCCGTAAGATTCGGTCCGCAATGAACCACTGCACAAAGGCAATCGTGCAGAATTCGCCAACTTGTTATCACCGGCGCCGTCCGGCCAGATGGGCGGTCACAAAGTGCGATGAACCGCCGCGATGATGCTCGACACATGGGAGGCCAGTGCACTCACGTCCGCCAGCAGGCCGCGTAGTCTCTTGAGCGCGATGAGAGCGGTACCGGTGCCGTGCCCGCCGGCGTCCAGCAGTGATTCGGCAAGGGCGATCTCTTCCTCCGCCGCGGTGGCCGTGGCCTCATCCACCGTCTCGGCTTTCCGTGCCGCCGTGAGTCGATGCCGGAGTTCCGCAAGCTGCGTCACCGGGTCGAGAGCGGCCCCGGGCAGCTGCCCGATCGTGACATCGCCATGAACGTGTCCGATCTGCGCACCCACTCGGGCATGGTCGCGGGCAACGTTTCGCACTCCGTCGAGCATGGGGCTGCCCCTTCTCTGCTCGAACGCACTACCCGGCTCCCTGTGGTGCTCCTCCTGCGCCAGTTCCTGCGCCAGCGCGGCGGCGAAGGCGGCTGCGTACGCCGCCGCCTTCGGCTGCCAGCCTGAGCCATCGCTGGTCACCTTGGTGCCGTCCGCCCGATCGCTGATACCTCGCACCACTGCCATCGGCAGCGACCGGTTCAGATGGGCGGCCTGCGCCACTCCAGCGGCCTCCATCTCGATCGCCAACGCGTCGTTATAGGTTTGGCGAACCCACCGCGCATGCTCTGAGACCGCCGAATCCTGGACCACTTCGCCCGCGGCTATCGGCCCGAAGTGCACCTTCGGCACGGTCGCCCCTGTGGGCAGCCGACGGGCCCACAGTTCACTGCGGTACAGATGACGCGCGATTTGATCCGGCTCATGTGACATCTCCCAAACGCGTGGACGCGCTTTGAAGCCATCGTCCTCGCTGGTGCCACCGTGGTAGGCGTACACGTGGGTGGCAACCACCACGTCGCCCAGGCCGATCGCCGGCCACAATGCGCCGGCCACCCCTACGAACAGCAAGGAAGACGGCGAGAATTCGGTGATCGCCCGCTCCGCGAGCACCGCAGCCGGCTGGTTGCCTTTACCGACCAGCCCCAGGGCCACCTGGCAGTGGCCGCCCGCCAGCATGCCGACCTCGAACCGCGTTCCTGCCGGGTGACGGTACGTCCGGACGTTCGCCAGGTGCTTCCTGACAGCTTGGTACTCCAGGTCAAGGGCGGTGAGTATCGCGATTGGACGATGCGTCATGTCTGCTGGCCTCCTTGGGCCGTGACCGGAGCCGCCGCCTCGCCTGCGTCTTCTGCAGAAGCCTGGGCCGAGCGGACCATGGGGGGATACAACGTCCGCGCCGGGCCGGCCTTGAAGAGCCGGGCGGGCCGTCCGTTCTCCGTTCGCCGCATAGGGCCGGCCGCCACGATGAAGCCACGAGCGTTCTGTACTTTGCGATAGAAATTTCGGGGGTCGAGCCGTACGCCCCATACCGCCTCGTACACCTGCTGCAGGTCGGAGATGGTGAAGGTCTCGGCGCAGAACGCAGTCGCGAGCGCAGTTTGCTCCAGCTTGGCGCGAGCCCGTTCCACGCCGTCGCCGACGATGTGCCGGTGATCGAAGGCCAAGTCGACCTGGGTGGACAGGACGTCGTCCACCCGCATCCAACAGGCGCTGGCCGCATCCGTGCCCGCAATGGGTTCGGGCAGGGACGGCGCGATCGCCAGATAGGCGACGGACACCACGCGACCACGCGGATCGCGCCCTGGCCTGCCGTACACGCCGAGCATCTCCAAGTGCACGTCGACCAGGCCGGCTTCCTCCGACAGTTCGCGGCGCGCCGCCTCCTCGATGTCCTCGTGCGCGTCCGCGAGAAACCCGCCGGGCAGGGCGAGCGCGCCTGAGTAGGGCTCGATTCCACGTTCAACGAGCAAGACATGGAGTCGCGCGTCGCGGAGCGTGAGAATCACCAGGTCCACCGCGAGCAAGACGGCTGGGGGCTCCCATGGGTCGGCGTTCATGGGGCACACTCTAGCTTTTTGTCAGATAGACAGGAAGTGTTTTGCCGAACCGCGCCAGAACCGGCGGCGAGTGAACGCCTGCCCGGCGCCGCGCATACCCGCATACCTTGAAGTGCTGATCCCGCCCGAGGGCGGACGGAAGGGGCGAGGATGGGCTCTACAAGCGGGTTCCGGGAGCGCCGACCGCGCTGCTCTTAGCCGTGGGTGGGCTGCTGGCCCCGGTTCCGGCGCAGGCGGCGTCCGGCGGCGTCGGCAGCACCGCCGTGCTGGACGACGACTTGCCTGACGGCGGTGGACCGGAGAACGGGCTCGCGCTCGACTACGAGTCCTACGCCAAGGAGTTCGACGTCACAGTCGATGAGGCGCGGGCCAGGCTCGTGGCGCAGGGCGAGTTCACCAGGCTGGTGGAGGAGCTCGCAGCCGCCCACCCCGACACGTTCGCCGGATCGACCGTCACTCATGAAGGCGGCTTCGCCCTGCGCGTACGGTGCACCGGCGGCACGGTGCCGGTCACGGCCAGGGAGGCCGCGCTGCGGGCGACGCTGCCCGCGTCCCTGCCCGAGGAGATCCGCTCCGCCGGCATCGAGCTCACCCCAGAACCGGCCTCCGACGGCCAGCGGGGCGGGCCGGCGCCAGGCACGTAACGCCCAGAGCGATGTGCAGTGGCACACCCGTCCCAGCGACGCCGCCCACCCGAGATTTCACGCCAGCAGCACCACGGCGACGGCCTGAAGTGCTACCCGGGCGACAGCGGCGGCCCCTGGTTCAACGCCAACAAGGCGTACGGCATCTACAAGGGCCAGTCGTCCACCGGCACAGGGACCGCCGGGTGCAACTGGGCCGTCTACATGGCGATCAACTACATCTCCACCATCAACGTCTCCCTGATGTACGGCTGACCCAGCGCCGCTGGGCGCCGTCCGCGCTCTCCGCCCAGAGCGCGAGGACGGCGGTGCGCAGGCCGGCGGCGTCGCGGACCTGGCCGAGCAGGGCGGGGACGTCCGGGCGGGACGTGCTCACGCGCGGAGGGCCTCGGCGGCCCAGGTGAGTGAGGGGGTCAGCGGTTCGGGCGGCGGCCAGTCGTTGATCGTGGCGAGGAGTTCGAAGTAGCGGTCGCGGCGAGGGTCGTTCATGGACTCCAGCCTGGCCAGCAGCTCGTCCGCCGGTCCCAGGGCGCGCAGGCCCGCCACCACGTCGTCGGCTTCGGGCGAGTCGGGCGCGAGGTTCAGGGCCGGGGCCACGAGCATGCGTACGGTGGCGCCCAGGTCGGGGCGCGGCGGCACCGTGAAGTCCAGCCGCGCCACCATCGTGCGCAGGTGGGTGCGGAACCCGGGATCTCTGATGAGGCCGGTCAGCTCCGTCCAGGCCGCGAGCTGGTCGGGGCGGGGATCGTCCGGCAGCTCGGGCGTCATCGTGGTACGGATGCCCGCGTGCCGGTCGTCGAGCACGCTGTCGAGGAAGTCCTGGATCAGGTGCCGGCGTTCGGCCTGGTGGTGGGTCACGTCCATCTCCTCTGGGGTGGTGCCGCGTTCGGCCATGGTCGTCAGGACGGCATGCCGCAGCCGCAGGATCCGGATCTGCACCGCCACCGCCTCGGCGTGCGCCGCGGCCACCTCGGGCAGCGGCACCTCCCGGGTCACGACCTTGCGGATCGTGGGCAGGTCGATGCCGAGTTCGCGCAGCGTGCGCACGAGCTCAAGGCGGGCCAGGGCGACGTCGTCGTACAGGCGGTGGCCGGCCGCGTTGCGGCAGGTGGGCGGCACGATGCCGCGGTCGGCGTAGAACCGGATGGTCTTGACCGTCAGCCCCGTACGGCGGGCCAGGTCGCCGATCGTGAAGTACCGCTCCATGCCGCCACCCTGCCAGCTCCCCCTACGGGAGCCGCAAGCCGTCAAGCGCCGATCGACCGGTACGGGCAGCGGCGTGCTTGACTCTGCCGTTACGTCAATATCTAGCGTCGTGCGGGAGCCGGAAGATCCGGCTCGGTGAACGGGACGGGACGGTGGGCGGGACATGGCGTGGTCGATCGCACAGGTGGCGCGGATGTCGGGTGTGACGTCCAGGACGTTGCGTCACTACCACGCGATCGGGCTGCTGATCCCGGCCCGCGTCGGCGACAACGGCTACCGCCACTACGAGGAGGCGCAGCTGCTGCGCCTGCAGCAGATCCTCGTGCTGCGGGAGCTCGGACTCGGCCTCCCCGAGATCAAGGAGATCGTCGACCGGCACACCGACCCCCTGGCCGCCCTGCGCGAACACCACCAGCGCGTCCTGCGGGAACGCGACCGCCTGGACGCGATGGCGCGCATGGTGGCCAGGACCATCACCGAGCTCGAACACACAGAAGGGAAGCACGGCATGTCCAGAATCAGCAGGCCGGAGAACCTGTTCGAGGGATTCGACGCCGCCCGCCACGGCGCGGAGGCGCGCGAGCGGTGGCCGGGGCATTGGGAGCAGTCCGGGCAGCAGGAGATGCTGGACGGCCTCTCGCCCGAGGAGCTCGGCCGGATGCAGGAGGAGGCGACGGCGGGCATGATCCGGCTGGCCGAGCTCATGGCCGCCGGCACCCCGGCCGACGCCCCCGCGGTGCTCGCCGAGCTGGACGTCCCCTTCCGGCTGATGAGCCGGTTCTGGACGCCCACCGCCGAGCAGTACGCGCATCTGGGGCGGATGCAGGCCGACGACGAGCGGTTCGCGGCGAACTATGAGCGGATCGCCGAAGGGCTCGCCGCGTACGTGCGCGACGCCATGGCCGCCTACGCCGCCGCCCGGTTGAGCTGAGCGGGGCTGAGCCGGGCTGGGCCGGGCCGGAGTTCCGCGTCCGCGCGCGGAACTCCGCACCCGTCCGGCTACTTCCTGGTCATGGTGGAGGCGTAGCCGCCTCCGCCCGGGTAGACCCACTCGCCGGTGAGGGTGGTGTCGTCGGCGCTGAACGTGCCCTCGAAGTACGCCGGGCCGCCCTTCGCGCCGCCCCAGATGGTCAGCTTGTCGCCGGTCAGCTCGTACACGTAGTCGAGGGTGTTGCCCTCCGCGTCGTAGAAGCGCGACACGACGTCCTCGCCGGCCGGTTCGCCGAACGGGCGCGGGTGGCCGATCACCTCCATGCCGGTGACCTGCTGGCCGTACTGGGTGAGCTCGACGTGCTGGAGCAGGAAGAAGCCGCCGGGCATCCACTCGTACCGTACGGTTCCCTCGGCGCCGCCGGTGATCGTCCAGGTGCCGACGAGGCGGTCCAGGGCCTTCATCGCGGGGGTCGGCTGGTTGGTCATTTTGTCCTCCTTGGTGGGTGCTTGCTGATACCTCGGAGGCGGTCGCCGGTCTTCGACGTCTTGCCGCTGTGATGTGGATCACAGCGAGGGCGCGTCGAAATCCTGGTAGCGGTGACGAGGTAGCGAAAAGAACCGTCGATCAGAGGAACATCGTGAAATATCTGCTGCTCAGCTACACCCCGGCCGCCGCCTGGGACGCCGCGACCGCCGACACGCCATCGGAGGAGGCGCTGGCCGCGTTCGCCGCGTACCAGAAGTTCGAGGAGGAGCTGATCGCGACCGGCGAGTTCGTCACCAGCGAGGGGCTCGGCCATCCGGTGGTCAGCACCACCGTGCGCAAGGGCGCGGACGGCGTGGTGGCGACCGACGGGCCGTTCGCCGAGCTCAAGGAGGTGCTCGCGAGCTTCGCCGTGATCGACGTCGCCGGACGGGAGCGCGCCGTCGAGATCGCCTCGCGGATCGTGGAGGTGCTGGGCGAGCCGATCGAGATCCGCCCGATCATGGGCGACGACTTCGCGGCATGACCGGGGTGGAGCAGCTGCTGCGTACGGAGGCGCCGCAGGTCCTGGGTGCGCTGGTACGCCGTTTCGGGCACTTCGACGTCGCCGAGGACGCGGTGCAGGAGGCGCTCCTGGTCGCGAGCCGTACCTGGGCGGCCGACGGCGTACCGGAGAATCCGCGCAGCTGGCTCATCCGCATCGGCTACCGGCGGATGGTGGACCTGCTCCGCTCGGAGCAGGCCAGGCGCCGCCGCGAGCACGAGGCGGGCGTCGCCGAGCTGGCCATGCAGGAGCCGTCCCGGCGCTCCGACCCACCGCAGGAGGCGGACGACAGCCTCGCGTTGCTGCTGCTCTGCTGCCATCCCGCGCTGAGCGCCACCTCCCAGGTGGCGCTCACGCTGCGGGCGGTGGGCGGGCTGAGCACCGCCGAGATCGCGCACGCCTTCGGCATGACGGAGGCCACGATGGGTACGCGGATCAGCCGCGCCAAGCAGCAGCTGGCGCGCGCCGGCGCCCGGTTCACCCCGCCGAGCGGCGCCGACCGCGCCGGCCGGGTGGCCGCCGTGATGCGGGTGCTCTATCTGATCTTCAACGAGGGCTACACGGTCTCCGCGGGTGATCGGCTCGCCCGGGTCGATCTCACGGGCGAGGCGATCCGGCTGGCTCGCATGCTCCGCGACTCCCTGCCGGACGATGCCGAGGCGACCGGGCTGCTCGCGTTGATGCTGCTGACCGACTCGCGGCGGGCCGCGCGTACGGGCGATCATGGCGAGCTGGTGCCGCTGGAGGAGCAGGACAGGGCGCGGTGGGACCCGGGGTTGATCCGCGAAGGCACCCGGCTCATCGACGCGGTCTGGTCTCGGCGGGAGGTGGGCCCGTACCAGTTGCAGGCCGCCATCGCGGCCGTGCACGCCGCCGCCGAGACGCCGGAGCAGACGGACTGGCCGCAGATCGCGGCGCTGTACCTGTGGCTCGAACGGCTCAGCCCGACCGCGCCGGTGCGGCTGAGCCGGGTGGTGGCGGTGGCGCAGGCGTACGGGCCGGTGCGCGGGCTGGCGCTGCTCGACGACCTCAACCGCCGGCACCGGCTGGACGAGGACCCGCTGACCCGGCAGCGCGAACGCGCGGTGCGCGCCCACCTGCTCCAGCTGACCGGCGACCCGGCGGGCGCGGCGCGGCTGTATCGCGAGGCCGCCGCCCTGACCGGAAACCAGGTGGAGCAGCGCTATCTGCTCGAGCGGGCGGACCGCCTCGGCTGAGGCGCTCTCTCCGGCCAGTCGCGGTGCGGCAGATAGGCGAGCCGCCACATGATGACCCCGGCCCAGATCAGGCCGTATCCGGGAATGAGCAGCATGAAGACATCACGGAGCCGATAGGAGACGCGCTCGACCACGAAAGCCAGGGCGAGCATGCTCAAGCCCGGGCACAGAGAGAATCCGACCAGATCGGAGAGCACCGTCATCTCCGCATCTCCCCTGGCCTGCGCCACAGCTTTGTACAAGGCGAACGGCACCAGGATGAAAAGTCCGTAGAGGCCGACCGCCGAAACCACGCGCACCACCGTCGATACGGGCTTGCGCCCCTGCGAGGAAGGACCCTCAGTCTTCGCCGTCTCCACCTTCTCCGCTGCCGAAGCCTCCCTCGCTCGAGCCGCCCGAGTATCCGGTGCCGCCGTCGCGATAGCGGGACTTACGATATCGCCGATAGGCATTTCTGGGGATGTACTCATCGAGACGCAGGCGAGAGTCGAACTCGCACGAATCGGCTTTGCAGGCCGACCTCCGCACCGGCGAACTGCGCCAAGCCTCTTTGAGAGGCGGTGCGCGAGGACGGAGTCGAACCGCCACAGCCGAAGCGCCCGGTTTACAGCCGGGTGGGCTCACCAGGTGCCCAGCTCGCGCATGACGTGGCCCCAGCAGGATTCGAACCTGCGACGGACCCGGCTTCGTAGGCCGGCGCTCTGATCCATTGAGCTATGGGGCCCGTACCCCGTACCGGATTCGAACCGGCGATCTCCCGGGTGAAAGCCGGGTGTCCTGACCACTGGACGAACGGGGCCTGGTACGTCCGGCGGGATTCGAACCCGCACCGTCCGGTTCCTGAAACCGGTGCCTCTCCCGTTGGGCTACGGACGCGTGGAGCCGCAGCGGGGACTCGAACCCCGTCCTGCTGGTTGGAAGCCAGCTGCCTTACCTGTTCGGCCTCTGCGGCGACGTGGACCGACGGAATCTCGAAACCCGAACTCCTGCTTGCAAGGCAGGTGTGATGCCTTTTCACCATCAGCCCATGGTGCTCCACTGTGGAATTGTCAATCGGCAAAAGGAAAGGCCGCCTGGTGGTCACCTGGCGGCCTCCGGAATGCTCCTCTTCGAGGTTTACCCGGAAGCCTCGCGCAGCAGGGCGCAGCCCAGCGCGGCAAGCCGGCGACAGCGGCGCCGTTCCTGCCCGAGTGCGGCGGCTGCGAGAAGCATGGCTGGCCTTTCCTTGTCGCTGATCGACGGAGGGGGCGACCCCTCTTGCTTTCCTGAATGACACTAACGGCGGGCCCGACGGCCGTGCCACTTATTTATTGGGACGTACGAGCCCGCCGAATAGTTTCATCCGGGCGCGAGGCGGCTGAGTCGTTCCCAGGCCCGGTATTGCTCGATCCGCGCCTGCTCCATTTGCAGCACCATGTCGTAGGAGGCGCCGCCGACGATGAGCCGCACCGGCGGCTCGGGCAGGTCGAGCAACTCCATGACGGCGGGCACGGCGGTGCTCGGGTCGGGGCCGGCGTCGTCGCCCCACATCTCGGCGAGCTTGGCGCGCAGCTCCGCATACAGCGGGTCGGGCTCGGTCATGGTGGTGCCCACCGTGAACAGGCCGGTGTCGTAGCCGCCCATCTGCAGGATGGTGACCTTGATGCCGAACGGCTCGACCTCCATGGCGGCCGCCTCGCTCACCGAGTTGAGCGCGGCCTTGCCCGCCGCGTACATGCCGGTCGAGGCGAAGCCGCCGCTCGCGCCCATCGAGGTGACCTGGAGGAGGTGGCCGGAGCCCTGGGCGCGCAGGTGCGGCACGACGGCCTGGGTGACCCAGACGGCGCCGAAGAAGTTGACGTCGAAATGGGCTCTGAGCTGCTCCTCAGTGGCCTCCTCCACCATTCCGAGCAGCAGCCCGCCCGCGTTGTTGAGCACGACGTCGAGCCGGCCGAAGGCGGCCACGGCTTGTTCCACGCCCTTGAACACTGCCGCGCGGTCGGTCACGTCGAGCGGCAGCCGTACGAGAGCATCGGGGTGCTTGTCGGCCAGCTCCGCCAGCGGCTCCACGTTCCGTGCGGCTGCGACGACACGGTCTCCGGCGGCCAGCGCCGCCTCGGTGAAGGCCCGTCCGAGGCCCCGCGACGCACCGGTGATGAACCATACTCGGGTCAACATGCACTCCTTGATCAGCATTTACGAGACGAGACGGCCCGTCTCGCTTCGAGATGCCTCAACTATGAGGCCCGCGCGCACCGCTGTCAAGACGGACCGTCTCGTCTCGCTGGAGTGCTATGCTGCCTCGCATGCCCAAGCACCCCGACCCTGCACGCCGCAGTGAGCGCTCCCGCCAGGCGATCCTCGACGCCGCCCGCGAGCTGGTCTCCGAGGTGGGTTACGCCAAGGTCTCCATCGAGGCCATCGCCGCCCGGGCCGGCGTCGGCAAGCAGACGATCTACCGCTGGTGGCGTTCCAAGGGCGCGGTGATCTTCGACGCGTTCCTTGCCTTGAGCGAGGCGGACGAGGGCGGCATGGCGCTGCCCGACACCGGCGACATCGAGGCCGACCTGAAGACGGTGATGCGGGCCACGGTGGCGGAGTTCGCCGACCCGGCGTTCGAAGGCCCGATCAGGGCGCTCACCACGGAGATCATCAACGACCCCGGCCTCGCGGCGCAGTACCGCGAACGCCTGGCCGCCCCGGTGGACGAGGTCAAGAAGGCCCGGCTGCGCAGCGCCCAGCAGGCCGGCCAGCTCGCCGCCGACCTCGACCTGGGGGTGGCTCTCGAGCTCCTGTACGCCCCCCTCTTCCAACGCTGGATCTACCGCTCAGGCCCCCTGACCCCCGACTACGCCGACACCCTGGTGGACCTCTTCCTCAAGGCCACCCGCCCATGAAAGCCGACATTCAGGGACGGACGGCCCTGGCTGTCCTGTCAGCGGCGTGGACGTGCCTGTCAGGGGTGGCAAGGAGGCGGCCATGACGAGTGTCTATGACAACGAACGCCTGGCGGCCGGTTACGCCTTCGACCGTCCACCCGTGCATCGGCGGATCCTCGAATCGGCTCGCCTCGAGAGCCCGGTCGGCCGGGCCTTGGACATCGGGTGCGGCGCGGGCGTGTCCACGGCCGCACTCGTACCGTGGGCCAGGCAGGTCGTCGGCGTGGAGCCGGTCCCCGCGATGCTCGCCCACCGGCGGGCCGTCGCGCCGTCCGCTCGCTTCGTCGTCGGCACGGCGGAGGCACTGCCGTTCGGGGCGGCTTCGTTCGGCCTGGTGACCGCCGCCGGCTCGCTGAACTACACCGACCTGCCGCCGGCCCTCGCCGAGGTGGCCCGCGTCCTGACCTCCGACGGGGTCTTCCTCCTGTACGACTTCGCCAAAGGCCGCCACTCCCCCACGACCGACGCATTGGCGGCCTGGTTCGCGGTGTTCGAGCAGCGCTTTCCCGGTTCCTCCGGCTGGCGGCCGCTCACCGTGGCGGAACTGCCCCTCGCCGGGACGGGCCTGCGCCTGCTCGACTGCGCCGATGTGGAGGTTCCTGTGCCGATGACGTTCGACGGCTATCTCCGCTACGTGCTGGGTGAGGTCGGCGTCGCGAATGCCATCGCGCGTGGGGACGACAGCGCCGAGCGGGCGCGCGAGTGGTGCCGGCGAACGCTCGCGGAAGTGTTCTCGAGCGGGGACGTGGTCGTGGTCTTCCGCGGCTATCTGGCCACGCTGGTCCCGGCCGATGACGGGCGGCGCTGAATCATCTGGTGATCAGAAACGTGATCGTGCGGAGAACCTTCGGTGATGTGGCGGCATCAAAGCAGACATGATGAAGACGATGATCGGGGCTTCGCTCCTCGCCGGTTCGCTGCTGGTCTCCGGTGCCACCGCGGCGGTGGCGGAGGTGAAGGCGCCGACGCTGGGCCCGCACGGGTACGGTGCCGTCAAGCTGGGGATGACGGCCGAGCAGGCTCAGGCGACGGGGGGCGTGGTCAAGAAGCTGTCGGGCGGCTCCGGCTGCTCCGGCTGGGATCTCAAGCGGTTCAGGACGCCGAAGAACTCGGTGGGCGTCTACATCTCGCCGCGCGTGGGGCTGGCGGCCATCTTCGCCGCGAAGGGCATGAAGACGCCGCAGGGCATCAAGATCGGCTCCACGGCCAAGCAGCTGAAGGCGGCGTACCCGCGGGTCAAGAAGAACTTCCACGGCTACTACGTGACCGCGGTCCCGGGCAACAAGAAGGCGTACTACAGCTTCACCGTCTCGCGCGGCAAGGTCACCGAGTACGGCATCGCGCTCCACAAGCAGGACTGCTTCAACTAGCGACAGACCGAGGCATACCGGCGCTCATCGAGGAGCGAGGCGCTCGCGCAAGGACGGGGGAGGACCTGCGGGGGCGCCTCCGCCGTACCGGTCCTTCCAGGTGTCGAAGGCGGGCACGCGGCTTAGAGTGATCGCGACAGGTCAGCCTCTCTCGATCGGGGGTTCGATGGCGGTCCATTCGCTGCCGGCGGAGGCGCGGGCGAAGCCTTTGCGGATGGTCGCTCGTACGGCGCCGCCGCATCTGCGGCCGTACGTGCTGGGCTGGGCGAGCCACCGCGTCTCGGCGACGGCGCCGCCGCCCAGCAGGATGTTGCCGCTCAACGCGGCCACGCTGATCATCGACTGCACCGGTCTGCCCGCGGTCCTCACCGGCCCGCGCAGCGTGGCGTCCCCCGCGGGCGAGGTGGGCTGGTACGACGGGGTGGCCGTCGGGCTCACGCCGGCCGGCATGTCGGCCTTGCTGGGCACCTCCATGCGTGACCTCGCCGACACGGCCGTTCGCCTGGAGGGGGCGCGGGTGAAGGAGCTGGCCGAGCGGCTGGCCGCCGCCCCGTCCTGGCAGGGGCGCTTCGCGGTGCTGGAAGAGGTGCTGACGGCGCGGGCGCGTCCGGCCGACGACGACGCGCTGATCATGTACGCCTGGCGGCGGCTGCAGGCGCCGGCCGAAGGGCTCACCGTCACGGCCCTGGCCGCTGAGCTGGGTGTCAGCCGGCGCTATCTGGAGCTGGGGTTCCGCCGGGTGGTGGGGTTGTCGCCCAAGACGGTCGCGCGCGTCGCCCGGTTCCAGCGGGCCATGGAGGTGCTGCGGCGGCCCGGGGCGACGCTGAGCGCGGCGGTCGCGTGCGGGTACGCCGACCAGTCGCATCTCAGCCGCGAGGTGCGGGGGATGACGGCGCTGACGCCGAAACAGCTGTTCGCACTTGTTCAAGACGTGGATCGTCTCTCCGCCTAGCATCGCCGCTCATGATGCTCACCGTGCAGGCCGGCCCCACTCTGGCCGACTTCGGCAAGGACCCCTTGTGGATCACGATCGTCAAGGCCGTGACGCTGTTCGTCTTCCTATCCCTGAGCGTGGTCTTCGGGGTCTGGTTCGAGCGCAAGCTGATCTCACGCATGCAGCACCGGTACGGCCCCAACCGGGCGGGCAGGTTCGGCATCCTGCAGTCCGTGGCGGATGCGATCAAGATGGGGCTGAAGGAGGGCATCTTCCCGCGGACCGTGGACAAGGTGCTCTACCTGCTGGCGCCGGTCATCATGGTCGTGCCGGCGTTCCTGGCCTTCTCGATCGTGCCGTTCG